>CAMYIJ010000003.1 GCA_947258375.1 uncultured Acidimicrobiaceae bacterium
TCCCGGCTCGGGAAGGACCGCCCCATTCCCCCACCCCCTTCGCCGGCAATTCCGAACCCGCCATACGTACGGCGACCGAACCGCGCCGCGAGCCCGCCGTCACCGATCCCCCCACTCCTTCGCCAGCAAACGCGAATCGCCCCGCGGCCGACCGGACCACCTCCAGCTAGAACGCCCCCTCTGGCCCTGTGGGCCACACAACGAGGGGCTCCCGCGGGCTAGAGGGCCCGTACTCCCGCGGCGTCCACCACCGCCCGCCGGCCCGTCGTGAGTCCGGCGCGGACCGCAGCGTCGGCCACCAGTACCGGGCACCATTCGTCATACAGCTCGCCGGGCACGATGGCGCCGAGCGCCACGATCGCATCCGGCTCGGCGAGCACGATCGCCGCGGGGCCGGTTCCTCGATGTATCGCCTCGGCAAGCGAGTTGGCAGTCGAAGACGATCCGCGCGCGTACGGCATCACAACAATTCTCCCGGCGACAAAGGATCCTTGCTGGGGATGGTGCCTGTCGACAATCTCGCCCGTCGCCGTATCCAACCCGCCCCAGAAACTGAGCGGCTCGTCCAGGACGAGAACCTCTCCCTCGGCAGCACCGGACACGAGCACCTGACAGCCTTCCATCAGCCCGACCAGAGCCTTTCATCGCGCCGCACCGATCCGGCGACGGCCGACTCGATCACCTCCGAGAGGGAACCGAAGATGACATCGACACCTATGTTGGCCGGGGCGTAGTAAGCCCACTTCGCAGAGTCCGTCATCACCGGTCCAGCGCCGCGCAAAACCGGCGAGACGTACGTGCAGGTGTCGGTGACGACCGTGAAGCCGGCGGCGGTCAGTTGGTCGGTGATTCCCGCGGCATCCGCTAGGGCCGCGATATCGCGTCCCGTCGAGATATAGGCCTCTGTGCCCGTGGCTATGTGACGGCCGGCCATCAACTCGGCAACACGCTTCATCTCGGCCAAGGAAGCGTGCGGAGTTCCTACGCACACCGCCGTGATGGCGCCACCAGCGAGGGTCGACAACTGATCGCGCGCGTTGCGGATCGCGGCGCTCGTCACCTCCACTGTGGCTCGCGGCCGACGGCCGTGAAGAGCGGTCTCCAGATCGGGCGCTTCGGGAGTGATCCCGACGGCGTGGAACATGGCTACTGCGCCGGCGGCTGCCGCCGCGGCTCCGAGTGCCTTGAGCTGATCCTCTGTGGCCGCCGGCAGGCCAACGATTGCCGGAACCGCGCTTCCTGAGCCGGCACCCACTATGTGTCCGAGCGCCGGGAACAGGACATCACTTCGCAGGAGAGCCGGAGTCAGGTGTGAGACGTCAAAGACGATCTCGGCGCGGCGATTCTCCGCGAGATGGAGGCCGGCCGCCGGAGCCCGCCCGGTAAGAGCGGCGCAAATGTCGATGAAATCGCCATAACGATGGGTACGCGCCCCGAGCACCGAGTTGGCGAACACGATGGCATTCGACTCTGCCCAGGCCACCTGCTCCCCCAGTGCGGGGCGCGTCGCGAGTTGGTAGGGGGCACAGGTCCACGTTGGCCGACAGCCGAGGTCCTCGTAGATCTGCATCAGACGGCGCGAGGCCCGGGCCTCTGCGGGATCTCCCTGAAACAGCTCGGGATGGAGGAGGTCGATGGAGCCGACGTTGAGCGTCGTCGGCACCTTGACGCGGGCTCCATCGGCCGCGAAGCGCTCGACGAAATCGAGACCGACCCGGCCCTGATAGAGGCAGCCGTCGATGTGGGCGCCCGTGATGTCCAGCAACTCGGTGGCCCCCATCGCCCGGGCCACCGCCGTGAGCACCCTCATGGCCAGGGCCATTCCTGAGCCGGAATCACCTGCGAGGAGGGCCCGATCACTGTCGGTGAGTTGCGGCGTCATTGCGAAGCAGGCTAACTAGTCAACAAGTCAGCGGTGCGATGGCCGCCCGGCGAGATTCGACACGGTAAAGCAAAACCGGATAGTGTCCGATACCTGTTGTAGCAGCATTACTGCACGGAGTAGTCGTGGATCTAGACGCGCTGGCGACGGAACTCGAACAAGAGTTCGTCGAAACTCGAGACGTACCCGGCCTCGGTGAGGTCGCGATGCCACGCGTGCCCCTCGATCTCGGAATAGTGCTCACCGACCTGTTCGAGGGGGAATTCAGCGACGGCGAGGAGGCTTTTCGGGCCTTCGGCCGGGCCGGCCACTTGCAGACTCTCATCAGCTTCACCTGGGAAGAGGACGGGGCGCAGCCGTTCGAAAGCTCGCTCGAGATCATCACGTTGGGCAATCGCTCCTACCTCACCCTCTCTCCGGACGAAGCAAGCGATCAGGAGTGGGAGGCGTTCGTCGCAGTAGACGACGCCACTCCGGAAAGCTGGGAAGCGCTGCTGAGCGAGATGTGCCGCGACAACGGCATGGCTTTCGGCATGGAGATCTTCTCATCGCTGCCAACTCGCGCCGACACCGTGGCAATCGCGCCGCGGTTTGTGCTGGCGACCTTCTTCTCGTACCTGCAGTGGGATGAGTCACGCTCACCCGGCGCCTGGCAGGCCGCCGCCGAGTACCTCCCCGCGGTCCTCCGCAGCAACCCGTCGGTGACGGACGCCGCCAGCCGCCTCCTTCGCGAGGACACCAAGCAGAACCGGTTCGGCTTCATCAGCAGCTACGTCGCCGCGGTCTATCACGATCCCGCCCAGGAGTTGTCGGTCGTCGCCGCCAGCTGACCGCCGCGCGAGGATCCCGCCATCCACCCGCCGAGTAGATTCGGGAGCCATGAAGGACTACAACGACCTCGACGCGACCGCAATGGCTGAGCTCGTAGCCGCCGAGGACGTCAAGCCGATCGAACTCGTCGATGAGGCTATCAAGCGGATCGAGTCGGTGAACCCCAAGGTCAACGCCGTAATCTGGACGGACTTCGAACGAGCGCGCGAGAGGGCTCAGGGTGAGCTCCCCGCCGGCCTGTTCCACGGCGTCCCCTTCCTGCTCAAAGACCTTGCCCTCCACGAGGGAGCCGTCTGCACTTTCGGCTCCGTCTTCTTCCGCGACTTCGAGCCCACCTTGACCAGCGCCGCCGTCGAGCGCATGTTGGCCTCGGGTCTGATCTCGCTCGGCCGCACCAACAGTCCCGAGTTCGGGCTCCTCCCCACGACGGAGCCGGTTCTCCACGGGGCGACCAACAACCCGTGGAACCTCGAGCACTCGGCGGGAGGGTCGAGCGGAGGTGCCGCAGCCGCAGTCGCCTCCGGCATGCTGCCCATGGCACACGCCACCGACGGCGGCGGCTCCATCCGGATCCCGGCGTCGTGCAACGGGCTCTTCGGGTTGAAGCCGACCCGGGGCCGAACCCCGCGCTTTCCCCCGATAGCCAGCGACTACATCTCAGTCGACCTGTGCGTGAGCCGATCGGTGCGCGACTCTGCGCGGATGCTCGACGTGCTCGCCGGAGCCCTCCCCGGTGCCATGTACTGGGCTCCGGAGCCCACGACGCCATTCCGCCAGGCCGTGAACGCCGACCCCGGCTCTCTGCGAATCGCCTTCGCCACCGCCGACCTCGAGGGACGCCCTGCAGACCCCGAGTGCGTCCTGGCCGTGGAGAACGCTGCCCGGCTCCTCGAGTCTCTGGGCCACGTCGTGGTGCCGGACGCTCCGGTGCTCGATATCGAACAGCTCAGTGAGGCATTCCGTATCTTGTGGAGCGCGGCGACGGCCGGCAGCTTCGAGCTGATCCTCGATGCCATTTCCGCCAAGCGCTCCGGCAGAATCGCCCGCCGCACACTCGGCGACTGGCGAACGATGAGGCTCCTGGCGAAGCTCGACGAGCGCAAAAGTGGACTCGATGCCTTTGAGCCGTTCACATGGGACCTGGTTGCCCATGCCCGCGATCACTCGGCGGTCGACTTGATGATCGCTCTGGATACGCTGCAGGCGGTCTCGCACCGGATAGCTGACTTCACCACCGACTACGACCTGATGATGTGGCCGGTCCTGGCGACTCCGCCGATCCGCAACGGCGCCCTCGACCAGAGCGCCGGATTGGCCTCGATGTGGAAACAGCTCGAGCGCTACGTCCCGTACACACCGATCGCAAATTTCACGGGACGGCCGGCCATGTCGGTCCCCTTGCACTGGACCCCAGAGGGGCTTCCGGTCGGGGTGCAATTCGTCGGCCAGTTCGGCCAGGAGGCAATGCTGCTGTCGCTGGCGGGGCAGCTCGAAGAGGCAGCACCCTGGTGGGACCGGCTCTCACCAGCTGCACTCTCATAGCGCGAATACCTTTAGCTAGACCCCAACCTGAGCGATGATCCACTGGTGAGCACACGAAACCGCTTCGTTGCGTGGACGCTGCTGCTGGCGTTGCCGGCAGGAGGGTGTGGCGGCGACGGGCAATCCACTGCCGATCGGGACGCCGTCTCACAGATGCTCGAACGGCTCGGCCGATCTCGCACCGTGGCCGCGTGTATGGCCGACGAGTTTGACGGGGAGTACGAAGCCGCCGATTTTCAACCGTTGATCGACGGGCGGGGTGACTACACCGACGTCGACCTCGTTCTGCTCGAACAGATGGTGTCTGCCGAGCGGAAGTGCACCGACGACGACTAGCCGGCGTGCACCCGGGCGACCGCAGGCGCCAGGGCCTCGATTGATTCCAGGGTGATCGGGTCGACGACCAGCTGCACGTGATCGACGAACGGCGAGAAGCGCAGGATCTGATCAGCGATTTCGGCGGGGCTCCCGGTGATCGGAGGCGCATCGGCCTCGACCTCGGCGCCCATCAGCCTGCCCCCTCCGCCGGGAAGCTGGACCATTAGTGCCACCGACTTGACGACTTCAGAGGGATTCCGGCCGACTGCTCGCAATGCGCCGTCAACCCGCTCAACCAGGGGACCCAGGCCGTCCGGGGTGTTGCCGAAGTGGCTCCACCACTCGTTCCACCAGTTCATCTCCCCCGCCGTGATGGCCAGCGTCCGGGGACCGGTCGATCCGATCATGATCGGCAGATCGGCCCGCGCCGGCGGTACGAGCTCCGTCTGCGGAGCCCGGTAGTACTCCCCGGTAAAGTCGACGCGCCCGGTCCGGATCAACCCGGCAATGATGGCGAAGGCCTCCTCGAACCTGGTCACGCGTTTGTCGAACGGAAAGTCGAACGCGTCGAACTCCCGCCGATTCCAACCCGAGCCGAGCCCGAGGACGAGACGGCCGCCCGAGATCTCGTCAACGGTCCCGGCCATCTTGGCCAGCATGGCCGGACCCCGGAAAGCCGTCGGCGTGACCAGCGGCCCGAGCAGCGCCCGCTCCGTAACCGCGGCGATTGCGGACAGCAGCGTCCAGCACTCCCAGGGCCCCTTGGCACCATCCGGCTTGTCATAGAGAAGATGATCCCCGAGCCACAGGGAGTCGAAACCCGCCTCCTCGGCGGCCACCGCCATAGCCCTGTACTCCGACCATGGCACGAACCGTTCGATCTCGGGAAGCTGAATACCGATGTCCATGAGAGCAGAGTACTCAGGTGTCAGTACTCAGTAATCAGTATCCAGTACTCAGTAGTCAGTATCCAGTACTCAGTAGTCAGTATCCAGTACTCAGTATCCAGTACTCAGTAGTCAGTATCCAGTACTCAGTATCCAGTACTCAGTACCGCGCGGGAGGGGCGATCGGGTACAGAATTGTTGCAGGTGTCCGGTGAGTTCAAACTGAATACTGGATACTGAAGCGAGGCGCCAGCCGAGCGATACTGAATACTGAGTACTGAAGCGAGGCGCCAGCCGAGCGATACTGAATACTGAGTACTGAAGCGAGGCGCAAGCCGAGCGATACTGAGTACTGAGTACTGACCTACATATACGCCTCTATCGGCGGGCAACTGCAGACCACGTTGCGATCGCCGTAGCTGTTGTCGACGCGGCCGACCGGGGGCCAGTACTTGTCGTCACGCAGCGAGTCGACCGGGTAGGCGCCCTGCTCGCGGGGGTAGGGGCGATCCCAGGGGTCGGACACAACCTCCTCGGCCGTGTGGGGAGCGTGATACAGCGGGCTGTCCTCGTGGGCGATCTCGCCGGCGGCTACCGCGTCGATCTCTTCCTTGATCTTGATCATGGCATCACAGAAGCGATCCAGCTCACGCAGCGACTCGGACTCCGTGGGCTCGATCATGAGCGTGCCGGCGACCGGGAACGACATCGTCGGGGCGTGGAAGCCGAAGTCGATGAGCCGCTTGGCGACGTCGTCGACCGACACCTCGGAATCCACCTTCAGCGGTCGCAGATCGATGATGCACTCGTGGGCCACCAGGCCGTCCTCTCCCGTGTAGAGGATCGGGTAGTGGGGGGCCAGCCGGCTGGCGATGTAGTTGGCGTTGAGGATGGCGGCGTAGGTCGCCCGGGTCAGGCCTTCGCCGCCCATCAGGGCGATATACGCCCAGGGGATGGGGAGGATTCCTGCCGACCCCCAGGGGGCCGCCGCCACCGCGCCGACGCCATCGCCCGAGCCCACCTGATCGTGAACAAGCGGATGTCCCGGCAGGAACGGTTCGAGATGCGCCTTGACACCGATCGGGCCAACGCCGGGACCGCCACCCCCGTGCGGGATGGTGAAGGTCTTGTGGAGATTCAGGTGGGACACGTCGCCACCGAACAGTCCCGGCTTGGCAACGCCGACGAGCGCATTGAGATTGGCTCCGTCCACGTACACCTGGCCACCGTGGCGGTGAACCACATCGCATACCTCGTTGACCTCGGCTTCGAAGACGCCGTGGGTCGACGGGTAGGTGATCATCAACGCCGCGAGGTTGGCAGAGTGCTCCTCGGCTCTGGCCTCGAGGTCATCCAGGTCGATGTTGCCCCGCTCATCGGTCTTGACGACAACGACCTGGAGACCCGCCATGGCCGCTGATGCCGGGTTGGTGCCGTGGGCGGACGCCGGGATCAGACAGACGTTGCGATGCCCCTCGTCGCGGCTGTGGTGATAGCCGCGGATGGCCAGAAGCCCGGCCAGTTCTCCCTGCGACCCGGCGTTGGGCTGCAGGGACACCGCGTCGTAGCCGGTGACCGCGGCGAGCCACCGCTCGAGATCGGCAAACAGCTCGAGATAGCCGGCCGCCTGGTCGAGCGGGGCATAGGGATGCAACAGCGCAAACCCGGGCCAGGTCACGGCCACCATCTCCGTTGTCGCATTCAGCTTCATCGTGCACGACCCGAGCGGGATCATTGCCCGGTCGAGGGCGATGTCCTTCTGCTGCAGCTTGCGCATGTAGCGCAGCATCTCCGTCTCGGAGCGGTACAGCGAGAACACCGGATGCGTCATGTAGTCGCTGGTGCGGGCCAGCTCGGCAGGTAGGCCGGACGGCGCATCGGAAATGTCGGCGAACCGGGTGTCGACGAGGAAGGACTCGAGGACGGCGTCGATGATCCCCGGAGTGGTCGTCTCGTCCACAGAGACGCCCACCGTGTCGGCGTCGATCAACCAGAGGTTGATGAGCCGGTCTTCCGCCGCCGCCACCACTTCCTCGGCGCGGCCCGGCACCTTGACCGTGAGCGTGTCGAACCAGCTGTCATTGGCCAGCTCCAGGCCTCCGGACCGAAGCCCGGCTGCCAGGGCCGAAGCCTTGGAATGGACGTCGACGGCGATCTGGCGCAGCCCCTCCGAGCCATGCCAGACGGCATACATCCCGGCCATCACCGCCAGCAGAACCTGGGCCGTGCAGATGTTTGACGTTGCCTTCTCGCGACGGATGTGCTGCTCCCGGGTCGCCAGAGCGAGCCGCATCGCGGGGCGCTCATCGCTGTCCTTGGAGACGCCGACGAGCCGACCCGGCAGGTTGCGCTTGCCGCTGTCGCGGACGGCCATGTAGCCGGCGTGGGGACCGCCGAACATCATCGGGACTCCGAAACGTTGCGCCGATCCGACAACAACATCGGCTCCCATCTCCCCGGGAGGAGTGAGCAGCGTCATGGCCAGCAGATCGGCGGCAACCGCAACACCGACGCCGGCTTCTCCGAGCTGCCCGATCAGTGCGCGATAGTCCGGAATTGCCCCACCTGTGGCGGGATACTGGAGGAGAGCACCAAAAACCTCGCCGGCAATGAGGTCGCGCTCGGGGTCGCCCACTGTGATCTTGAGGCCGATGGGCTCGGCGCGGGTGGCAACGACCTCGATCGTCTGGCGATGGCAGCGTGAATCGATGAAGAAGACCTCGTTGGGGGACTTCGACGTCCGTCGCAGCAGAGCCATCGCCTCGGCGGCCGCCGTTGCCTCGTCGAGCATCGAGGCGTTGGCGATGTCCATGCCGGCCAGATCACTGACGACGGTCTGGAAGTTGAGCAGCGCCTCCAACCGTCCCTGTGAGATCTCCGGCTGGTAGGGGGTGTACGCGGTGTACCACCCGGGGTTCTCGAGGATGTTGCGCTGAATGACGGGAGGGGTGAAGGTGCCGTAGTAGCCCTGTCCCAAGAGCGACGTGTAGACCTGGTTCTTGTCGGCGAGGCGCCGCAACGCCTCAGTGACCTCGGCCTCGGTGCGCGCCGGGGGGACGTCGAGCTCGTCGCGGATTCGGATCGACTCGGGTACGGCGCGGTCGATCAACTCGTCGATCGAATCCACACCGATCGTCTGAAGCATCGGCTTCAGGTCGCTTCCGGTCACTCCGATGTGGCGGTGCCAGAAATCCGGTGTGTCCGGGGTGATCTTCCAGGAGGTGCTGCTCACTCTATGACTCCTTGAACGTCGCTCAGCAAGACGCACTCTGCGCCTTGCCCCGCTCTGTCGTCGGCCTGAGAGATTCACCCACCACACGGCGGGCTTGCACCTTCGGCGGGATGGGGTCGAGCCTCATCCACTCTCCAGAGTCGCTTCCTCTCCGCAGTCCGGGTGCCTGAGAGATTCCCGGGGCGGTTGCTCCTTCGGCGCCCGGCATCGCAGCCGGGCTCTCCTGCGGAGGATCTGCAGCAAACCAACAGTACACCAGAAGCACCATTCAATGCCGGGCGCGAATATGTGACCGTGACTCCCTTCGACTGTGAGCTGCTGCACAATGGCTGGCCGGCCCAACCGATCAACACGCTGTCGGCCGCCGTCTTCGTGGCGGTCGGGCTGTGGTTGTGGCGGCGCGACAGGCGAACGCCGGCCCTGCTTGCCATTGCCGTTGGCCTCGGGTCGGTGTGGTTCCACGCGGCACCGGGTGACGCGGCAACCTGGGCCCACGATGTCACTCTCTACGCGCTGGCGTTGGCGGGCGCAATCGAGGCGGGCCGCCTGGTCGTAAGTCGCCGTCCGCCGGTACTCGCCGTCGCCGTCTTCTCCGCGGGCCTCGTCGTGTGGTTCTTCAGCCGAACGGACGGGGGGCTCTGCAACCCGGAATCACTGGTCCAGGGACACGCCGTGTGGCACCTTGCAGCCGCGGTCGCGGTCGGCATTCTGTTCGGCTCGGACCGTTCGATTCCGATCTGACCACTGAATGTCGTGGCTAGTCACGGAAAGAGAAGAATTGCTGGACAGCGGGCAGACCGTTGGCTTAGGGTGGCGCTGCGTGAGTTATGCACGCGGGAGAAAGACCGAGGGAGTGGGCGCGCTGCTGTCGAGGTGTAGATACGGCACCAACGTACCCCCTGACGCCACCTGAGTGGCGTCACCCAGTCATTTGAGGGGTACATATGAAGTTCCGGAAGAGCTTTGGCTCTGGGATCCTGTCCGTCGCGCTCGTCACCAGCATGGTGGTCGCAACGCCCAGCTCATCGCTGGCATCGACCCACTTGCTGCCGGTGTCCAATCAACTTGCTGCAGCAGGCGCTTCGCTGGCACAGGCCAGCATGCTGACGGAACTGTTGCCCACCATCGATGGGTTCGGAACCAACCCGGCTCTGGTGCTCGGCCTGCACGAGGCTTTCGGCGACCTGGCCGGCCTCGCCGGTGAGCCCGACCTCGAGACGGCGCTCAACGCACTCGGTGGCGCCGCCGGATCTGGCTTTGACTACAGCTTCGTATCCGAAGCCACCGACGGCACGGTGACCACCGTCGAGTTCACCATTGCAGCCAATCGCTCATTCGACATGCCCCTCATGGTGATGGAGGACGATATCCAGATCATCGGTGCCGATGTGACCGCCACCGTGACCATGGCACCAACCACGGTGACAGTTGAATACGACTCGAGCGATTCCAGCTTCGCTCTCACCAGCCTCCCGACCTTCTCCCTGAATGCGTCTCTCACCGACAGCGTCAACGTGCCAATCCAGTTCGGCTTCGCCGACGCTGCGGCCGCCGGCACGATTGACCTCGATTTCACCGCCGAAGCGACGCTCGTCGATCCCGACGGCCTCGACCGGCTGACCGGCGATGAGTTGTCGACCCTCGCCGTTGAAGACTTCGTGTCACTCGATTTCCCCGGTGAACTCCCCAACGACCTCGACCTGAACCTGGCTCTGACCGCCGACGTGTTCGGAACGATGTTCGGCGGAACGCTGACTATCACCGACGCCAACCTCTTCGCCGATCCCGTCCCCGCCATCGCTCTGACATCGGACATCAGCAACCCGATCAGCAATATGACGAACCTAGGGCCCGACCTCGCGATCACGTCACTCGCCCAGCTCGTCTCGGGCTTCGGCGTCGGGATGATCGCCGGTGACGTTGATCTGCCATTCCTCGGCGACGGTGTATTCATCCCGGGCAATCTCGGTCAAGCGGACGCGGCCGACTTCGACCAGGTCTTCGACGTAGTCGCTCCGGTTATGGATTACGTGACGCCGCGCTCCTTGGGCCAGATAGTCTGCGGCACAACATCGATCGACCCGGATGGCGCCGGCGGCGTCGACGGCATACCGGCGGGCTCGGTCCGCAATCTGACCGGCGACGAAACGGTCGAGTGCCGCGCCTACACCTCGAGTGACGGAACCGGCGTCACGTGGACCATCACTTCGGGCAACGCCAGCTTCATAGCCAACAACACCTCGGCAGACACGATCGGCGTGGAACCAACCACCAACGTAACGATCGACCCCGACGCTGCCGCCGGGGCACTCGCCGTCACCGTCACCTATACGCCTGCCGGCGAATCCGATCCGGTTACGATCGTGCAACGCCCGGAGACCATTCAGGACCTGCTGAGCGAGCTCGCCGCGGCGAACCTGATTCCGACGAATGGCAGCGGCGATCCCGCCTTCGCCTACGACCCCAACATCGAAGCGTTCACCTTCGACGTCACGGCGAGCACCGACCTACCACAGCGCGCCGCCACCATCAATGCCGGCAACACGCTCATAGCCGACACCGGGCTCACGGGTCTCTCCGCCGCGGCCGGCGCCAGTGCACACGTTGACCTCGGCCAAGTGAACGCCGCGGTCACTCTGGGCCTGATCGTCACCGATGACGTCGCGACCATCAACCCGGCCGACAACGGTGTCGACGAACTGGCACCGGGCCCGGGCGACCGCTTCTTCCTCGCCGGAAGCAGCCCGCTACTCGCCGTTGCCGATGTGGACCTCGGCGGTTCGTTCGCGATGGAAGGCCGTCTCGGATTCCTCGAAGTCGGCGCCACGGCCACCGGCTCGCTGTCGAAGCCCGGCGGAGGAGATGCACTGTCGGTTTCTCTGAATTACCCCGCGGGCGGCGTTCAATCCAACGGGAACTCCATCCCCAACGCAATCCTGATTCGCGAACTGCTTCGCAGCGACGTCGCCGATACGGTCAACGCCACAGTCAACCTGGCCTACAGCGGCAATGTGGCGGTCACATCGACCGCACCGGGTCTCAGTGCCGGCGGCGACTTCGACATCGATTGGAACTTGAGCAGCACCAAGCCGACCATCAGCAACGTCAGTACGGGCTTCCAGCAGACCCTGCTGCCATTCACGTCGAGCCTGCAGCTGACTCAATTCGGTGCGCCGGACGCCGACCCCACCGTTCTCAGCATCGATCCGAGTGGTCCGATCGATCTCCTCGTCCAGGCGGGGCTAGTCGGGTCACAGCTCGTCGATTCGGCCGGCAACGTCTGCAACATCACGGCGGTCACGTCGTCATCACAGCTCGCATGCTCCAATCCCGATGGCGCCGTCCTCAATCCGATCACGTTCACTGCCGGCACTTCCTACGACGTCGAGGGCAACACTCTCGCCAAGTTGACTGAGATCCTCCTCGCTCTCGACGGCCTGATTGCCTACCTCGAGGGTGCGCTCGGAGACTCGGCCTTCAACACTCCGATCGACATCGTCGGGATCACCCCGGCAGAGATCGTCGGCCAAGTCGGCGAGCTGCGGCGCATGGTTGACGAGTTCCGCGGCGTCCAAGACGCCCAGACCACGTGCACGGTGCAGGGCGCCGGCGACGCCGACGTCAGGGCGATTCCCGTGCCCGACAGCGGTGACATAACCCTGCTTTGCTCGGCAGTTGCCGCCACCGACTCGGCCTCCAACGTCCAATGGCGGGTGTCGAGCCCCGATGTCGGCGGTACATTCCAGGCGGGTGACGACACGACAGTCGGCGCCTCCAGCGCAGTCACGACCGTATCCCTCACAGTGCCTGCCGCGTACGACGTCAGCGGAGACGGCTATGTCTCGATCGGCTCGGAGTACAGGGTCGAAGTCGAGTGGACCGATTCGGAGGGCGACCACCAGGCCGCTTTCCCGCCGCGAGTTCCACAGAGCCTGCAGGGCCTGGCCGAACTGATTACCGAGATCCTCGAACTGCCCGATGGGCTTCTCGAGTTCGATCTGGTGGACATTGGCGGCGTCCAGTCGCTGCGAATCAACCTCGCCTACGGCATCTGCTCGGATACGGCTCCCAGCTTTGACGGCCCGGACGACCCCTGCGCGGGCCGACCGACCGGCCCAACGCCAACGGCCAACCTCAACCTGGATCTTGGCTCGTCGCTGCCCGATTTTGTCGGCCTCGACACGACGGGGGCGCTCGATGTGCGCTATGCCGCGCTGGGCACGTTCGACGTCGGAGTTCCTCTAGACGGCTCCGAGCCCGTGCTCTATGGCTCGACCGGGCTCGACGCTCGTATCGAGGTCAACGGCACCGGCGTCGGCTTCAACGCCAGCATTGGACCGGCAGAGGCCAAACTCGGAGCCGCCGCCGTCGGCCCCAACGGCGAAGCTGATGCCGACAGCACCACGACGTTGACCGATGCAGCCGTCGACTTGACGGCATTTGGTGTTGGCTCGATCGTCCACAACACCACTGACGACACCACTTGCTTCGTTACGGCGGTTACGGACGCCGACAACGTCGAATGCGCTCTCGATTGGAACGAAGACGACGTGTACACCAGCGGTGGCGCCGCCGAATTCCAGGCGGCGCTCCAGCTGGCGATTCAACTAACCGACACTTTCAATGCCGGCGCGGTCGTTCCAGACGGGGACTTTGTGACCTTCACCAAGGCCGGTGTCGACATCACGGACGTGGCCGGCTTCCTCAGTGGAGGAGCCGACTGCGGATCCATCGACGAGTCACTCATGGACGAGATCCTGGCCGGCAGCGGCAGCCCCGCCGACGGCAACCTCACCGGGATCGCGTGCGCGCGGTTGTCGCTTGCTCTTATGATCGGCTCGGACGCCGTCTACCTGGGCGAACTCGCCCTGGAACTCGACGGGACTGGGCTCGGCCTCTGGGTGCCCGACAACTTGGTCGACCGGCTCGGCGATGCCCTGCTCAATCCTGCATTCTTGATCCAAGCACTGCCGGACATCCTCGAGTATCTCGAGGAAGGCATGCGCGACGCAGCCGACGGTATTCCCGCCGCGGTCGGTGATCCGCTGCGGACTGGAGCCGATGGGCTCGAAGCAGTACGCGGGACAGTCGAAGCTGGAATCGACGCGTTCGAGACCGCCCTCGGCGATGCCGGCATCACCAACGTCGGCGAGCTCGAGACGGCCATTGAAACGCAGCTCGACTCGATAATCGGTACCGGCTTGCTACAGAGCATCGAGGTGGTAACCCTTTGTGACGCGGTGGCAGAAACCGAATGCGGTGACGGTGACGGATTCACCGGCATCGAGGACATCCGCGCCGTGCTCACATTTGGCCAGATGGAGGAAGCCTCCACAGGCGTCAATCTCGGTCTCGAAGGATTGCCGCTGAGCATCGAGGCAGGTGTTGGCGGATTCGCGAGCTGGAGCATCACCTTCGGCATTGGCGTTTCGCTCGAGGACGGGCCGTACGTGGCCCTCCGCGATCCGGCGGACGGTCCCGAACTGGAGGTGTCGGCCGGTGCCAACCTCGCCAACGGCCCCACCGACTGCGCCGGCCCGATGGCGAACAGCGTCGATCCGACCCACTACACCACCGATAGGTGTGTCCGCGGTCAGCTGGCCTTCCTGTTCCTGACGGCCATCGACGCCACCGACGCCACCGACGACGGGCCGAGTGAGATCTCCGCCACGCTGGGACTCGACGTCACCAGCGGAAGCGCCGACAAGATCACTTTCGGCGACCTGGCGGCCGGTGATGTCGGCGTCGACCCGGTACTCGAAGGTGGCGTCCACATCGACTTGCACTTCCGCACCGGCATCGGCGACGACTCACCTGATCTGCCGACCTTGCTTGGTACCTTCGCGCTGGATTGGAACCTGGCACTCGGCGATCCGATCAGCGCCCCGACCATCGCATTCGACAACCTGCATCTAGATCTGGGCACTTTCTTCAACGAGTTCCTCTCGCCGATCACCAGCGAGATCAAGAAGATCACGGGACCGCTGCAACCGATCATCGACGTCATAACGGCGCCGATCCCGGTTGTCAGCGACCTCGCGGAGCTCGTAGGTGGAGATCCGATCACGATGATCTCCATCCTCGAAGCGGCAACTGACTCCGACCTGAGCCTCGTTGAGGCCGTGGCCGCGTTCATCAGCTTCATCAACGGGATCCCGGAGAACGCCGACTTCCAGATCGCATTGGGCGACGTAGCCGGCGCCGCGCGAGAAGCCGGCTCCTTCAAGGTGAACGCCGAGAAAGCAGGCAGCAAGCTTTCGCCGACCGAAGCCGGATCACTTATCGATCAGGATCCGACCACCTACAAGGGTGGAAGCGGGTTCGCCGGCGATGTGGCCGCAGAGGGTGGCCTGAGCACCAGCAAGATGGTCGGCGACCGGCCGGCGACATTCGGCGTGCCGGGATTGAGCTTCCCGTTCCTCGAGGACGCCAGTCAAGTCTTCGGCATCCTCGTCGGCCGGGACGCGGTTCTGATCCGGTGGGACGCCGGAACACTCAGGGCAACGGCCGGCATGTCGTACGACTTCGGACCGATCATGGTCGGTCCGGTGCCGATCACGATAACCATCGGTGGTGAAATCGGCATCGAGGGCCGATTCGCCATCGGCTACGACACCAGCGGCATCCGCAAGCTCCTGGACGGTGGTTCCGGAACAGCACTGTTCGACGGGATCTTCATCGACGATCTCGACGCCCAGGGCAACGACGTTCCCGAGATCAAGTTCTTCGGACGGGTATTCGCAGGGGCGTCGGTCGACCTGGTGATCGTGTCGGCGGGCGTGCGCGGCGGGATTGAGCTCACGTTCGCGCTCGATCTCGATGACCGGCCCGATCAGGACGGCAAGCTGCGGATCGAAGAGATCGTCGACAAGCTGGCCAACCCGATCTGCCTGTTCGTCGTGTCGGGCAAAATCGAGGCATTCCTCGAGGCGTTCGTCGAGATCGACCTGTTCTTCTTCAGCAAGGAGTACAGCTTCGAGCTCGTGCGGATCACGTTGCTCGAGTGGAGCTCGGCCTGTGAGCCCCCCGAGCCGGTGCTGTCCGAGAAGTCCGGCGACGTCCTTGTCTTGAACATCGGTGATCGCAGAGACAGACGCAACATCCAAGAGGATGTCACGGACGAGGTGATCGAGGTCCGCCAGATCGGTGCCAACAAGGTGCGACAACGTGGCCCTCATCGTGGCGGACGGCGGCTACGGCGACGACGAGATCCTCTTCCTGCCCGGCAGTGAGGAGGGTGTCGACGCGACTAGAGACGAAGACACCCAAGAGCTGCCGGACGTTGATGTGCCCTTCACAATCCCGGTGGCAGTCTCGGGCGGCTTCGGCAATGACATCATCAAGACCGGCGGCGGCGGTGACCTGATATACGGTGACGCCCAGCTGCCGGACTCATGGGCGGGCAAGAACTTCACTGCCCCCAGTGTCGAGACCAGCGGCGACAGCGAAGACAACTTCGAAGGCGACGACAAGATCAACGCCGGCGCAGGCGACGACGTCGTCAAAGCCAACGGTGGTGAGGACCGTGTCGAAGGCGAAGCCGGCTTCGACACCATCGAAGGCGGCGCCGACAACGATCAGCTCAACGGCGGTCCCGGCGGCGACGCCGTCCTCGGCCAGGGCGGCGATGATGCCGTCCACGGCGGGCCGATCGAGCAGCCCGCGCCCGGGGCCACAGATGCCCAGATCGACGACAACGATGCCCTGTCCGGAGGCCCCGGGCTCGACACCGTGTCGGGCGACTTCGGCAGCGACGTGATGTTCGGCGACGACCCGGTGGCCGGCTACCTCGTGGCGAACTCCGCCATGCGGCGGCCGTTCAGCCTGCCGAGCGTCAGCGATTGGCGCGGCTGGTGTGAGCAGAACCTCACTGGCCAAGCCGACATCATCGTCGGCCACGATGGCAACGACTTCATCGTCGGCGGTGGCGGTGACGACAAGATCGATGCCGCCGCAGGCAACGACTATGCCTGCGGCAACGGGGGCAACGATGAGATCCTCGGTGCCGAAGGTGACGACGAGCTCCGGGGTAATGGAGACCAAGACGTGATCGAAGGTAACGCCGGTCACGACCTGATCTACGGCGGCTCGGGCAATGACATAGCCCACGGCAACGAGGACAACGACGATATCTTCGGCGATGCCGGAGCGGACCTTCTCTTCGGCGACGACGGCGACGACATCGTGGTCGGTGATACCGGCTCGCTGGCGGCGCACAACTCCAGCGATCACGGGGTCAACACCGGGACAAGCATCTCGGAGGCCAAGGTGGTTGCCATGGACACGCGGGTGACGCGTGACAGTTCGACATCGGCCGCCCAAAACGCCGATTGCAGTGGGGTATCCGGAACCGGAGATTCGGACTGCATCTTCGGCGGCAGCGGCTCAGACGCGCTGTTCGGTGGGTCGGACGGCGACATCATCCGGGGCCAGGCCGGAGTCGACCTGGTCGAAGGAAACCACGGACCGGACGAGATTCGCGGCGGCACCGACGAGGACCTGCTCTTCGGCAACGAAGACGGTGACGACATCTTCGGCGACGGCGCCGACGATGAGCTGTACGGCGATCGCGACATCCCGGCGTGGGTGCTCGACGACCCGACCGGTGCCGCAGTCGACACCATGAACGGCGGCCCCGGGGCCGACCACATGGAAGGTGACGGCGGCAACGACGTCATGTTCGGCGGTGCCCAGAACGACCACATGGAGGGCAACAACGGCGACGACACCATGTATGGCGAGTCCGGCGACGACGACATGATCGGCGGCTCGGACAACAACGACGCCGAGCCCGACACCGGGGAAACCCTGATGAGCGGTGGCCTCGGAAATGACGTGATGACGGGTGACAACGCCCTGATCGTGCCGGGCGGCGGCTACGTCGGTGGGCGCGCCGTCACGCTGCACGACCCGACGGTCGGTGGCGCCGATCACATGGAAGGTGACGCCGCAACCGACTACATGTTCGGACAGGTCGGCGGCGACGAGATGTGGGGTGACCAGGGTGTCAACGGGCCGGACCTGGGAGCCGGCGATGCCGACTACATGGAAGGCAACGACGGCAACGACACCATGCACGGCGAAGAGGGCAACGACGACATGGTCGGCGGCAGCTCTGCAACCAACGGCGCCATCGTCGAGTTCCGGATCGGAACGGACGCAGCCGACGTCGGTGAAACGACGATGACGGGTGGGTCCGGCAATGACTGGATGGCCGGAGACAATGCCCGCATGAACCGGGTCCTGAAGGGCCTGGGCGCCGACGCTCTCGACGTCGACCCGCTCGAGCTGTTTGACCTGGCGGGAGTGGGGAACGCGGCCGTGCTCGGTTCCGCCCACGGCGGTGACACCATGAACGGCGACGGCGGCACGGACTTCATGTTCGGCCAGGGCTCCAACGACACCATGTCGGGCGGAGACATGCCCGACTACATGGAAGGCAACGACGGCAACGACACGATGGCGGGCAACGACGGTGACGACGACATGATCGGCGGCGGCTCCGCGCTCGACGGCATCATGGACAAGATCCGCGTCGGTGAAGGCCTCCACGACGAGGGTGAAACCAACATGTCCGGCGGGGACGGCACCGACTGGATGGCGGGCGACAACGCCTTCATGAACCGCGTGCTGTTCGGCGAGTTCGATACTCCGATCGATCTGTTCGACGTCAACTCGGCCGACGAGGCTCTCGTGAGTGGTGGCGACACCATGGAGGGCAACGACGGCGAGGACATCATGTTCGGCCAGGGCAACGGCAGCCAGTCGAACCAGTCCGATCCGCCCGACGGCGTCGACAACGACGGCGACGGGGCAACGGACGAGGATGCCGCCTGGCTCGGTGACACCATGCTCGGCGGTGCCGACGATGACTACATCGAGGGCAACCACGGGTCGGACCTCATCTACGGCAACGGCGGCAACGATGACCTGATCGGCGGTGGCTCAGCCTTCGACGGCCTGTTCATCGAGCTCCGCGTCGGCGACGGCCTCCAGGACGAGCGGGACACCGTCTACGGAAACGACGGCCAAGACGTCATCACCGGCGACAACGCCCGCATCAATCGGAGCGGTGAAGTGACCGGCTTGATCCTGCCGGTGAGTGAGGACCGCAACGTGACGCTGTTCGACATCGACTCGGGCAACTCGGCACTCAGCGGCGGCGACTTCTTGTCGGGCGGCGCCGACGACGACCTGGTCTTCGGCCAGGGCAACGGCGGCCAGTCGGCCGATCAGGCCGATCCGCTCGACGGAGTCGACAACGACTTCGACGGGCGGGAGGGCCCGGACTCCACTGAGTACGACTGCGCCGACAACGGCTTCGACAACGACGGGGACGGCGACGCCGACGGTGCGGATCCCCAGTGTCAGGCTGCTATCGACGAGGACCAGCCATGGGACGGCGACATCATGCTCGGCAACGGTGGCGACGACTACATGGAAGGTAACCACGGCGCCGACTGGATGTTCGGTGGCGCCGACGAGGACGACATGATCGGCGGCGGCTCGGCAGCCGACGGCATCATCATCCCGACCCGCGACGGCACCGGGCTCAACGACGGCCCTGATGTCATGCACGGCGAAGGCGACGATGACGTCATGGCCGGAGACAACGCTTGGATCAACCGGATAGCCAACGGCGCCGGGACCGAATGGGTGCGGATCAGAACGGCCGACGTGGTTGGGACACCGACACCCGGCTATGGACCGTACGACCAGGCGGTCCGGATCACAGACATGCACGCCGGCGATGCCGGGGCTACTGCCCATGGCAGCGACTACATGACCGGTGGCGACGCCAACGACGAGATGTACGGCCAGCTCGGCGACGACTTCGTCCTCGGCAATCTCGGCGACGACGCCCTGGTCGGTGACCTCGGTCAAGTGCGCGCCAACGTCATCGGTGACGACCCGGACGATCCTGATCCGGAGACGATCGCGACCCAGTCACCCCGCTGGGAGGACACCATCTACGAGCTCGGCTCGATGTGGTGGGAGACCGAGTTGTACGCCTACGACACTTCTGACGGGGGCGTCGGAGGTGCCGACACTCTCCTCGGTTACGACGGCCGCGATACGGCATTCGGCGGTCCGGGCAACGACGTGATCAACGGCGACGGGGATGGTGTCGAGGAGCTCCTTGATGCCGACAATCCGGAGTACACCCACATCACGGATGTCGATGGTGATGGCGACAACAACGACGACACCGACATGCTGTTTGGTGGAGACGACGACGACGCCATTTGGGGAGGCCGCCACAACGACATCCTGCTGGGTGGTCACGGCGCGGACTTCCTCGACGTGCGGCCGCGGGAAGAGACCGACAACGGGCGCACCGGAGCCAAGTTCCGGATCATCCCGCGGGATCGGCCGGCCTGGTTCACCTGGGCATTCCCGGAGAACTTCCAGGACGTGGACTTCATCTACGGTGGCTGGGACGAGGATGCGCTGCAGGCCGACCAGGCCGCCAACGGGCCCGATCCGGGTGATCGCCTCGCCGACTGGGCGGGCGGGTACAACGTGTTCTACCTGTGCCCGGCCGGGTACGGTGACTTCACGATCACCCGCAGCGGTTCGCCGTTCGTACGCAGGTTCATCCAGGACCTCGCTGAGGCCAGCGGTGCGTTCGACGCCGCCAGCAGCGGTGAATCCGGGTTCCGTGATGTCGGATTCGTGTTCCCCAACCAGCGTGGGCAGAACTCGCATCCGCCGCACCCCGACCATCCGGGCCACTTCACGTGCGCCGACTACACCGGTGTTGGCTCCGGTCTCGCCGTAGCCAATATCGCGGGTGCCGACAGCGTGCCCGAGGGTGGCTCCGCCGCTCTCGACGGCACGGCTTCGTCGGGCCACGGAGCGGTGGCCTTCGACTGGAACGTCAACCCGTTCGAGGTTGACGACGCCGGTTCGGCGGCACCGACGATCAACGCTGCCGGTCTCGACGACGGCGCGGTTGAGATCGGCCTCGAGGTGATCGACGACGATGGGGCCCATGGGCTAGCCAAGACGTCGATCCAGGTCACCAATGTGGCTCCAGCGGTCGCGCTCAACACCATGACGGCAATCGTTGATGACGGCTATGCGGCCTCCATAGAGGCCGGCTACGCCGATCCGGGAGTCCTTGACACCCACACTGCGGTCATCGACTGGGGTGACGGCAACGTGTGCGACACGGCAGTCGATTCCGAGTGCTCGATTCTGGGCGCCGACGGGTCCGGGGCCGCTACCGGTACCCACACGTACGTCGGACTGGGCAGCTATGTCGTTTCGGTGACCGTCACCGACGACGACGGAGGGGTGACCACCGAGGAGCTGGGGACCATCGAGGTGGTGCCGCCGCGAGTGAGGGCCGCAAACACCTGGATCGCCACTGACCCGTGGCCGGCCGACCCGCTGGCCGTTGCCGGAGTCGATTATGGGCGCACCGAGGCAATCGCGGTGATGGAATCCGGTACGAGGAACGAACGCAGCGGAACGTTGTTCCGTCAGGTAGCGGCCGCGTTCCTCAACGCGGCCCACGGTGCCGACACCTCCTGTGTGGACGACGTGCTGGCTGCGGCCGACGCCTGGCTCACCGCAAACCCGCCGGGAAGCGGCGTCAAGCAGAACTCAGCGGCCTGGGCGGAAGCCGAGCCTCTGTGGTCGACCCTGACTGACTACAACACGGGAGCTCTCTGCGTTCCGGCGCCATAGGCAACCCGTCCCCACTCGAACAACCAGCGGCCCCGACCCCAAACGGTCGGGGCCGCTAGCGTTTCCCTCCGAACGACTACTCGAGGAGGGTGCCGATGTTCCTTGGCCTGCGCAGTCACATCGTGGCAACGCCGGACCTCAACGCCACGAAAGACTGGTACTCGGAGGTTCTCGGCTACCGGCCCTACTTCGAGGAGCCGTTCTACGTCGGATTCAACGTCGGCGGTTTTGAGCTTGGCCTGCTCCCCAACCAGGACGAGGACTACCCGACCGGTGGCGAGACCTATTGGGGGGTCGCCGACATCAACCGCACCTGGGAACAACTTATCGCCCACGGAGCCCGCCCGGCGCACGAGATAACCGATGTCGGCGAAGGCATCTTGATGGCCGTCGTGCGCGATCCCGCAGGCAACCGGATCGGCATCATCGAGAACCCCCACTTCGAGCCGGGGAAGGCGGGCTGACCTTCCCCCCCGTTCTTGCGGACATCCGCGCAGGATTTGGCGCGGATGTCCGCAAGAACGAGAAGGCCTCTACGCTGATCCGCTATGCCGGGTATTCATTTCTACTTCCCGACCGAGCGGGAGTTCGTGCGTGGGTTCTCGCGGATCCGGGAGGAACACGAGGTCGCCACAGATTTCAGCCCCGAGGTCGAGGAAGCCGCCCGAGCCGCAGCAGCCGCGCCGATGTCTGCCGATCGCCGCGACATGAGAGATGTGCCGTTGGTCACCGTCGATCCCGCGGGGAGCCGCGACCTGGACCAGGCGTTCCATGCAGTCCGCTCGGGTGACGGCTATCGCGTCTACTACGCGATCGCCGATGTCGGCCAGTTCGTCGCGGCCGGCGGGTTGCTCGACATGGCGGCCCGGAGCAGGGGCGTCACTTTCTACGCCCCGGACGAGAAGGAGCCGCTGCACCCGGACGCCCTCAACCAGGATGCCGCTTCGCTCCTCCCGGGGGTCGATCGGCCGGCACTCGTCTGGACCCACGATCTCGACGCCCACGGCACCCTGCTCGCCTCCCGTGTCGAACGCGCCGTGGTGCGCAGCCGGCAGGCTCTGTCCTACACAGAGGTCGACGACAACCTGCGCAGCAAAGAGCCGGACGAGCGCTACATCCTGTTGCGCGCGATCGGGATCGCTCGCCAGAAGAAGGAAGCCACTCGCGGCGGGGCCAGCCTGCGGCTGCCGGCTCAGGAAGTGGTACGCAACGACGGCACCTACACCCTCAAGTTCCGGGAGTCGCTTCCGGTCGAGAACTGGAATGCCCAGCTGTCGCTGCTGACCGGCATGGCCGCCGCCACGATCATGATCGAGAACAAGGTCGGACTGTTGCGCACGCTGCCCAAGCCGAGCAAGAAGACCATCGGCTGGTTGCGCCGTTGCTCGCGTGCCATGGGCGTGCCCTATCCCGATGACCTGGCGTATCCCGACTGGGTGCGCGCTCTTGACACTTCGATCCCGGACGAAGCGGCACTTATGACCCAGGCGGCCCGGGCGTTTCGCGGCGCGGGATACGTCGGTTTCGACGGCGAGTTGCCGGAGCACACCAGCCATGGGGCCATCGGCGCCGACTACGCCCACGTCACCGCGCCGCTGCGGCGACTGATCGACCGCTTCGCCAACGAGATCGTGCTGTCACTCAGCGCCGGCGAGCGGCCCCCGCAGTGGGTGCTGTCTGCCCTCGACTCGATCCCGGACACCATGATGGAAGCGTCCCGCCGCGAACGCGCCTTCGAGCGGGCGATGGTCGACTTCGCCGAGTCGCTCACGCTCTCGGGCCGGATCGGCGAGGTCTTCCCGGCGATCGCCACCGATGTCGACGGCGACCGGGTCACTCTGCAGATTCGCAAACCCGCCATCGTCGCCCGACTCGAGGCATCCGGCGTGGGTCTCGGCGACGACATCGAGGTGCGCCTCACAGATGCCGACCCCTCGCAGCGCTCGGTCGTATTCGAGCTGGCGTAGTTCAGAAGCACACGGGGCTGACATCGGCTGTCACGATTGCCACCCCTCCTTCGACAGCGACAGCCTCGCGGGGTGCCTCGCGCAGAACCGTGGTCCATCTGGTTGAACCGTCGGTGAGCGAAACAGCGATTAGCCAGCCCTGATCGTCTGCCGTAATGGAGTCAGCGGTCCAGCCCGGCACAACACCCCCTACGAGGACGGACTCACCCACGACCGTCGGGCGGAGAGTCGGCCGGCCTGGGAGAGTCCGATCCCACTCGAGAGAGTCGGACGCGGACAAATCGATGGCCGCCAGCAAGTGAACATCATCGTCGCGCGCAGCTGTGATCAGCACGCGCCCCAGAGCAGAAGCCATCCCCAGCACTTCGGCCGACTTGCCGAAGAACTGCCATCTCGTCTCTCCGCTCAGACGTTCGACTGCCTGAACGCCCTGGTTGGGACGGGCAAACACGACCAGGTCCCCAACCACCTCCACGTCCACCTCATCGGGAACAGCTTTGTGTGACCAGAGTTCCACTCCGGTCGTCAGATCGATCGCGGCGAGTCCGCTGGCGCCCCCCGCACCGTCACCAGCGACGTAGACGATCCCGTCCTCAACCGCGATCACATCTGATAGATTCGCCAGCCCGCTCTCCAGGACCCGCCCGACCTTCCCCTCTTGATCAATCGCCAGAACCGCGCCCTCCCATCCCGGTAGGAAGACGTAGCCGTCTGACGCGACTGCCCCTCCCGCGTGTTCCGACTCGAGTTGCTCAACCCAGGCCTCCTCGCCTGTAGCGGCAATGACCCCATGGACGTTGTCGTCCGAGTCCACGGCGATGATGACATCTCCCAACATCCGCGGCGGGGTGAAGAGGTCGTCGATTGCGAACTCCAGGAGCGGTTCGCCGCTGGCGACAGAAGCCATGACAACTTCGGTAGCGGCACCCCGCCCATGGCCCCACATGAGAAGCCGGCCGTCATCCAACGATTCGAAAGGCCGTCCACCCGGGACACCCCCCAGGTGACCGGGAAATACGCTCTGCCACACGATGTTGAGATTCGGGTCGAGGGCGATCACTCCACTCTGCTGATCAAGTGAGCCGTGTGGGACGAGGAGAGTCTCACCCTGCGCGACCAGCCAGTATGTGTAGGGAACGTCCACGGCCGCCAGGGCTGTACCCACGATGGGGTCGACCATCACGAGTTGAGAACCCTGGCCAAAGGAACAATCGTCGGAAGTTCCCGGCGGCGCGACAAAGGAAGTGTCGAGCACCGAATACTCGTCAGGGATGCCCTCAGAGCAGCTTGCCACCAGGACCGCCGACACGACCAGCATCACCAGCCGCCGGGCGAACCGGATGCGGGTCGCCCTCAACCCACCGCCAACGCCGGTACCCCCGCCTTGTCCATCGCGTTTCACGGCTACACACCGGCGGCGTCGGCGAACTCAGCCATCGACTGGAACCGCATGTCGTAGACAGCCCCCGGTGCCTCCGGCGTCGCTCCCCCCGCGGCCCCGCCCCGGCGATCGATCCACGCCGTGTCCAGGCCGGCGGCCTTGGCGGGAGCGTGATCGTGGTAGAGGCTCTGCGCCACATGGAAGAGCCGCCCCTCCTCGTGATGGAGCAGGTAGGCGAAGTTGGCCGGGTCCGGCTTGTAGCTACCGATGTCCTCGGCCGTGTACACCGCATCGAACGTCACTCCCAGCTTTCGCTGACTGGAGGCAAAGGACTGCGAGTCGACATTCGACAGGATCACCAGCCGATACTTCGTGGCCAGGCGCTCCAACGCGTCGCTCGAGTCGACAAAAGGCGGCCAGTCGGCAACGGAGTCGCCAAAGGCAGCATCCAGCTCGAGCGTCGTCTTGAACTCGAACGCGGCCGCCAGTGCCTGGTGAACCTCACGCAGGATCAGCGGATAGGCGGCCCGCGGCGAGGCCTGCTGGATCCGGGTCTCGTGTTCCGCGAAGGCCGCGAGCTGATCGACCAAGCTCACGTCACTTCGATTCAGGGCGAGCAGCGGCCCCAGAGCATCGACAATGCCCACCTCCCAGTCGATCAGCGTGCCGTAGCAGTCGAAAGAGAGGGTGTCGTAGGAGCCCAGATCGAGAGCGTTCATATCAGCGCCGATGCCGAATCGTACCGGCTAGGCGTCCAGGGCGCTCATGTGGCGCTTGATGATCTCCCCGAGGACGGCAACGCCGGGCTCAATGGCGTCCGCCCTGGTTCCCGCAAAGCCCAGTCGCACCGAGTTGCGCGGCGCCGGTTCCTGGAGGTAGCAGACGCTCCCGTCCTCGACCACGACGCCGCGTGTGAGCGCTTCCTTCGTCACCGCGACGGCGTCGAAATCGTCCGGGCCCGGTAGCCAGAGCGACAGCCCACCGGTCGGAAGCGTGACGTCCCACGGCACGTGCCGATCCACCGACTCGACGCAGCGTTCCCACTTGTCCTTGAGCGCATACCTGGACCGCCGCACCGATCGCAGGTAGTCGCCCGCCTCGATCATCAGGCCCATGGTGCGCTGCAGCAGACCGGGCGGATGCCGCAGCATATAGCGGCGCAGGTCGCGCAACCGGGATATGAGAGGGCCTTCGGCGACCACATAGCCCAGCCGGAGTCCGGGAGCGAGGAATTTCGAGAAGCTGCCGAGATAGATCACACGGCCCGAATCATCGAGCGCTTTCAGCGACGGGGTGGGCCGACCCTGATAGCGGAACTCGCTGTCGTAGTCATCTTCGACGATCACAAAATCCTGTGTCTCCGCCTGGGCCAGCAACTGCTGGCGCCGCCCGACGGACAGAGTCGCGTTGGTTGGGTAGTGATGGCTTGGAGTCACCGACACCAGGTCGATGCGCTTCAGGTCCGGCGGCACCACGATCCCCTGATCGTCTACCGGAACCGGGATGAGCCGGGCACCGCGGCGTTTGAAGATATGCCGCGCATCCGGGTAGCCGGGCTCCTCGACGGCGACGCGCTTCCTACCGTCGAGCAACGCCAGGCTCACCAGATAGAGCCCGTTCTGTGAGCCCATGGTGACCAGGACCTCGTCGGCGGCTGCCGTGATGCCCCGTGCCGGCAGCACGTGTTTGCAGAGCATCTCGACCAGCAGCGGGTCGTCCGTGTCGAACCGGTCTCCCAGGCTCGAGCCGATGTGCTCATCGCTCATCGCGGCGCGCATCGCTCGCATCCACGGCGCGGTCGGAAACAAACTCACGTCGGGCTCGCCGACAACGAACGCGTATGGCTCGGTGTGGCGTTCGGGGGCTCGCACGACATGCGGCAGGTCATCGCCGAGGTCGCCCATGCGTGACTCCCAGTCGATGTGAGGAACCGCCTTCTCCTCGGGGAGCGTGGCAAGGTAGCGGCGCAGGTCACGATTGACCGCGTAGCCCACCCGGGGAATGGACTCGAGGAAACCCTCGGCAGTCAGCTCCTGATAAGCCATGTTGACGGTGTTGCGCGACAGGTCGAGATCGGCGGCCAGCGCTCTCGATGAAGGCAGCAACTCGCCGGCCGCGAAGCGACCCGCCTCGATAGCGTCGGCAATCGCGGCGCGCAGCTGCCGGTAGAGCGGCTCAGGCAGAGAAGGATCGAGCTGGACGAGCATCTGGTACTCCGAGATCAGGAGATTCTGGCACTTTACATAGGTCCAAGGTGCCCTACATTCGGTTCTGGAATATCGCTACGTTCTTAGCACTGATTTCGTTCGCACCTGGAGGATCGATGGGCTTGACAACTCCCGATGACCTGAAGCATCTCGTCTTGCATTTCACGAAGGGCAAGGCATGGCGCAACGCGACCCTGCCGGTGTACGTGCGCGGGGAAGGCTGCTACCTGTGGGACGAAAACGGCCGCCGCTACCTCGACGGCCTCGCCGGCCTGTTTGTGGTCCAGATCGGCCACGGTCGGACAGACATCGCACATGCCGCCTCCAAGCAGATGGAAGAACTGGCTTACACCCCAACGTGGGGAGCCGCCCATCCCCCCGCTATCGAAGCCTCCAAGCTGATCACATCTCTGGCCCCCGGCGATCTCGACGCCATCTTCTGGGTGAGTTCGGGCTCGGAGGCCGTCGAATCCGCCATCAAGTTCACCCGGCAGTACCACCGCAGCCAGGGCAATCCGGAGAAGACGAAGGTCATCAGCCGGCGACTCTCGTATCACGGAACAACGATGGGGGCGCTCTCGGCGACAGGTCTCGACAGCATCCGCGAACAGTTCCAGCCACTGCTGCCGGGCTTCATCAAGGTGGACAACACGCTCGGCATCACCGACGGAGTCGCCGCCGCCCAACAGGTCGAGGAAGCCATCCTCGAAGCCGGTCCCGAAACCGTCGGCCTCGTCATGGCCGAACCGGTGCAGAACAGCGGGGGCTGTCTCGTGCCACCCGACGGCTACTGGCCTGAATTGCGCCGCATCTGCGACAAGTACAACGTGCTGCTGCTCGCCGACGAGGTGATCAGCAGCTTCGGTCGGGTCGGCCACTGGTTCGGCGTCGAACGATACGGTGCCGTACCGGACATGATCACCTTCGCCAAAGGGGCAACATCGGGCTACGCCCCGGTCGGCGGCCTGATCATCCGCCGCGGCCTGGTGGACGAGCTCATGGACTCCGAAAACGGGACCTTTGCTCACGGCGCCACCTGGGGAGCCCACCCGGTCGTCATGGCGGTGACGATCGCCAACGTCACCGCGATGCGCGACGAGGGAGTAATCGACAACGTGCTGGCCAACGAGGATTACTTCCGGGCCAGGCTCGATGAGGTTGCCGCCGCTCATGACACCGTCAGCGACGTGCGCGGCACCGGCTACTTCTACGCCGTCGAGCTCACCGCCTCGGTCGAGAAGGGCATCGCGCTGACGGAGGACCAGACAAACGAATTGGTAAACGACCACATGCCGGGCCTGATAGCCGATGCCGGCCTGCTGATCCGCTCCGACGCCCGCGGGGCGCCCAAGCTAGTCCTATCGCCACCGCTGATCGCCACCCGGGAAGAGCTCGATGAGCTCGTCGGCGGCGTCGACCAGATCCTGGCCGGGGCCGCCGAGATCGACCTGGGGTGAGGCCGAAATCGACTTGAATCTGAACAGAGTCGTGGGCGCGCGCTAGAGGAGCAATAGAAGCATATGACAGTGGAGATACCCGAAGCACAGTACGTCGGCGGGGAGCTCCCCTCCCGAGCCGAGGTGATTGTTGTCGGCGGCGGTGTCGTCGGTTGCTCGATCGCCTACCACCTGACCCGTCGCGGCGTGAAGGATGTGCTCCTGCTGGAGCAGGGAACTCTCACCGGTGGCACCACCTGGCACGCGGCCGGACTGGTCGGCCAGCTCAAGTCTTCGTACAGCCTCACCAAGCTCGCCGCGTATTCCGCGCGTCTGTTCGACGAGCTCGAGGACGAGACCGGCCAAGCGACGGGCTATCGGACCCCGGGCTCGGTGTCCGTAGCCTCTGACGAGGAACGACTCGAGGAACTCCTGCGGGGGGTTTCGATGGCCAAGACGGTCGACGTCCCCATCGAGGTGATTACTCCACAGCAGGCCCAGGAGCACTGGCCCGGCATGTACATCGAGGATCTCGTCGGTGCGGTCCACATTCCGTCGGACGGGCAGACCTCTCCCGTCGACACCACCATGGCCCTTGCCAAGGGCGCCAGGGATCGGGGCGCCCGGATCGTCGAAGGAGTCGCCGTCGAGCGGCTCCGGGTCGAGAACGAGCGCATCGTGGGCGTCGAGACCGAACGGGGCTACATCGAGGCGGACACAGTCGTCCTGGCGTCGGGCATCTGGACCCGTCACCTCGCCGAGACCGCCGGCGTGAATGTGCCCCTGCAGGCGTGCGAGCACTTCTACATCGTGACGGAACCCATCGCGGGCCTGGCTCCGGGCACCCCGACGCTGCGCGACCCCACGAACTACACCTACTTCAAGGAGGAAACCGGCAAGATCATGGCCGGCTTCTTCGAGCCGCGAGCCAAAGTGTGGAAGATCGACGGAATCCCCCGCGACTTCTCCTTCGGCACGCTGCCGGAGGATTGGGATCACATCGGCCCGATCTTCGAGCGCTCCATCCATCGGATGCCGGTCCTCGGCGAAGTCGGGATCCAGCTGTTCTTCAACGGGCCGGAGGCCTTCACGCCGGACGGCGTCTACTACCTGGGCGAGTCGCCCGAAGTGGATCGACTGTTCGTCGCCGCCGGTTTCAACTCGGTTGGGCTCCAGTCAGGTGGCGGCGTCGGTTGGGTGATCGCCGACTGGATCGTCGACGGCCATCCCCCGATGGACCTCGCCGCCGTCGACATCCGCCGTACGTTCCCCTTCCAGGGAGAGCCGTCGTTCCTCCAGGACCGCATCTCGGAGAGCCTGGGACTTCTCTACGCCATGCACTGGCCCTTCCGCCAGTACGAGAGCGCCCGCAACATCAAGCTATCGGTTCTTCACGAGCGGCTCGACGCACTCGATGCGGTGTTCGGGGAGGTCGCCGGGTGGGAGCGGCCCAACTGGTTCGCCCTTCCCGGCATGGAACGGGAGTATCAGTACTCGTTCGGAAAGCAGAACTGGTACCCGGCTTCAGCCGAGGAGTGCCGTGCCGTGCGGGAACGGGTGGCGCTGTTCGACCAATCGTCATTCGCCAAGTTCAGTCTGAGCGGCCCCGACGCTCTCAGTGTTCTCAACTACCTCGGCGGCGCCGACGTCGACGTACCCATCGGCAAGGTTGTCTACACGCAATGGCTCAACGACAGGGGTGGCATCGAAGCCGACCTGACCGTGACCCGCGTCGGCGACGAGGAGTTCCTGATCGTCACCGGTGCCGCGGTCGGCCCGCGCGATTGGCACACCTTGCGCAGAGCTATTCGCGGCCGCCAGGCCGCGCTCGTCGACGTCACTGATGAGACTCCGGCGATCGGAGTCATGGGGCCTCGATCGCGGGACCTGCTCGCATCGCTCACCCGCACGCCTCTCGCCAACGGCTCCTTCCCGTTCGGGTGGTCACAGGAAATGGCCGTCGCCGGGATTCCGGTGCGAGCGATGCGAATCAGCTATGTGGGCGAGCTGGGCTGGGAGCTCTACGTGGAACGTGACCGTGCTGTCGAGCTGTTCGATGTGCTCATGGCGACCGGCGCGGATTACGACATCCGCGCCGCCGGCTATCACGCTCTCAACACACTGCGAGTCGAAGCCGGTATGCGCCACTGGGGTCATGACATAACCGACGAGGACACCCCTCTCGAGTCCGGGCTCGGCTTCACGATCGACTGGGACAAGGCGGGCGGATTCCTGGGTCGAGATGCCCTGCTCGCCAAGAGGGATCAGCCGCTATCGAGACGCTTGGTGCAGTTCAAGCTGGAGGACCCCGACCTCGTCGTTTACCACGACGAACCGATCTTCCGCGACGGCGTGATGGTGGGAAGAACCACCTCGGGCATGTACGGCCACACGTTGGGGGCATGTCTCTCGATGGGCTATCTCATCAACGAGGGCGGCGTCACCCAGGAGTGGCTCGATACCGGCGCGTTCGAGATCGAGGTCGCCAACGTTCCGATCGCCGTGACTGCGTCGCTGCGTTCGTTCTACGACCCGATGAACGAACGGGTCAAGATGTAGTGAAATCGAATCGCGGGCCCGCGACCGTGGCCTGAGGGGACAGAACGGTCCCGGTAGGCTCATCGGATGCGCGCCACCAGGACGACCACGGCCGGAGTGATGGTCGCCCTTCTCACGATTGCATGCTCCGGATGGGATCCGCCGGCGCCGGAATCAGGTACGGAGGCACCGGCGGTGTCCACCACGGCGAATTCAATGGCCGGGAACGGCGACGAGGGGCCGAACGAACCTCCCCTGGTACCGGGGGGCTGCGACAACTTCGACGGCGTCATCCTTGCCGCCTTTTCGCCGATCGAGCGGCCCCTGACGCTGGTCGAATCGCGCTCGGACTCGGAAAACCTCACCTGCAACTTCGTCGGGACCGACGGCGGCCTCGACACCGCAGTGCGCATCGTTGTCGAGCTACGCAGTGCCCACCGTGAGTCGTTCTTCACGACGGCCGCGGAGTTCGAGTCGGCGATCGAGATCGCGGGCCGGCCGGGCGTCGGCACCGGTCGGGGAACGCTCCGAATTCAGCTTGACGATCGCCGCGGCATGACACTGGCGGTAACGATCCGGGCGCTTTCATCCTCGGCCAGCGCGCCGCGTGACGGGGAGTACCTGTCGATCCGCGACGCGATCGCCACCTACCTCATCGACGGACTTGGCTAGTTACATACCCCCAGGTCAGAGGTATAAAGCCTCTTGTCGGTAGCACTCGATTCGAGGTATCCTGTAAGGAACAATCACCATATAGCCCCTAACGATCAAAGGACCATCATGTTCGCAATCGACTGCCCCCGCCACGGAAGTACAGTGCTCCTCAACCTGTCCGACATCGAGCGCATCGACAACACGTCGCGCGGAATCGAAGTGCACTACATATGCAGCTGCGGTCACCATGGATTGTGGCTCACCGGCCGGCGGTGAGCCCCCGTCCGGCCAGGGTACTCAAGCCTCGCCCATCACGGCGGGGCTTCCCTTTTTGAGCAGCGCAAACGAGAACGGCTGCTCACCGCCCCAGGGAGTTGCGTGAATCTCGCGTCGTGATTCCACGAGCGAGAACTCAGGGCCGAAGAACTCCGCGATCTCGCGGGCCGAATGGCGGGTAACGGGAAGGCCGCTGCACTTCTCCGGGCCATCGGAGGCGAACGTGGCGACAACGGCGTATCCCCCGGGACGGACATGACGTGCCATGACCTCCTTGTAGCGACGCCGCTCTCCGAGGTCGGTGAGGAAATGAAAGACGGCGCGGTCGTGCCACATGGCGACCTGCCCGATCTCGAGGTCGAATAGGTCACCGAGCTCGAACGAGACAGCCGGCTGCTCTCCTAGCCGCTCTTGCGTTGCCCCCAGTGCGACCGCAGAGATGTCGGCCAGCACCACATCCTTGTGCCCGATGGCAAGCAGCTGATCCACGAGAGTCGACGCCCCGGCCCCGACGTCCAAGACTCGATCCTCGGGCTCGAGGCCGGCAGCACTCACCAGAGCCAGCGAAGTCACCGGAACCTCTTGATACCAGGTCACCTGATCCGCCGGCTTGGCGGAGTAAACACCGTCCCAGTGATCCTTGAGGTTCGTCACGAGGCGACGTCGCCCGGGCTGGCGGTGTGAACACCGACGACTTCCATCATGGCCTGCAATCTCCTGTGCTCTTTGGCGACAATAGTTGCCGTGGGTATCCATGTGCGATGAGCGCCAACTTGGTTGTCGTGCCGACAGGCGTTGCCAACGGCCGGAGAGACCCGGCATTTCGGTCGCCCCGCACAATGAAATGCGGAGCACGCAAGGCGCATGTCGCCCGGCGCGTGGGTGCCGCCGGATTCGAGCTGATCGTGTGGCCTATCCCCAACCGTCGCTGCTCAGATTCTCGGCGGCCCCTGCAGGACTCGCTCGCGGAGCTTCTCGGTGTTCCACGGTTCGGCAAAGGCCTGGTCGTGCCGGTAGGGGGCGATCGGTTCGAGCCACCACGTCACGCCGGCTTCGGCGAAGGACCCGACGATGTCTGCCGCCCTCGTCGGATTGTCCCCCGGTGTCACGCCCGAGTACACGATATCGAAGGGATCGCCCGTTTCACGATGCGCTGAGATGTAGTCGACACAGGCCCGCAAATCCTTGATCTCGCTCTCATCGTCGGTGTACTCGAGCAACGGCATCACCCCGTCCCAGCGAGCCGCTCTTCGCATCGGCCTCTTGTACGGCCAGGAGCCCCCGACCCAGATGGGGATACGCGGTGTCTGGACAGGGGTGGGTAGGAACCTGGCGCCTTCGACCGTGTAGTGCCTGCCCCGATGGTTCACGGGTTCGCCCGTCCAGAGTTGTGTGATCACGTCGAGAGCCTCATCGAGCATGGCGCCGCGCTCCTTGTGGACGGGGTTCTCGCCCATGTTGTCGAATTCCGGTGCGCCCTCACCGCTCCCGACCCCGAACACAAACCGGCCACCGGACAGGCGGTCGACGGTTGCCGTTTCGCGGGCGAGCTTCTGCGGACGCCTCCTGGGCACCGGCGTGACGGTTGTCCCGATTGTCATAGTGGAAGTTGTCTGAGCGATGGCGCCGAGCGCAACCCAGGGGTCGGCCATCGTGTTCTCGAATCCCCCGATGTGGTCCCAGACGAAGAAGCCATCCCAGCCGCTTGCTTCCGCGTCTGTCGCGAGCGACACCATGGCAGAAGGGTCGCCCCAAGAGCCGAAGTTGGGGAGATAGAGCCCGGTTTTCATCCCGACACCCTATAGCTCGAAGTCATTCACCTAGTCAGGACCGAAGGAGCCCTCCGCTCATCGCGTGGATGGATCGACAGAACCCGGCCCCCGGCGAACGCGGCACCCGTTGTACACCAACAGATACCGGGGCTTCCTGAGCATGGACTAGACCCGGTGGCGACGCCGGAATGTGTATGCCATAGGCGCCCCTTACCTCCTAAAATCGAGCTATGGCGACCAAGTTCACGTCAGTGGAGGCGGGCACCGCCAATGTCATCTTCCAGAGCGGTGCTCACATGATCGACGTGCGCAGCGCGGCTGAGTGGGCCGCCGGTCATGTTGAGGGATCCGACAGCGTCCCGGCAGGCGAGGTGGGTTCACACACAGTAGGCCGCGCCGATAGCGTCCTGGTGGTCTGCCGCAACGGATCCAAGTCGAAACGAGCCGCCAAGAAACTGGCCAAGGAGGGCTACCGGGTCTACCACCTGGCCGGTGGGCTCATCGCCTGGCAAGAGCTGGGCCTGCCCCTCGTCGCTACCAACGGGGCCCGGTCGGCGACCCTGTAGGCCGACCGGCGGGCGCCGGCGGCCACATCTCATTGAACACCAACGAGTCGATGGATCGGGAGTGGGTCGCCGCGACACAGTCCGGCCCGGGCCCGACGACCCGCGCCGCGCTGCGACCCGTCACGCCGGCTCCGGACGGCTACAAAATCTGGTCCGGCGGTGGCGGCTCGATCGAGATGCTGTGCAACGCCCAGAGAACGTCCTTGATCGAGGCGATCCCGAGCAGCTCGCTGCCTTCCACGACCGGCAGGTGTCGATAGCCGGCAGCCAACATCCACTGAGCCACCTCGTCTACCGGAATGTTGGGACCGACCGTGTCGGGGTCCGGTGTCATCCATTCGCCAACGGTGCCTGCGATGAAGTCGGCGCTTCGCGCCGCGGCTCTCAGGATGTCGCGCTCGGTGATGATGCCGGCGAGTTTGGTTCCCTCGACGACACCGAGCGACCCGGTCTCCTCTTCAATCATCAGGCCGGCCGCTTCCTCGAGCGTTGTACTCCGACCACATACTCGTGCCGTGCCGTTAACCAGTTCTCTGATCTTCATACGGCGACCTCCAAGCGCCTGGCTGACAAAGTAAGCCGTTTCCTTCGCGCCGGGAGTCACCAAATTGCAGGGCCATTCGACTCTGGAAGAATGGTTGAGATTCAGGCGCGAGACGACCAGCCGTCGTGCCAATCATCGCGCCGCCGTCGATTGAGAGCAACGGCCAGCGCCGCCACGGCAGCGCCGCCTGCCAGCGCCGGCACCAGCCACGGCACCACGAGTCCGCCGTCATCGGGGGCAGTATCCACCGGCGCGGCGTCGACGATTTCGATGGGGTCGAGAAGCGCCGCAATCGCCCCGGGCCCATGGAGGCTTCCACAGATGTTGATGCTGACACGGTCCCCGTCGACGTAGGCGGCGATTCCCACAAGGCCCGTCGTCGGCCCCACTCCACAGTCGCCGCCACCGTGTCCGGTCCATACGGTCATCTCGGAGGCAACATCGCCCTTGTATGCCTCGGCGACGGCGAATGTGACCGCCACCGCGGGCCAGGCCTGGCGCGTCTCAACGCGCCCGATCTCCTCACCGACGAATACCAGATCCGACGATCCGACGACTTCGGCAGTGGCCACCTGGGCGCAACTGCAGGCGCGGGCCTCTCCGGGGAATGACAGGAGGAGGATCGAGGCCAGCAACGCGGGCGTCACCGATCGGGCAAGAATGCGAGCGGTTGTGGTGATCATGCCGGTTGGACGCCGTGCGGCGTGCCGGGGTTCCCTCACAGATCGATCGTCAGCGCCATCACCAGATGGTCTTGCACGTGCCCGAGGAAGTGCAGCACGTCGATCCTGGCGTCGCCGTCGGCCGGATTGCCCTCCCAGCCGTCCTCTTCGATTCCCAGACGGGCTCCCAGGATGACGCGGGCATGTGCCAGAGCCCGCATCCAGCTGGCGGCTTCTTCGAACGAGAGTGCCTCCCCGGCCTCGATTCGCTCGAGCCCCTCGGCCAGCACGTCGGCGTCCGCGTCGCGGGTCCCCTGGATCATCTCGGCCGCCAGGCGCCGGAACTCCTCAGAGCGCTCCGGATCGGCGGGGTGAACCTGAGGGGTGAGCCGGTCGGCGGCGGGATCGACCCCGGGGTCCCCGACGCCGGCGAGGAGTCGCGGTACCAGGCGAAGCACAGCGATCTCGAAGTCGCTGAGCCGGGAACGGATCACGCCGTCAATGACGACGAATAGTCTCATGGCTGCTCCAGCGTGGCCCACAACCCGTAGCTGTGCATAGTCGCCACATCGATTTCGGCTTGCTCGAGAGGTCCGCTGGACACGATCGCCCGACCCTCGTGATGCACCTGCAGCATCAGCTTCCTCGCTCTGGCCTTGCTGTGGCCGAACACCTTGCGAAACACGTACACCACGTAAGACATGAGATTGATGGGGTCGTTCCACACCACCACATTCCACGGCCGAGCCGTATCGATCGACTCGGACTCGGTCGGCTCTCTGACCTTGTCGGGCGCCAGGGTCCCGCCGCGCCCGGTCATCGGCCGATCGGGGCCGCCAGCACGGCGTCCGGAATCAGGAAGGCGTCGACCAGGCCCCGGGCGTCGTGGCGCACTTCGGCGGAGATCTCGATGGCCAGTTTGCGAATCGCCTTCGACGCCGCCGCCGAAATCCGGCCGTGCTCGAGGAACCAGCCGCGGTCGTGTTCGATCCGCGTCAACACGAACAGATCACACAACAGGTTCAGGGCCCGCTGCGAATCAGGGTCCGGATTCAACTCGATCGCGGCCGCGAATCGTTCCAGCACCAGAGACTCAACGTGGGCGCGAGCGCACGCCAGCACGTGATCCTGGACGGCCACAAAGGCACCTGCCGAGTCCATTCCGGAATCGAGCCGCTTCTTCGTGCGGGCTGCCAGCGCGGCGACCTGGTGCTCGGAGCGCCACTTGAACAGCTCGAGGTGCCAGCGACGATCTCTGAGGTGCTCCTCATCGGCGCCGCCAAGCGCCGGTGCCACTTCGCGCAGACCGGCCAATGTCTTGCCGGCCAGGAATCGGATCGTGCCGAGGAGGTTCATGTCGGCGAACTGCAGCTTGTAGTCCGAGAGGAGCGACTTGCTGACGAGTTGGGCCAGCACCGTGTTGTCGCCTTCATAGGTGGTGAACACGTCGGCATCGGCCCGCAGGGCCCCAAAGCGGTTCTCCGCTAGATAGCCGGCGCCGCCACAGGCCTCCCGACAGGCCTGGACCGTGTCGATGGCATGCCACGAGCCGTAGGCCTTGAGCCCGGCGGCCTGGGCTTCGAGTGCTCTTTGGTCCACGGTCCCGGCGACGTAATCGTCGATGAGCCTCTCGAACGCGAAGTGATAGGCGAACGTTGCCGCCAGCCGCGGCATCAATCTCCGCTGGTGTGCCGCGTAGTCGAGGATCAGCGTCTCGGGCTCCCCGGCCGGACCGAACTGGCGGCGTCGGGTGGCGTAGCGCACTGCGATCGCCAGCGCCGATTTGGCGACGCTGATCGATGCGGCCCCAACGCTGACACGGCCGCCGACGAGTGAGCCGATCGTCGTGAAGAAGCGACGGTCTGCACTGGGGATCCCGGAGGAGTACTCGCCGTCTTCGTCGACCGAAGCGAACCGGTCGAGCAAAGCAGCGCGCGGCACGCGCACCCCATCGAACCAGATGCGGCCGTTGTCGACACCCTCGAGGCCAATCTTGGGCCCACAATCCTCGATCCGGATCCCCGGGAGCTCTTCGCCGTCGGTGTCGCGCAGCGGGACGAAGAGCGCGTGGACCCCGTGATCGACGTTGGCGACAACAAGCCGGGCGAATACGACGGCCGCCCGCCCGTGGGCCGCAGCATTCCCGATGTAGTCCTTGCGAGCGCCGTCGTGCGGTGTCGTGATGACGAACTCGTCGGTGGCCGACGTGTAGACCGCAAGAGTCTCGAGATCCCGCACATTGGACCCGTGATCGGTCTCTGTCATTGCGAAACATCCCAGGAGGTCTCCGGACCCTGCGGCCTTCAAATAGGCGTCGTGATGCCGCTTCGTACCGAGACGCGCCAAGGAGCCGCCGAAGAGCCCGAACTGCACGCCGAACTTGGTCAGCAGGCTGAGGTCGTGGTGGGCGAGCACCGTGAATGCCGCGATGAAGCCTCCCATGGAGTCCTCCCCGCCGTATTCGAAGGGATAACCGATGGATCCGATCCCGCGCTCGGCCAGCTCCCTGGTCCACACCAGCACGAGCTCGCGGTAGTCATCGCGGGCGACGTCGACCGGGTATCCGAACCGGGGCTGGGAGAGAAGCCGGCGCACGCTGTTGCGGACGCCGGCCCGGGATCCATCGAGGTACGCGCCCAGCACCAGGGGGTCGAACGCCGGTGTTCGTGGAGGCGGCGTCGATTCGCGACGGAGGTCCAGGAGAGCAACCGTTGCCTCCGGTCCGATGATCCCGAGGACCGCTTCGAGCTCGGCGATCGCTCTGGCCTCGGGGGCCCGCAGTGGCATGCCCGGGCGGCCCGTGTGGACCAGTTCGGCCGCCAGCGTGGCCAGATCCATCCGCTCGGGATGGTCGAGTCCCGTCGCCAGACCTCGAATAGCCGCCAGGAGTTCGCTCAGCTCACCGGGCCGTGGAGGACTGTCTGCATCGAGCCAACTACCCAGCGCCTCGCGACACTCCACGTCGATTCCCTCGATCGCCTCGACGTGGGCACACAGGGATCTCATCTCGCCGGCGGACAGCTCCCCGTCCGCCCACGCAACGTAGATCGCCGGAAGCAGCGGCAGCATCCGGGGATCCTCGAGCGTCGCCAACAAGCTCATGCGCCGAACGATAGGAGTAACCCGTCTGTTGTGCCTACCGCGCGTAATAGCGCCTCGCAGTGCACAACAGACGCCGGGAACAACCTAGGAAGGCGACTCGTTGAGGTAGGCCGTGCGATCCGGCCGCCGGCGCGGGTCGGGAAATCTCCTGATGAGGTCCTTAGCTTGTTCGACCCATTGATCGCGCTCGATCCGTCCGGGGAACTCCGCGAGCGCCTCATCCACTCTGGTGACTTCGTCGGGGGTGAGAGCGGCCAGCTGGTCCCAGGCTCGGATACCGAAACCATTGAGCAGCTCTTCCATCTTGGGGCCGATTCCGTTGATCACCTTGAGATCATCAGTGTGATCGGCGCCCGCGGTCCCGAAAGTCGTGACCGGCACCGAAACAGATGCTTCGCCCTCCTCCTCCGCCGCCGCCAACCCTTCCAAGTCGGCGCTTCTGGCGGCCGCGGCGGCAACATCGGCGCCTCCCGGAGCAGCGACGGCCGCAGCCGCCCGCATCTCCAGATCCGCGATTCTTATGTCGCGCTCGGCGATCACTGTTTCGAGGCCGGCGATGCGCCCCGAGTTGGTTTCGGCAGTGACCACGCAGTCGGCGTGAGAGGTCCGGACCTCCACTAGTTCGGAGGCGGTCGCTTTGAGATCGGACTTCAAGCCGGCAGCCTCCGACTCCAGTTCGCTGATCCGAGCATCGCGCTCGGCAACTGAGGACTCGAGTGCGGCAATGCCCGCGACCGACGACCCCAGGCGGGCGATTTCGGCGTCCTTCTCCGCGGCAACTGAACCGACCTGGGCCTCCAGCTCACCCGCTCGCGCCGTCGTGCTGTCGAGGTTGCCCTGTGCCGCGGCGAGCCCAGCCTCGAACTCGTCGGCTCTGGCGTTGGCTTCTTCCAATTCCTCGCGGGCACCGGACAGACTGCTTTCGAGCTCAGTCACCCGGTCGGTTGCCTCGGTCAGCTCCCCGGCTCGGCTCTCGAGGTCGCGGTTGAGGCTCTCGACCTGCAGCTTCGACTCGCCCAGATCGCTCGATAGCTCGGCATAGCGGACGTTCTTGGCCTCGAGCTCCGCCCGGACGTCCTTGAGCTTGGATTCTCCACCGAACCAGCGGCGCAGGAGCCACCCGATCAGAATGCCGACCGCCAGAGCGGCCAGCATCCACCAGATGATCTCCGAGACGGCGTACGTGGTGCCTCTCACTAGTTGCCTCCTCCTTCGACTACGAACTGGATTCTGCGGTTCTCCGCACGACCGTCGGCCGTGTCGTTATCGGCGACGGGACGGGACTCTCCGTACCCGATCGCAGTCAATCTGGCGGTATCAATACCCCCGGCGACCAGGTAGTCCACGACGGCTTGCGCTCGCGCCTCGCTGAGGGCGAGGTTGTCCTCGTCGCTGCCGACGTCGTCTGTGTGGCCTTCCACGGTCAGAACCGTCGCTGTGTTGTCTGTCAGGATTCCGACCGCCTCGTCGAGCAGCGCCCTGGCATCCTGGGAGAGCTCGGCGCTGCCCACTCGGAACGTCGCGGTGCCCTTCAACAGGTCGGTGAGCACCGTGGCGACCGCAACCGGGTCGACCGCCGCCTGGTTGTCGAACGTGAGCCCGGTGCTCGCGAACACGACTCCGAGACGGCTCGCCGTCTCGGCCACTGCCGTTTCGCTGACGGCCAGCCCGGTGAGATCCGCCCGGCCACTATCCAAATTGAACCGCCACGGGTTGAGGCCTTCGATGGCACCGAATATCGCCGGCAGTGACGACAGATACGGCGGAGCGGCAACCTCGGAGCCCACCACCATGTCATTGATCACCGAGCCGGATCCGTGAACCCCGCTCGCTCCGGTCACGATGGCGTCGATTGAGGCCTGATCCGGCATGACACCGCTGAGACTCACCATTCCGTCATCGAGCAGCTCGGCTACGAAGCCCGGCGCGGCCAGAGAAACGACTTCGAGGCGATTCTCGAGGGGAACCTCCGGCCCAAACGCCGCTTGCAGCCGCTCCTCCACACTCGTCACCGTGTCTGTCCCCTCTACCGAACCCTGAACTAGCACGCCCGGCGGCCCAATGGCGATGCTTCCCTGCCGCAGGTCATCGACTCCGCTGATGGCGGTAACGATGCCGGCGAGCCATGCGGCTCCGGAGGTGTTGCTGCCAACTCCGACAACGTCGACGACGTTGTCGCGGCCCCAGCGTGCGACGGCGGCGTCAACGATGGCATCGACCGTCCTGTGGTCGGGCATCGTCCCGGAGACCGTCACCACTCCCTCGTCAAACGCGAGCGTGAGCTCCGGCGGCACCTGTTCAGCAGCCGATCCGGCAGCCGCCGATTGCGGCGCAATAGCGACGCCGGCGACGTCGACCCGCCGCACGCCTCGCAGCTCCCGAGTTGTGGCCACCGCCAGGTCGATCGCGGCCGGGTCGGCGACCTGCCCGGTCAGTTGGGCATCACGGCCGACAAACTCCACTCCGACCGGCTGGCTGTTCAAGGCGGCCTCGCCGCGCCCTCCCAGGTGATCCTCCATATGGGGGACGCCCCATATGACGGCACCCACCGTGAGGGCAATCCACACGATGAGCAGAGCCCAGATCGATGCGGGCAACGGCCCGCGCCTTGTCGGTCCACCTGTCACGTTGACAACTCCCTCATCAGGTGACGGCGACAGTTAACTACCTCAGCCCAGCTATTGGGCCGACTCCGGGGCAGCCGGACTCGCCGCAGGTGGTGATGGCGGACGCGCGAGTCAGTTCGATCATGGCCGGAGCGATGTAGGAAGGTCGTCCGTCGGCATGCTCGGTGCCGCGTTTCCTGGTAGCCGGCGACGGATGATGCAGGTCAAACGGGGGGTACTCGATCAGATTGCCGGTCACAGAAACTCCTCATCTCCACTGGGCTGACCGAGTTTGGACCCTGGTGCAGCCGGGAAGTTCCCAACTCGGATTCAACCAGGGCAATTTGCCGGGAATATGACAATGGGGCACTCAGGTTATAAAGTTCGTATACACTCAAACAACCAACTCCGCGCCGTGAGCGGACGCGGAGTCGCAACACACACTTTCGGAGGAGACTCATGGGACGCGCTGTCGGTATCGATCTGGGAACAACCAACTCGGTTGTCGCAATTCTCGAGGGCAACGACCCCACAGTCATCGCCAACGCAGAGGGGCAGCGCACCACCCCGTCGGTGGTGGCGTTCGCCAAGAGCGGCGAGGTTCTGGTGGGTGACCAGGCCAAGCGTCAGGCCATCACCAATCCGGATCGCACAACACGCTCGGTCAAGCGTCACATGGGCGGCGATTGGGAAATCGAGGTCGACGGCAAGAAGTACACCGCCCAGGAGATCTCGGCCCGCATTCTCATGAAGCTGAAGCGCGACGCCGAGGCGTATCTCGGCGAGAGCGTGACCGAAGCCGTGATCACCGTTCCCGCCTACTTCGGTGACGCCCAGCGGCAGGCGACAAAAGAGGCCGGCCAGATCGCCGGCCTGGAAGTGCTGCGAATCGTCAACGAACCCACCGCGGCCTCCCTGGCCTACGGGCTCGACAAGGGCGGGGATCAGACGATCCTCGTGTTCGACCTCGGTGGCGGAACCTTCGATGTCTCCGTGCTCGAGATCGGCGAAGGCGTCTTCGAGGTCAAGTCGACCTCGGGCGACACCAAACTAGGTGGTGACGACTGGGACGAGCGCGTGATCGAGTGGCTCGTTGCCGAGTTCAAGAATGAGACCGGAGTGGATCTCAGCAAGGACGCCATGGCAATGACCCGGCTCAAGGAAGCCGCCGAGAAGGCCAAGATCGAATTGTCCTCGGTAAACGAGAGCGAGATCAACCTGCCCTTCATCACGGCCACCAACGAAGGTCCGATTCATCTCCTGAAGACGTTGAGCCGCGTCGAGTTCGAACGGATGACGGAGGACCTCGTTGAGCGGACTCGCAAGCCGTTCCAGCAGGCCGTCAAGGACGCTGGGCTCAGTGTCGGCGACATCGAGCAAGTGATCCTCGTCGGCGGCTCCACCCGTATGCCCGCCGTCCAGAGTCTCGTGAAGGAACTTGCCGCCAAGGACCCCCATCAGGGCGTCAATCCGGACGAAGTGGTCGCACTGGGCGCTGCCATCCAGGCCGGTGTGCTCACCGGCGATGTCTCCGGCATCCTGCTACTCGACGTCACACCGCTGACTCTCGGCGTCGAGACCGAGGGCTCGGTCATGACCAAGATGATCGAAAGGAACACCACCATCCCGACGCGTAAGAGCGAGATCTTCACGACGGCGGCCGACAACCAGCCTGAGGTGGAGATCCACGTCCTCCAGGGCGAGCGTTCCATGGCCGCCGACAACCGGTCGCTCGGCCGTTTCAAGCTCCCGGGCATAGTGGCAGCGCCCCGCGGAGTACCCCAGATCGAAGTGACTTTCGACATCGACGCCAACGGCATCGTGTCGGTATCCGCCAAGGACCTGGGCACCGGAGCTACTCAGCAGGTGACGATCACCGGCGGCACCGCCCTGGACAAGGACGAGATCGAGCGGATGGTCGATGATGCCGAGGCTCACGCCAATGAGGATGCGGAGCGCCGCGAACACGTCGACGCCCGCAACCAGGCCGACCATGCCGCCTACACGATCGACAAGCAGCTCTCCGAGCATGGCGACAAGCTCAGCGACGAGGAGCGGGCCGACCTCGAGACCAAGGTCGCCGATGTCCGCAAGCTCGTGGCAGACGACGCCGAGACGGCAACGATACAGACGGCCACGCAGGAATTGATGACCGCGAGCCAGGTGCTCGGGCAGAAGATCTACGAGGCGAGCCAGACCGAGCAGGTCGAGGCAGAAGGCAGCGAGTCGACTGAAGACGACGATGTCGTCGAGGCCGAGATCATCGAAGACGAAGACGGAAGTGATTCGTGACCGGAACGCCCTACGACGACGCCGTTGCGGCCGCCGAAGGCCTCGAACCGGAGGTCCCACCAGTGGAGGCGCCTGAGGCCCCACCGGTGGAGCTGGTCCCCGCCGACCTTGGACTCGAACTGGCCGATGACCCGCACGAGGCCCAGCAGCAGCTGATGACAGCCTTGATGGTGTCCCGCCAGGAGTCCGGCGAGTACCTCGAGACGATGCAGCGCATTGCGGCGGACTACGACAACTTCCGTAAACGGGTGGAGCGCGATCGTATGGAGCTGATCCAGCGCGCTTCGCAGCGCCTGATCGGCGACATGCTGCCCACCCTGGACAGTTTCGACGCCGCCCTCGCGTTCGAGCCCCAGACTCCCGCGGAGGAGAAGATCCTCGACGGGATGCGCAGTACCCGGGCCCAGCTGCTCGATCTGCTGCAGGGTGAAGGGCTCGAGCCAATCGCCGCCGACAACATCCCGTTCGATCCGGCCGTCCACGAGGCCGTCTCGGGCCCGTCGCAGCAAGGCGACGGCGAACTGATGGTCGCAGGTGAGTTGCGACGCGGATACACGCTGAACGGCCTGGTGCTGCGCGCCGCGCTCGTGGCCGTCGAGGTGAACGAGGACGGGTAAGTGATGCGCAAGGAATGGCTGGAACGCAACTACTACGAGATCCTTGGGGTCGAGAAGGACGCGTCCGACAAGGCCATCAAGAAGGCGTTTCGCACCCTGGCCCAGCAGAATCACCCGGACGCCAACCAGGGTGACGCTACGGCCGAAACACGCTTCAAGGACATCAACGAGGCCTACGACGTTCTCGGCAACAAGGAAACACGGGCCGAGTACGACAAGGTTCGCGACATGGGCTACTTCGTCGGCGGTCAGGGCCAGGGAGGACAGCCGTACGTGCGTGTCGAGGATCTCCTCGGGGGCATGGGGGGTGGCGGCTCGCAGTTCGACCTCTTCAGCGGGCTCAGTGACATCTTCGGGCGCCAGTCGGCTCCGCGGCGCACGCCCGGCCAGGACGTCACAACGCAGGTCGGCCTCACTTTCCACCAGGCCATCTCCGGCGTGAATCACCAGCTGTCCATCAACGGCAACACGGTCAAGGTCAAGATCCCCCGAGGCGTCGCCGACGGCACACGCATCCGCGTGAAAGGCAAGGGAGCCGCCGGAACCAGCGGAGGGCCGCCCGGAGATCTGTTCGTCACGGTCAATGTCGCGGCTCATCCGCTGTTCGAGCGATCCGGCAAGCGGGACATGCGCTTGACGGCGCCAATCACCTTCGTCGAGGCGGCGCTCGGCGCCGACATCTCCGTGCCGACCCTCGAGGGCAACGTGAAGCTGCGCATCCCGGCGGGGACCCCCCACGGTAAGACGTTCCGGGTGGCCGGGCGCGGGGTCACCGACTCCAAGGGCACCACAGGAGATCTTCTCGTGGCGGTGGAGATAGCCGTGCCGACGCAGCTGACCGACGAGCAGAAGGAACTGCTGGAGAAGTTCCGGGACAACGGGCCCGAAGAGAACCCACGAGCACATCTGGGAGCATGACATGACGAGAAAGCGAGACGCCGTCTACATAATCTCTGTCGCTGCGGAGCTGGCAGGCGTCCACCCGCAGACCCTGCGGATCTACGAGCGCAAAGGCTTGATTGAACCGTTCCGCACTCCCGGAGGCACTCGACGCTACTCGGAAGAGGACCTCGCTCGTCTCGGCCTCATTCAGGAACTGACATCTGCCGGGGTCAACCTGGAAGGTGTTCGCCGGATCCTGGAGTTGCAGAACGACAACGATCGGCTCCGGTCCCAGGTCGATCGATTGCGCCGCCTGCTGGGCGAGGCTGAGGCCCGCTACGGCGGGACGACGCTCCCCTCCACCCCGGTCGGGCCTCAGGGCGTACGGCGCAACCTGCCCGACATCATCCGCGGGTTCCCGTTCCGGGATTGATAGGGGAGGCTGCTCAGCAAGCCCCCGGCGAAACCTAAGCTTCGTTCCATGGAGGCAACCGGGGACCCGGCCGATCGCCGGACCCTACGCGATCGCATTCGCTGGGCGTTTGCGACGCGGGCCGTTCGCTTCCCGGTCCTTCTGATCCTGGGCGCGGCCCTGGCGTGGCTCGGGTCGTACTATGTCCAAGCCAATTACGTCGAGCTCTGCGAGAAGTATGCCCTTTTTCCCTCCCGCTGTGTCCGGGTATCGCTGCGCACCGCGTACTCGGTCGGCCTGGCTCTCGCGGGGCTCGCGATGCTCATCATGGGTCCCATCGTCAACAGCCTCTATCACCTGATGCGCTACGGCCAGACCTGGGAATCAAGCCGGGTGGAAACCGCCATCTCCAACTATCCGCTGTTGGCCGGTGTTATCTACCTCGCAGGCGCCGCAGTACTCTCGCTGACATGAAGTCTCGCTTTGGAGTCTGCACTTGATACCTGCGGGGCAATAGCTGATACTCCCCGGATGATTCCAATGCGCCTGGTTGAAAAAGACCACGAATCCTTCGAGGAACCCATCGTCGAGCTGTGGCGAGAGGACGAGTTCGTCGGATACGTCTTTTGGGACGACGACACGCCGATCGTCCAAATGTTCCCCGATAGTGAGGGGGACCCGTTTGATCTCGACCTGCGCGATCTGCAACGCATCCTCGAGATGGCCGACCAGATCGTCTCCCCCGACATGTTCACCGAGGACGAGCTGGACGACCTGAGAAGCCGCGTCCAGGCTGCCGACGCCGGAGAGCCGGACGATGACGTCATCGAGATGCTCACCGATGAGTTCGACGAGCAAGCCACCTACCGCAACCCGGATGGCGAGGGCTACTACCCGCGGGCAACCGCCACGGCCATGATCACTCGTTGTGATGAGCTCGACATTGCTGTCGTCGAGATGGAGGGATTCGACTACGAGAACGACACGCTCGTGCCGCGCCCGAACCTCAACCTGCTGGTGCGCGGTGCCCCGGGCGATCTCTGGAGCGTCTTTCGCCCGGAGGCCAACTTGCGGGCTGCGCAGGCACTCGGCGAGTGGCCGAGCCGTTCATCACTGGTGCTGGCATTCGTCGTGCAGTTGAGCAACGGCGAGTCGATCGTCCTGTAGTCCGAGGCGGCTACGCCTCGACTTTCACGCCCCGCCAGAAGGCGACGTGAGCCTTGATATCCGAAGCCGCCGGCTTGGGGTCGCGGTAGACCCAGGCGGCGCTCTTATTGGTCGCGCCGTTCACGACGACATCGAAGTAGTTGGCCTTGCCCTTCCATGGGCAGCGGCTCGTCGACGGCGACTCGGTGAAGTACTCGTCATTGACGGCGTCCATCGGGAAGTAGTGGTTGCCTTCAACCATGACCGTCCGGTCGCTCTCCGCGAGAACCACTCCGTTCCACACTGCCTTCGCCATCCGGGCCTCCTTGAATACCGAGACTTCCAACCCCAAAGGTGCCCGCGAGATTCCGGGAACGCCTTCGGCGTTCCTTGCGAGTTCGTCTGCGACGAACTCGTGGGAGCGGGGCGCGGGTCCAGCGTGCGGCGCGTTCGCGTCGGTGGCGAGAGCTGTCCGGACTGTCTTGGCTTCCCCCTCCGCCCTCGTTCCTCGGGCACCTCCCCTTTCACTCGCTGACGCTCGCGAGGGGAGGAGACATGGGGTGTCTCTCCCCCCGTCGAACTGCGTCAGCAGGGCGACATTTGGGGGGAGTCCGGCCGCCAGGCCGGGAGGGGGGCGGGAATCCTGCGGATTCCTTGGGAGTTGCTTCGCAACTCCTAGCAAAGGCGCGAGACCAACGTCACGCGCCTCAAGCGTCCTCCGCGAGCCCCGCACGAAAGAACCCCGGGCCGAGGCCCGGGGCTCTCTGTGTTTGAGTCGAGTTGGAGCTACTTGGCCAGGGAGTCCCGGATCTCGGTGAGGAGATCGATCTCGCTCGGGCCGGCAGCAGGCTCCTCGTCGCCGGCGGCAACGCGAGCCTTGTAGGCGTTGTACGGCTTCACCACGAAGAAGTACACGGCGAAAGCGATCGACAGGAAGGTGACGAGCGCCGTGATGAACGAACCAAACCTGATCTCCGACTCGTTGATCGTGAGAATCATGACTTGATCGAACGTCGGCTCCCCGAAGATGATCCCGACAATCGGCATCAGGACCGTATCGACAAGTGCGCCGATCAGTGCGGTCAAGGCCAATGCCATGACCAATCCGACGGCTATCTCGACGAGATTGCCGCCCATGGCAAACTCCTTGAACTCCTGCATTAACTTCTTCAAGACCCTCTCCTTCTGCGCGCGATTACGGCTGCTCGGCTATGACCCGCATTATGGCTGCCGAGTTCCGCGATTTCAGATGAGCCAGGGGATGAAACGCCGAGTGACCCTTTTCCGGTAGTCGGCGTAGCCGAGGAACGAAGACGTGAGCAGCGTTTCCTCGTAACGCGACTTCCCATGGAACACGGCCGCCAACACTGCAGTGAGGAGCAGGGCCGCCGGATTGACATCGAATACTGCGATGGCTCCCGCCATCAACATGACCCCGCCGTACATCGGGTGACGGACCAGTCGATAGATTCCATCCTGGAGGAGTGAGGCTCCCGGGGTCGGAGCCGGGTGGGCCGATATGTACTGTCGCATCTGCAGCGCCGCTGCGATGGCCATTCCCTGCCCTGCAACAAAGAGCAGGATCGCCACGATCGTGGTGGGAGCGGTCGCGTCGCCGCCCAGAAAGGCCACAGCAACGGCGATGAGCACAAGCACCACAAGCTGCGCCAAAACCCACTTGGTACCGGTCGTCATGGCCGCCAAACTAGCGTGCGGCGAATCGATCGCCGTCTGTTGTGCACTCAAGGCGGAATAGCGCCTCGGTATGCACAACAGACCGAGAACGCGGCCACGACGAGACTGATCTGATACTATTAGACTCAGATTTCTTGAGGATGCCATCCGAGTCAGGGGGCCATACGTGGATATCAACAACTTCACCCAGAAATCGCAGCAGGCGATCCTGGCTGCGCGCGACATGGCCGGCGCCCGCCAGCACCAGCAAGTCCACCCCGGACACCTGCTCGAGGCCATCCTCGGCCAGTCGGACACGATTATCTACCCGCTCCTCGCCAAGCTCGATATCAACCCTGCCGAGGTGCGAGCCATCGCCACCGCCGAGCTCGACGCAGTGCCCCAGGTGTACGGAGACGGCGGTGAGGTCGTCTTCTCCCCCGCCACGGTGGCGATCCTCGAAGCCGCCGAAGCCGAGAAGGTCCGCCTGAAGGACGGCTACGTTTCCATCGAGCATGTCACCCTTGCTCTCGCCGCCGAGAAGGGATCGATCGGCTCCGCGCTGCGAGCCCTCGGCCTGACGCCCGACACCATCCTGGGCGCCCTGGTCGAGGTCCGCGGTGCCCAGCGCGTGACCTCCCAGGACCCGGAAGCAACAATGGCGCCGCTCGAACAGTACGGACGTGATCTGGTACAGCTCGCCGGTCAGGGCAAACTCGACCCGGTCATCGGTCGCGATGAAGAGATTCGCCGGGTCATCCAGGTTCTCAGCCGCCGTACCAAGAACAACCCGGTGCTGATCGGCGAGCCCGGCGTTGGCAAAACCGCCATCGCCGAAGGCCTCGCGTCGCGCATCGTGGACGGCGACGTGCCGGAAGGTCTCAGGAACAAACGGTTGGTCGCCCTCGACCTGGGCGCCATGGTCGCCGGCGCCAAGTACCGCGGCGAATTCGAAGAGCGCCTCAAGGCGACGCTCGACGAAATCAAGGCCGCCGAAGGCGGAATCATCACCTTCATCGACGAGATGCACACGATCGTCGGCGCCGGCGCCGCCGAGGGGTCGATGGATGCCTCCAACATGCTCAAGCCGATGCTCGCCCGCGGTGAACTCCGCATGATCGGCGCCACAACGCTCGACGAGTTCCGCAAACACATCGAGAAGGACGCCGCCCTCGAGCGGCGATTCCAGCCGGTACTGGTCGAAGCACCCAGCGTCGAGGAAACGGTCGGGATACTGCGCGGCCTCAAGGAACGTTATGAGGTGCACCACGGAGTGCGCATCACCGACAGCGCACTGTTCGCCGCGGCCGTTCTCTCTGATCGTTACATCACCGCCCGCCATCTGCCCGACAAGGCCATCGACGTGATTGACGAATCCGCCTCGCGGCTGCGGATCGAGATCGACTCCATGCCCGACGAGATCGACGAGCTCATCAGGAGGCAGCGCCAGCTCGAGATCGAACGGAACGCCCTTCAGAAGGAATCAGATGACGCATCGGCCGCCCGCCTCGCCGCCATCGAAGAGGAGCTCGCCAATCTGGGCGAGGATCTCGATCGGCTGTCCGCCCACTGGCAACTCGAGAAGGACGCCATCGAGGCGATCCAGTCGACGAAGCTTCGGGTCGAGGAGGCCCGCGCCGCGGCCGAACAGGCTGAACGGGCCGGCGACCTGCAGCGGGCGGCGGAACTGCGCTACGGGACTCTCCCCGAGCTCACGGCCGCGCTTGCAGCCGAACAGGACAAGCTAGAGAAGCTCCAGTCCGATCTGAAGATGCTCAAGGAGGAGGTCTCCGAAGAGGACGTGGCCGAGGTGATCAGCCGATGGACGGGCATTCCGGTATCCCGCCTCATGGAAGGCGAGATCGAGAAGCTGATCCGGCTCGAGAGCGTGCTCCACGAGCGCGTGATCGGCCAGGACACCGCAGTTGAGGTAGTGGCCAACGCCATCCGCCGCAGCCGGGCCGGACTGGCGGACCCCAACCGCCCGATCGGCTCCTTCATCTTCCTGGGCCCGACCGGCGTCGGCAAGACGGAGCTGGCACGGGCTCTCGCCGAGTTCCTATTCGACGATGAACGAGCCATGGTGCGCCTCGACATGTCCGAATACATGGAGAAGCACACCGTCAGCCGGCTGATCGGGGCGCCTCCGGGATACGTCGGCTACGACGAGGGCGGGCAGCTCACCGAAGCCGTGCGCCGCCGTCCCTACAGCGTGATTCTCCTCGACGAGGTCGAAAAGGCCCACCCCGATGTCTTCAACACTCTGCTGCAGCTCATGGACGATGGTCGCCTCACCGACGGTCAGGGCCGGACGGTCGATTTCACGAACAGCGTGCTGATAATGACCTCCAACCTCGGCTCGGAGCTCATCGACCCCGATCTGCCAAATGAGGTGGTGGCCGAGCGAGTGATGAGCGCGGTCCGCAGCCACTTCCGCCCGGAATTCCTCAACCGGGTCGACGACACTCTCGTTTTCGACCGGCTCTCGAAGTCCGACATTCGCCAGATCGTCGAAATCCAGTTCCGCTCGTTGCAGCAACGTATGGCCGACCGCCGCATCGAGATCACCCTCAGCGACGAGGCCGCCGACTGGCTGGCCGCGGAAGGGTACGACCCCAGCTTCGGGGCCAGACCGCTCAAACGACTGCTACAGAGAGTGATCGCGGACCCGCTCGCGATCAGGCTTCTCGATGGCACATTCGTCGAAAATGACCGTCTGGTGGTGGTTCAGGGCAACGATTCGCTCGATTTTCGCCTCCAGTGACCCCATTTGGGCGGCAAATCGGCCCGAATAGACCAAAGCGAAGCAGGTCGTGACCAGGTCAAACAAGGGTCCAAAGTGTGACCAAAGGCCCTAGAAAACCGTGGTGCCAAAGGACGACAATGTCACAGTTAACAGGCTTAGGCGAGGGACGAAAGGGAGTCGATTATGCAGCGACTTAAAGCTGCTGGGCGTGTCGTCAAGAGTCGTAGATTGCTCTTCTTACTTGTATTTGCGGTTTTCACCATTGGTCTGATTGCCGCCGTCAACGCCGTCTCTGAGGACGACGTGTTTGACGGCCAAGCAGCGCCCGGCGACCACGAATGGTGGCAGGACATCGGTGAAGCCACGTTCTGTGCTCGTTGTCACCAGGCAGTGGACGCAGACCTCGCCGCGGGGCCCCACGTAGCTCCGGGCCTGTCGGACTGCACGTTCTGCCATAGGCCGGGAGGCGGCGACCACGCTGCCGCCGTAGCGTATTGCACGGACTGCCACTCGGTGCAGGGCGGTGAGCTTGCCAACGATGCGCACGCGGGGATCCTCGTGGATCTCGGTGAGACATCCACCATGGCAGCTCAGACCTGCCAGGCATGTCATACGCACGTTTCCGTCAACATCGTGTCGACGGTCCAGCCACCACTTGAACTGAACCTCGGCAACTAGCTCGACCCTTTGGCCTACGCCACTTACCGGGCCGTCGCTTGCAAGCGGCGGCCCGGTTCTAATTTGGGCGCAGAGCAGTCGTGGCTCGTTTGACATTCGTCCGGCCTGCTTCACCTGCGGACGCCTGAGCACCTCATAGGGTCGCCGGCGCACTAGCTTGCATAACTACGACCTCGCCATCGACGCGACTGGAACTAAGGACAAACGTGGACGCTGAACCAGCTGCCGAGGACGCCGCCCCCTCGGACCGCAACTTCATCATCGGACTGCTGATTGCCGCAGCGATCCTCCTCATCGCCGCGGTAGCTTGGGTTCTGTTCAGATCCGGTGGCGTCGACACCGGGGCTCCCCACCGCACCGATGCGCCCGTGCTGGATAGCATCATCGATGAGCCCACTTCCGGCGCGGTTGTCGCCACCCTGTGGTCATCACCTTCCGCAGTGGTCGCCGACGGCGACCGACTCTACGTCTTGGATACGGGCAACAATAGAATCCTCTCCACCGACGGTCTCGGCGTGGTAGATGCCGTCATCTGCGAGAGCGGCGACTGCGCCTTCACCCTGACCAGCCCCGAGGATATGGATATCCACGACGGGCTCTTCTATATAGCCAACACGGGCCGAGGCACCGTCGAGGTGATCGACCCGTCAGGGTCTGTCGTGCGCACTATGGAGTTCCCCGCCGATGAGGCGGCAGCCCGCACCACCGGGATATACGTTGCCGGCGACGGAACGGCGTATGTCTCCGATGCCACCTCCGGGCGGGTTGGCATCTTCGGGCCGGACGGTGAGTTCCAGAACTTCTTCGGCGAAGCCGGAGGGCCGGGGGCGCTTTCATTCTCGCACCCGGCCGGGCTCACGGTTGACAGCGCGGGCAACCTGTATATCGCCGAGTTCACCGTCGGCCGAGTCCAGAAGCTCTCGCCGGCGGGCCGCCATCTCGCCATGTTCGAGATGGTCCCGGGCGCCGTGAACGTGTCAGAAGCGACCGATGTCGTGATCGGGGACAACGGCTTCCTCTACATGGCCGACAACAAACGTTCCATCGTTCACGTGTTCGAGGAGTCGGGTCGCTATCTGGGCATCGTCGGATTAGTGGACGCGACGCGGCGCGACTCCACCGGAGCTCTGCTCCGACCCTACGGTCTCGAGATCCAGGGCGACCGGCTGACCGTTATCGATCGGGTCCGTGGCCAGCTCAACTTCACGATCCCCCCCGAGTACTTCCTGGGCGACACCTCTTCCTGAGGCCGGGCCTCAGAGCAGGTCCGAGACGCACGAGGCGTGGGCGACCTCACCTGAACCGAGGTAGCTCTCGTGGTTGGAATCGATGTGATCGAGGTCGTACCGGTAGTTGACCATCATGCCGAATGCCCGCTCCATTCCGCTCGCTGATGGATTGGCCATCCAGTTGACGCGCTCGATTCGGGCCCCGTTGCTCAGGTGGAAGTGTTCGACCCGGTCTTCGACCTGCCCGTCGGGACGCTTGGCTTGGAGTAGATAGTGGGCACAACAGCGGAGCAAATCTTCCCTATAGGGCTCGAGCGAGGCCGGCGTGGTGAACATGTCGGGATCGTTCAGGAGAGGCCGCAGCGGTTCCAGGTCGGCACGATCAGAGTCCGCCGGTTGAGCCAGCAGCCACGAGCGGAATCCCCTGATGGGTGACAGCGTGGCGAACCGCTTCAACTGGGGCAGCTCCTGGGACAGGCGAGCAACAACCCGCTTGATGAGGAAGTCGCCGAGCGGGATTCCGGCAAGGCCGGCTTGGCAGTTGGAGATCGAGTAGAAGATTGCGGTGTCGGCCGCGGCCGGATCGGTGAGCGGGGCATCAGGGTCGAGCAAGATGGGTAGCAGATCTGCCATTCCCTCAACGAGGGCTCCCTCGACGAAGATCAGGGGCTCGTCGGGCATCTGGGGGTGGAAGAACGCAAAATTGCGCCGGTCTTCGGACATCCGATTGCGCAGGTCGGTCCAACCGGCTATCTCGTGGACGGCTTCGTACTCGATGAGCTTCTCGAGGACCGCCGCCGAGGTCTTCCAATCAATGGCCCGCAGTTCGAGAAACCCGATATCGAACCAGCCGCGCAGCAGGTGGGCGATATTGCGGTCGAGCCCAACCAGGGCTGGGGACCTGTCCGGGATTCGCCGCAAATCGGCTCGCAAGTCGACGACGAACTTGGTTCCTTGCTCGAGCCCGTTGAAGAGTGTGAGCAATCGCACGGCCGGGGGTCGCAGCGCATGGCGCAATTCCAGGCGAGTGGATTCCTTGTCCTCGGCAGTCGTCGCCGCCTGGTAGGCGGCAATCGCATCCTCGACGGCAGGATCATCGACCGCATAGTCATCGGCGAGCAATTGGAGGAAGCGGGACTTGCCGACCTCGTCGAGCTTCAGATATATCTCCCCGAGCTCGGCGGCGTGCGTTCGTGCGGTAACCGGATTGGTTTGGGCCAGGGTACGGCCGATGCGATCACGGATCGGTTCCAGGTCCGGCAGATCCGGCGTCAATCCCGCCGGGAGGGATCCATTCGTGCCGGCATCGCGGCGGAACGCCCGGCGGAACCGACCAATCGTGCGATCAAAGATGCTCGTCATGAGGTCCATTCTTGTCGATATCGGCACGACCGCAGCTGCAACTGAGTCACTACATCCGACACGATCAACTGCCTGCGGAGCCTTCCACAAACACGACTCGGGTGTATCCCAGCTCGAGCAGGAGCCCCTCGATCACGGATCGGGCGTTCTCATCCGCCCGCTCGAGAATCCCCGCCTCGATCGCCGACTGCTGGAGCACGTCTTCGGCCACCTGGCGGGCATCGGACTCGAGCTGGGGGTCGCCCTGGGTCAGGACCCCGGTGCTGCGATCAATCACCTGCGTTTGCTCGTTGTCGAGAGAGATATACGTGATCTCGGCCGCGGGCAGCTCAACCGTCACGGTGCCGGTCTCGGTGTCGACATCGAAACTGCTCTCGTAGAACCGTTCGAAGTCGATCCCGGCGCCGATCTTGGCGACCACGAACATGAAGATCCGATCGCCCCGCGCCCAGTTGAGCCAACCGAAATCGTTGCCCTTCTCGATCATCGTCGACTCGATGACCTCAACCGTCGTCAGTTGCGCCACATTGCGTACCTGCTCGACAACGGACTGCCCGACGTCGGTGTACTCCTCACCACCACCAAAAAGGCTGAAGCCACTGAATGCGCTGCCGATGAAGAAGGCGCCCAGTATCAACACCCCGGCAATAACGATGGCGCCGACCTTGCTCGACATCGAGGAATCCGCCATATGTGTTCACCAAACCTGTCTCGACCGGATCCTGTCGCCCCGGCTGGGCCCATTGTGGCCCGCCGGGCGACAGATTCCTACCGATCGGCCCGCCGACCCCTGGCCCCGCACTTAGACCCACAGGGCGTCGCAAAGTTCACAGATAGTGCGAAACCACCCTTGCAAACCCTTGCTATCCGTGATACCTTTTAACACAAGGTAGCCGGGATAGCCGGACACTTGGATTCAACGGTAGACCGATACTCGCCCAGTGCTTCGGCGATCGCAGACCCCACCAGGGTCAAACCGCACCGATGACCGAACGCTATCGACTGGACGGGACCTGGAGTGGAACACAGCTCACAGCTCCTCAAAGGTGTTCTCGACATGGTGCTGCTCGCGCTCATCGCAGAAGAGCCGAGCTACGGGTATGAAATGGTCGACAAGCTGCAACAGAAAGGCCTGGAGCTGGTGAGCGAAGGCAGCATTTATCCGCTGCTGAGTCGGTTACAGAAGAAGGGCTATATCGCAGGCTATTTCGTCGAATCAGCCGGCGGGCCGCCCCGGAAGTACTACCGAATAGAGAAGTCAGGCCGACAACAGCTCGCCGACTGGAGCGAGGAGTGGAACCGGCTGTCAGCCGGGGTTGGAGGAGTACTTGATGGCCACAACGGAGGAAGCCATGGCTGAGCAGATAGGTATTGCAGAGGTCGTGGATCGCTGCAAGCGCTACTGGTCCTCGACTCACGTCCCCCGCAAGGCAATCAAGGAGATGGAAGCAGAGCTGGCGTCACATCTCCAGGAAGCCGCCGGCGCCGGCAAGACGCCTTCCGCCGTCATCGGGCCCGACCTGAATGAATTCGCCGAAGAGTGGGCGCGAACCTATCGGCGGCCGATGGTCGTAGGAGACCACGTACCGCGAAGCGGCATGACGCCGAATACGCAGATGCTGATTTCGATGATGGCGATCGCGGCGATCGCAGCCGCGATCTTGATATTTACACCAAAGGAGGACGACATGGACAATGAGATTCTGCAATGGGCATTTCTGGGGGGAGCGCTACTGCTCTTCGTGGGGGAGATCCTCACCGCAGGCTTCTTCCTGCTGCCGTTCGCCATAGGTGCGGCCATAGCAGCAGCCATGGCGTTCCTCAACGTGCCGCCCGCCGTCACACTGATTTCCTTTCTGGTGATCAGCGTGATCGCACTCATCGGGCTGCAGCGCTACACGGACACCGATGATGACCAGCCGCCGGTCGGAGCCAACCGCTACGCCGACAAGACGGGCACAGTCCTAGTACCCGTCTCTCGGGCCAAAGGCACTGGGAGGGTCCGGATGGAAGCCGAGAACTGGCGGGCGAGCACCGACCTCGCCGACGAGATCCCGGAGGGTGCCGAGGTCAAAGTCGTGGAAGTGAGAGGTACCCGACTTATCGTCGCCCCTATAGACGAAGTCTGATCCCACAGTTTGAGAATCGAAGAGTGAAAAACGGAAAGGAAGAACATGGCATTTGTAGGTGTCTTTGGCGCCATCCTCGCATTGCTGTTCGTCGTTGCCGCCACCGGCTTCAAGCTGGTAAGGCAATGGGAACTGGGACTGATCGAGCGATTCGGGCGCTACGAGAAGACGGTTGGTCCCGGCCTGCGCTGGGTCATGCCGTTCATCAAGAACCTCCGCCGGGTGGATATGCGCGAGCAAGTCGTGGATGTTCCGCCCCAGGAGGTCATCACCAAGGACAACGTGGTCGTGACTGTGGACGCCGTCGTCTACTACCAGGCCACGGACCCCGTGAAGCTGAAGTACAACGTGGCCAACTTCATCGTTGCCGCCACGAAGCTGGCACAGACCAACCTGCGTAACGTCGTCGGCGACATGGATCTCGACGACGCACTGACGTCTCGCGACACGATCAACGCTCAGTTGCGGGAGATCCTCGACGAGGCGACCGACGTCTGGGGAACCAGGGTCGTACGCGTCGAGATCCAGCGGATCGATCCGCCGGCCGACGTCACCGACGCCATGCACCGCCAGATGAAGGCGGAGCGCGATCGTCGTGCTCTCGTCACCGAAGCCGAGGGTGACAAGCGATCGGCCATCCTCAAAGCCGAGGGTGTCAAGCAGGCTCGCGTCCTCGAGGCTGAGGGCCAGGCGGAGGCCATCAAGAAGGTCGCCGAGGCTGAGAAGTTCCAGAAGCTCACAGTCGCCGAAGGTGAAGGCCAGGCGATCGAGCGAGTCTTCGGAGCGATTCACAACGGCGATCCGACGCCCGACCTCATCGCCATTCAGTATCTGAAGGCGCTCGAGCAGGTGGCCGACGGCCAGTCGACGAAGCTCTTCCTCCCCATGGAGATGAGTGGAATCCTGAGCTCGATCGGCGTGATCGGCGAAATATTCAATAGCGACAGCACCGGTAACGGACAGCCAAGCCTCTAGCACACATCGCTTGGCGAAAGACGCGGGGCCGCCCTCCGGGGCGGCCCCGTCGCGTTGCCGCTGCCTCCGGGCACCGAGCGGACGTTGAACCGAATCCATAGACTGAACGGCCCGACGCCCACCCCGCAAAGGAGACGCCATGACGAACATGGCCGGCCAACTCGCCCTTGTCACCGGAGGTGGCCGCGGAATCGGCCTGGCGATCAGCAAGCGACTGATCGCCCGCGGCATGAACGTGGCCGTCGGCTACTCGCGTGATGCAGCTGCCGCGGAGCGGCTGCGAGACGAGCATCCCGAGGTTCAGATCACCCTGCATCAAGGAAACATCGGGAACGCCGACGATTGTGCACGGGTGACAGCTGAGGTCCTCGAGGCTCACGGCCAGATCGACGTGCTCGTCAACAACGCAGGTGTCACGGTCGACAAGACGGCGCGCCGAATGACGGCCGAAGAGTGGGACCACGTGGTCCACATCAACCTCAACGGGGCGTTCTACATGTCGAGCGGAGTCATCCAGGGCATGCTCGATCGTGGTAGCGGGCGCATCATCAACATCAGCTCGGTGATCGGCGAGAAAGGCAATATCGGTCAGGCCAACTACGCGTCGGCCAAAGCCGGGCTCTTCGGCCTGACCAAGTCGCTGGCCCTGGAGACTGCCCGCCGCGGCATAACGGTCAATGCGGTCGCCCCGGGGTTCATCGAGACCGAGATGGTCAAGGCGGTCCCCGACGACATCCTGGCGGGAATCGTCGAGCAGATTCCGCTTGGCCGACTCGGAACGCCGGACGAGGTTGCCAGAGTTGTCGAGTTCCTGGTTGATCCAGACTCCGCCTACATCACCGGCGCCGTTTACTCGATCAACGGTGGACTGTACATGTGAGGCCGCCGATCCGAATCCCCTCACGTCTGCTCAATAAACCACGCAGACTGCTTGACAGAGTGTGCATGATTGATATACTGATCGTAGTTCCACGATAGTTATCAACAAGGAGTGACTCCATGGCAGCCACCAAGAAGCCTGCAGCGACCACCGTCATCGATGACGCTTTGAGCGCCACTCAAGAACTCGTCCTCGGAGCCGCCGAGCAGACACAGGACCTCGTTCTCAAGACCTACAAGTCGTTCCTCGACGGGGTCGGCAAGCTCGACGTTCCGGCGATCCCCGGACTCGCCGACATGTACCAGGTTCGTGCCGACGCGTTCGAAGGTATGTACGGATTCGGCGCGGCACTCATCGAGAACCAGCGGACGTTCACCCGCAAGGTCCTCGAGACGGCGGCGAAGGTTCAGGCCTAGAACCACCGCAGTCTCACTACTGTGAAGGCCGCAGGGGCAACGCTCCTGCGGCTTTCTGCATAACCGATCCCTGAGGAAAGGCCATCATGACCGGCGACGCGTGGCAGAAACAGAAAGAGGCGCTCGGCGGTTTCATCCGGGCACAACGCAATCTGGCGAGCCTCTCCCTGCGCCAGCTCTCGGAGATGACCGATGTCTCCAACGCCTATCTCAGTCAGATCGAGCGAGGTCTCCACGAGCCCTCGATCCGAGTGCTCCGCAGCGTGGCCGAGGCACTGGGCATCGCTCCCGAGACGCTGCTGGAGCAAGCCGGCCTGCTCGACGAGGATGACGACGCGGTCCCGCCGACCTCCACCGAAGACGCCATCAAGGCCGACCCCATTCTCACCGACGATGAGAAGGCTGCGCTGCTGTCGGTCTATCGGAGCTACACGGCGGGACGTAAGTAACTCGCACGACCTGATCGCTCGAGTCGCCGACAAGACGAGCCGGCGGCGGATATCCTGGCGCCCGACGCTGCGACAGGAGGATCGATGGCGGCCCGACCCGGGGCTCTTGCCGGAATCGGCAACACCCCACTCGTCCGCCTCTCGAGCTTTCCCGGACCTGATGCCGGCGAGGTATGGGTGAAGCTCGAGGCGTCCAACCCGACCGGCTCGTACAAGGACCGCATGGCACTCGCCATGATCGAGGCCGCAGAAGAGCGTGGCGATCTCGCACCGGGCCAGACGGTGGTCGAGTACACCGGAGGATCGACCGGCAGCTCACTGGCTTTCGTGTGTGCCATCAAGGGATATCCGATGCGTATCGTCAGCTCGAACGCATTCGCCGAGGAGAAGCTGCTGACCATGAGGGCGTTCGGGGCCGACCTCGAGTTGATTCACAGCGACCACGGCATCCACCCCGAGTTGATTCCGCAGATGATCACCCGCGCCGCAGAGATCGTCGAGGAGACCGGCGGCTACGCGACCGACCAGTTCAACAACTTCGACACCTTGAACGGCTACCAGGGAATCGGTACCGAGATTCTCGACCAGCTGCCCGGCGAGATCCATGGGGCATGTTTGTACGTTGGAGTCGGTGGCGCCTTCGTCGGGACCACGACGCCGCTCAGGGAGGCGTGGCCGAGCATGATCCGAACCATCGTCGAACCGGCGGAATCTGCCGTTATTGCCGGTCGACCTGCCGGCACCCACCGGATCGAAGGCGGTGGCGTCGGTTTTGTCCCGAAGATGATCACCCCGGACGTCTACGATCGCCTCGACTCCGTGAGCACCGAAGATGCCTTCGCGACGGCTCGTCGTGTGGCCATGACCGAAGGAGTTTGGACCGGTCCTAGCGGCGGCGCCAACATCCTCGCCGCGACGAGACTGGCCCGGGAGCTGGGACCCGGGCACCGGGTCGTGACGGTGCAGCCCGACTCGGGATTGAAGTATCTCGGGGGTGACGTATATCGACCGGGGCCCGGGTAGATACGATGCGGCCCGAAAGGACAAGATGGCCAAGCGATACAAGGTGACCGGTCAGGTGCGGAGGGTCAACCGGATTGTTGGCTGGTTAACACGGCTGGGCCTGGCGGACGGCACCTACACGCTGACAACGACCGGAAGGAAGTCCGGCCAGGCCCGCTCGACACCCGTGACGCTGGCCACGTTGGGCGACCAGCGCTACCTGGTGGCACCGTACGGCGCGGTTGGCTGGGTCCACAACCTACGGGCCGATGCAGCTGCCAACCTCAAGCGCCGCGGTTCTGATGAAACGATCCTCGTGACCGAGGTCGGAGCGGACGAAGCCGGGCCCGTCCTCAAGAAGTACATGAAGGACATCAAGATCGTCCGCCCCTATTTCGACGCCATGCCGGACGACGACGTCGCCACCTTTGTCGCCGAAGCGGCCCGCCACCCTGTCTTTCGCCTCGTGGAATAGAGTTCGAGGCGATCATGGCTACAACGCCGGTCGCCGACCTCACGATGAAGAGCCCGCGCAACCTGGCTCTCGATCATCTGCGGGGCCTCATCGTTGTCCTTATGGCTCTCGATCACGCCAACTACTTCGTGGCCCAACGGCACTCGACCGGGGAACACTGGGGCGGCGCCTTTCCCGAATACAGTGACGCAGCCAGTTTCCTGACACGGCTCGTGACCCATCCCGCCGCGCCCGGGTTTGTGTTTCTGATGGGAGCGGGCATGGCTCTCTTCGCCGCCTCACGCCGCGCCCGCGGGTGGTCCGAGCGAGCCATCGTCACCCACTTTCTGATTCGGGGGCTGGTGCTGATCGGGTTACAGCTCACGGTGATCAACCTTGCCTGGAAAACCAGTCCCCAGACGTTCCCCGCCGTCTACCAGGGAGTGCTCATCGCCCTCGGCGGCGGAATGATCCTGGGGAGTCTGCTCCTCCGGCTCCGGCCCGGCCGGCTCGCGGCAATCGCGATTCTCCTGTTCGTCGGCATCGAACTGACCCACCCTGATCCGTCGTTGTGGGGGACCAACTTCGGCGAGCCACTCGGACTGATCTTCGCCTACAGCGGCGGTAGCGACTTCTACTGGTCCAACTACCCCATTCTGCCCTGGCTGGAGCTTGTGGTCCTCGGCCTGGCCTTCGGGAGATGGTTCGTCGCAGACCCTGATGGGGCGTTCAAGAGGTCCCTCAGCCTCGGCATCGCTTTGCTTGTCGGATACGCAGTGCTGCGGGTTCCGGACGGCTTTGGAAACATCCGCCCCCGAGCGGGCGACGACTGGATCGGCTACCTCAACGTCGTCAAGTACCCGCCGGCCATGACATTCACTCTGCTCACGATGGGTGTGAACCTGATCCTCCTGGGGCTGTTCGCTCGCGTCCGCGGCCGCGGGACCAGGCTGCTCGAGCCACTGGCCGTTCTCGGGCGGGTCCCGCTGTTCTTCTACATCACCCACCTCTACCTCTACAGCGGAATGGGTTCCTGGCTGGCACCGGATGGAACCAGTATCGGCGCCATGTACCTCTACTGGCTGGGCGGGCTGCTGGCTCTATATCCCCTCTGTCTTTGGTACGGCAAGTTCAAGACCCGCCATCGCGATTCGCTGCTGCGTTTCGTCTGAGGTCTGGGTTCCGAGGCTCTCGCGGCTGCCGCTCAGCGCCGGACCGTCGGCTCTGTGTACGATCCGGGGTATGGGTGCTCGGCTGATCCCCTGGCTGACGGTTCTCGCGCTGTTCGCTGCCGCCTGTTCCGGAGACGAGGCGACCGACCCCCCGTCATCCTCCGCCACTTCGTCTTCGACCACATCCACCACGGCGACCACCAGCACGACGTCAACTTCGTCGACAACCACCACAACGACTCGAACGCCGGGCGTGACGCTTGCTCCCTCGACGATCTTCGTGACGACGGGCGGGATGGGTGCCATCAGGGTCGGCATGGGGGTCGAGGAGGCCTCGGAGGAAGCCGGCTTCACGCTCGAGGGTGAGCCGAATCCCGACGTCTCGGACACTTGCTACCACGTGTCGGCACCGGCCGATCAGCCGGACTACGCCGGTGTCTCGTTCATGGTCCTCGATGACGTGATCGTTCGAGTCGAGGTTCGCGGAGACAGCAAGGCTACGACCCGGTCGGGCGCGGGCATCGGAACCTCCGAGGACCAGTTGCAGGCGATGTTCCCCGACCAGCTCCAACCGACAGAGGGTCTTGCCGGCGGCGGCACCGCATTCGAGTTCGTTCCGGAGGATGAGGCGGACCTCGACTACCGCGCCATCTTCGTCCTCGACGATGGCGCGGTCTCGCAGTACTGGGCCGGCATCCTCCCCGGCGTCGCTTTCACCGAGGGGTGCCTCTAGCCAACACGCTCAATCACCTAGGGAATAGTGGCCCTAGCGGGGCCGGGCGGCGGGTCACACCATGTAGGTGACGACACGGTTTCAGGTGGCCACGGGGCGTCGAGCCGCCTGCAAGAAAGGCTGTGCAATCAAGGTGTCCCGGCCGATAGCGTTCGTGATAGCCGCCTGTGCTCTCCTCGTATCTTCATGCGGAAGCGGCGAAACCACCGACACTGCGGCGACGACCTCGACGCCATCCGGCACGACGCACACGACTCTGCCGCCGAGCTCCACTGAGCCGGCGCCGAGCCCAGTCGCACCCGGGGAGACGATCACGGAGGAGATTCGGTTTCAGGTTGACGGCTTCGAACTCGTCGGCGACCTCGTCTTGCCCGGCACGCCCCCGCCTCACCCGGCGGTGATCGTCGTCAGCGGGTCGGGTCCGCAAGCCAGGGACAGCACACCGGGTTATTCAGCCGTTGAGCGCACGTTTGGCGCGCCCGGATTTGCGATCTTCTCCTGGGACAAGCCCGGGAGCGGGGCGTCAACCGGGGTATTCGAAGAAGAGCACACGCTGACCGCCCGGGCCGCCATCCTCCTGGAAGGAATCGAGGTCCTCGGTGAGCGTCCGGACATCGACGCTTCTCGTATTGGGCTCTGGGGCCTCAGCCAGGCCGGCTGGGTCATGCCGCTGGCCCTCGAGCGCAATCCCGACATCGCCTTCATGGTGGTCGTGAGCGGTGGCGGCGAGGACTCGATCGACCAGATGGCATTCCAGATCTCCGAGCAACTTGCCTGCGATGGGCTCTCAGCAGCCGACGCGGAGCTGGTGGAAATCTACGGGGCCCAGGCTGCCAAGGGAACGACCTACGGGCTCTACACGGAAGCCATGGAAATCCTTCTGGGGATCCCAGGGACCGATAAGTTCGTCGGCACCTCGGCCGCGACTGAGGATGAATGGCAGCCGTGGCCACCCGACATCGATGCATACCTCAATCCGATTGACGTGATCGAGCACACGACCATCCCCGTATTGGCGGTCTTCGGGGAGATGGACAAGAACATCGATCCGGTCCAAGGGGCCGCCGCCTACGAAGCGGCGCTCCAGGCGGCCGGCAATCAGAACTACCTTGTCGAGACCATCCCCGGCGTCGGCCACACGATGCAGCGGCAGGCAACGGGCTGTCCGGGCGACCCCGGCGGCGCTTTCTCGCAACGCTTCGTCGAACTCATGGAAGAGTGGGCCGAGATGCTCGCCGCAACGCTTTGAGCGACGGCCACCGGCCGTGATGAGACTGTCGTCAGGATCCGCGCTTCTTCTCGGCACGAAACCGGGTCGTCCGGTGTCTTAATGGCAGAAGGCGAGAAAGGGACAGTGCAGTGACTGGGCCCCGGGTGGCACAACCCGATGATGAGTCCCGGCTCTTTGACGAGCTCTATCCCTCTCTCCGTCGCTTTGCCGCCGTAGTCGGGCCAATTGAGATTGACCCCGACGATCTTGTGCAAGAGGCGGTTGCTCGAGTGCTCCGACGGCAGCGGCTGACCGACCTCAAGGAACCGGGCGCGTATCTACGGAGAACGATCTTGAACCTGGCATCGAACCAGCGGCGGCGTTTCGCTGTGCAACGACGGGCACTGGGTCGGCTGGCATCCCAGTCCGGGCCGACTTCCGACTCATACCCGTCAGACCTGGCCGATTTGGCGCGGCTGCCCACCCAGGAACGAGCGGTGCTCTACCTGTCGGAAATCGAGGGCTTTCGCTATGCCGAGGTCGGTCGGATGTTGGGGTGTAGCGAAGCCGCCGCCCGCAAGCGGGCTCTCCGAGGCCGACGTCGTCTCTTTGTTGAGCTGAGCGGGGAGGTCGCCGGTGGCTGAGGAACTGACGCGGGCTTTGACGGACCTCGCCGAGCGCGGCGATCCGCGTGGCGCCGATACGGTCCTGGCGGCTGCTCGCCGTGACGCCTCACCAGGCAAGGCAACCCGGCTGGTGACAAGGCGCAAAGGTCTGGCGGTGGCGTCCGGAGTGGCGGCCTTGCTGCTGGTGTCCGTTGGAGTGGCTCTGTGGTCGTTGCGGCCCTTCTCCGGCCCAGAACCGTTTGCGCCCGTCACTCCGCCGCCAGTCACGACCGTTGATCTGACGCCTGCGGCGTCAAACACCATGAATGAGGTCTGGGATGTGGCCGCTGCCGCCGACGGCTCGCTGTGGGCGGCAACGGCGGGGGGAGTCGTCCACTGGGACATCGCGAAGGAGACCCCAGAGGTATACACAACTGCTGACGGCCTTCCAACGAATGGCGTACAACGAATCGCTATCGCTCCGGACGGAATCGTATGGGCCTCCAGCTCGGGATGGATGGCCCGTTTCGATGGAACCTGGGAGACCTTCGCGGCTCCACCCGGTGTTGATGGCCCGGCAATGGTGATCGACCCGGATGGAGTTGTGTGGACTGTCGGAGGCGAGAATGAGATTTACCGTTTCGACGGATCCGAGTGGCAGGTTGCCGCGGTTCCCAATCTCCGTGGAGTCGGAGCATGGTCGGCCTCCCTGGCCGCGGCTCCGGATGGGACTCTGTGGGCGGCCACCAACATGAGCAAGGGGCTGCTGTCGTTTGATGGTGAGGAGTGGATCAATCATCGTGGGAATCTGCCCGACGGGTTCGCCTTCAACGTGGCGGTGGCTCTCGACGGGGCAGTCTGGGCCGGCTCCGAGAGCGACGGCGGCGCCGCCGGGGCAGGCGTGGCCAGGCTCGACGGCAGCGACTGGACGGTGTTCACCACATCCGACGGGCTGCTGAACGACGCCGCCTGGGTCACTGTCGGCCCGGACGGCACGGTGTGGGCGGTTCACGCCGCGGGTGGCGTGTCCCGATTCGACGGCGCCTCCTGGACCGGGTTCCCGGACGTGTCCGGTTCAGAATTCGGAGCGGCCGTTGACGCCCGGGGGACGCTGTGGATGCCGGCGCCGATCTCTTCGGAGCCCGGCTCGCCGGGAATCATCGGTTTCGATGGCGCCGAGACGACCCGCCTTCTTGTGCCGGTCGCCGAAGCTGCGGTCACGACGACCACAACCACGGTGGCCCCGGTCACTGGGTGGGACCCGATTCTGGCTACGACGCGGGCCAAGCCAACTCCCCCGGCCGCGACCTGCCCTCCGGGAACGGACCCAACCCGACCCGGAGTCACCGGCCAGCGGCGACCCCAGCCTGGCTATGTCCGTAACGACGCGGCCGCGTTCGACTCTACGCGGGGCCGCGTCATCTACGGCGATGCTCTGGGCGACACCTGGGCGTTCGACGTGTGCTCCAACACGTGGACCGACCTGGAAGCCTCCGGAGTCATCAGCGGCGACGCCTGGAGCGGACTCGCCTACGACGTTGACTCGGATCGAATCATCGGCTTCGACGGGTCAATCTCGATCTACGACCCAGGGACCAACGCCTGGACACAGGTTCCCAACACCGGGACATGGGTATTCGCCAGCGGCGTCTATGACCCGCTCTCCGGCCTGGTGCTCGTTGAGGAAGAAGGAATGCTCAAGGCGTTCGACGTCGACAGTGCCAGTTGGACGACGGTCGGCCAGCTTCCCAAGGATCCTGGCCCGCTGCTCGGATACTCGGCGGAGCTCGACCGACTCATCTTCATTCGCCAGTTCGGCACCCTGTTGATCGATCCGCGCAGCGGTGCTGCCACTGAGCTCGATATGAAGCCACCGCCCATCGACGGCGGCTTTGCCACACTCATCCACGCCGTGGGACCGCATGGTGCCCACTTCTCCAGTCAGAATCGCGACCTGTGCGGGTTCAATCCGGCGATCGCCGACTGGGAATGCTGGCCGAAAGCCCCGACCAGTCATGAAGGGATACTCGACGCCATGGTGTTCGATCCGATCAACGGACGGTTGCTGACGATAGGAGCGTCGTGGTCAGGTTGGGAACCGCCCGAGTGGTACACCGACCCGGTCTGGGCGCTCGACGTCGAGACTGGGGTGTGGAGCGAGATTCTGGCGCCCTCCGACCCCTGAGTGGACCGGGAATTCGGTCCAAATGGCAACTCCAAGCTCTAGTGAAAGGTGCTGATGATGAAAGAGGCGTTGGCAGCAACCGTCCTTCTCGGGACCTTGCTTGTCGGTTGCTCCACGGCCGACCCGACCGAATCCGCCGAGTACGCGGCTCTCGAGCAGCAACTCGCCGCGGCGGTCGCGGCACCAGCGGCGGCAACGACCACGGATGAATATCTCGCCCTCGCGCAAAAGCTCGACGCAGTGACGGCGGAGCGGGATGCCCTGGCGACCCAGGCCGCCACCGCGGCCGCAAGGTACGACAAAACGAAAGCAACGATCGATGCAGTTACGGAACTGATCGCCGACCCACAGGCGCACGGAACCGAGGCCGAGTTCCTCGACCAGCTGATGGTCTTCTTCGCACCGGACGCGGTGATGGACGATGCCGCCTTCGGCGCCGTCCCGATGCGCGAGGCATGGACCAACACCCTCTTCGGCGACGCAGATGCCAAGATCGATACCTGGCACACATGGATATCCGAGGATGGATCCAGCGGGGGTTCCCTCTGGACCTGGTCCGGGACCAACGCGGTCGGAAGGCCCTTCGAGTTGATCGGCATCAGCATCATGTCGTACAACGACGAGGGACTCCAGACCTACCAACTAGTGACGTGGCCGTACTCCGACGAGTATGTCATAGCGACGTTCCTGTTCTAGAGCGGCCCGCTCATGCGCCGCCGCCGCAACTAACTCCAGAGTCAGCGCCGGACGCAGTGCGACCTCTGAAACACCATCGCAAAGTCGCAGCGACCTGAGCGGTGCGGCTTTGCGACAGGTTGCGCGGCCGGAGGCCGCACATCATCCACAACTCGATCAGGTCCTGTTTGATCGAAACCTTTCAAACGACGCAGAACTCGTTGCCCTCCGGGTCTGCCATGACGGTCCACACCGCGCCCCATTCCGAGCGGGAGCCCACCTCCGTGCCACCGGCCTCCACCAACTCGGCGACCTTGGCCTCGATTCCGGCAAGCCGCTCGAGTTTGGGGAGATGCCGGTCGACGCCGCAGGGCACGTCGATGTGGACCCGGTTCTTCGCCGTCTTGGGCTCCGGCACCTTCTGGAACAGGATCCGGTTGCCTGCCTTCCCTTTGGGGACGAGCGCGGCCATCTTGTCGCGATCCTCCTCGGGAATGCCCATCTTGTCGGCAAACTCTTCCCAAGAGTCGTACTCCGGCGGGGGCAGCTCGAGTTCGTAGTGGAGCGCGATGGCCCAGAATTCGGCCAAGCGCTGCGGATCCTCGGCGTCGAAAACAACCTGGAACTGCTCGTGCATCTCTACGTCCCCTCAACGTCGCTAGCTCAATTGTCGCACGAAGTCTCCTCCCCCGGCGAGCGCAGCGGGTGCTGGGGGAGGTGCCGAGCGCCAGCAAGGCGGAAGGGGCAGCCGAATCACGACAGACAGCTTGCGCGCCAGACGCAGGTCCCGCTCCTCCGCTACCCCCCTCCCCCTCCTTCGTCGGGGACTCCCCCCAACTGTTTCCCGACTTCGACACTCCCGACTCCGTCGTCAAACGGGGGGAGAGCCAGGACTGTCTCCTCCCCTCGCGAGCGCAGCGAGTGCAGGGGAGGAGACGAGCGCCAGCAAGGCGGAAGGGGCAGCCGAATCACGACAGACAGCTTCATGCGCGCACACCGCACTGGACGCCGGTCTCGCGCCTTCGCGGCCCCCCTCGGCTCCTCGTCCCTCGTCGCCACTCCCCCCAAACGTTTCCCGACTCCGTCGTCAAACGGGGGGAGAGACATCCTCCCCCTAGTACGGGGGCGGAAGTGCCTTACCGGTCTCGACCAGCGACTTCAGGCCGGACACGATGTAGGGGAAACCCTGGCTGAAGTCGTCGAGTGTCTTGGAGCCGGCCGGAGTGTCGTATAGCTCGATGGTCAGCTCGACCATTCCGTTGATCTCGGCCAGCATCCAGATCTCGCGGGCCGGGCCTTCGGCGACCAGCTCAGGGTCCCAGCGGGCCTGGAACATGAACTCGATTCTGTTGGGGGCGTCGATGGCAATGATCTCGCCGTCCGAGGCAAGTTCGCCACTGGCCGCGTAGTAGTAGTTCATCGAGCTACCGGCCTCCCAGTCGGACTCCACGCGAGTGTTGTAGAAATACTGCTCTGTCTTGTCCGGGTTGGTGATGGCATCCCAGACTTCGGTCTGCGAGCCGTTGATGTATGCCTTGTAGATGTGGTCCGGCGTGCGCATACGCTGAGCTCCTCCTTCGACTCGAGCCTTGATGTCGACGATCGCAGCGACTCGCGGCTCGGCGTACTTCGTGATCCAGCGATCATGGATCAGCCTTATCGGGACGGGGTTCAGGTAGTGGAGCTTCGTCCGGCCCTCCTTGCGGGTGGTCAGCAGCCCCGCCTCCTCGAGCACCCGCAGATGGTTCATAACTCCATAGCGGGTCATCTCGGGAAGATGGCGACACAACTCGCCGAGCGTTTGGCCATCGAGCTCGAACAGTTCGTCGAGCAGCAGCCGCCGGCTGGGGTCGTTGATCGCCTTGAATACCTCGTCCATTGCCGACCATGATATGTGAGTAATCACTCACATGTCAAGAGGAGGGCAGGTACTCCCCCTGGTCCGGTACAGCCGGAGCACCCTCTGGATCCGGAAGCGCCAGGCCGTCCTCGGGGTCTGGCACGGCCAGGCCGTCCCCAAAACCCGGTATCGCCGGCTCGCCGCCGAGATACGGCAATGCCGTGCCGTCACCAGACTCCGGCAGATCTCCACCGTCCCCGGCTTCAGCCACAGCAGTGCTGATGGCGTCGTACACGCCCTGTCTGGCGATCCGAAGCTTCTTGCGGCGGCGCCTGCGCATGACCCACCAGATGATGAGACTCAACAACACCACCAGTAGAGCGCCGGCTGCGATGGCGGCGTTGCGGGTGCGTTCCACCCCGAGCTCCCGGGCCGCCGCCAGGTCGGCCACAGCCTGATTCGCCAGCGCCTCCGCCCGGCGCGGGTGATCGTCGTTGTAGGCGCCGCGGGCTGCCACCGCCAGCTCCTTCGGATCGTCACTTCGCCACAGTCCGATTTGGGTCATGAGATCGGGTTCGATCGCCAATTCCGCCTCAGCGGCCTCGATCACGTCGATTGCCGCCATACGGGCCTCGCCGTAGGTCAGGATGTAGTCGAACGTGCCGTTGCGGGCCTCGTAGTGAGTCTGCATAACGTCGGAAATCTCGAGGTCGGCCTCGGCTGCCTTCTCCAGAAGCTGATCTCGCATCGACAAGACGGCGTTTGCCTCATCCATTGCGCGGAGCGCCTCGTCGAACTCCCACTCCGACATCGGCCTCCGGATCACTATTGGAGTGACCCAACCGGCGGCCGCGTTCTCGAGTTCCTCGAGCCGCGACCGGGCTTCGTCGCGTTCGTCCATCTTCTCGATTTCCGGTGTCCGCACCACATACTTGCGGAAGAGCTCGGGAGCCGACTCCGAACCGGCCACCTCCTGCGCCAAGTCGAGGAAACGTCGCCAGTCATCGTCCGGGTCGACCTTCTCGGTGTAGCCCGCACCGCGATAGGCAATCACGTCGCTGTCCGCCGCCACGATCACCTCGGAGAAGTTCTCGATGCCAACCTCGTCGATGATCTTGTACATGATCCACCAGGACGCGTTGTAGGCGAATTCCTCGCGCTCGTCGCTGTTCCCGCGATCATGCCAGTTGTTCAGCTGCACGGCGTCCGCCGCGTTCGAGCGAATCAGCCTGGGGAGTTCCTTCTCGTCGAACTCGGCCCGAGCGACATGGGCGGCGACGGAGCTGGCTAGCCCTTCGACGATCCACCGTTCCTCGAACAGCTCATCGTTGAACCACGCATGAGCCACCTCGTGGAGCACCACGATCCGGTCCAGCTCCTCGCCCATCTCGATCTCATCGAGCTCGGTGAAGTACCAACCGGCATAGCCGAAACGGTTGGGGGCGACCGACTCGCGGATGATCAGATCGTCCTCGATGGGCCAATCCAATCCGATGACATCCACGAGAGCGGGGAGGCCGTCTTCCAAAGTCGATTCCACGGTATCGGTCCAGCCGTCGTCGCCGGGCCAGGACAGCATCTGGATGTCGGCCGGCCCCACTGTGAACTCCGTCTTCGCCAGGCCCTCGTCTCTGGAGCCGGAGATCCCGCTGAACCACTCGTAGGGCTTCTCGATCTCTGTGTGGGCCCAGGCCTGCATGCCGGGCTCTTCGGTCGATGTCGGGAAGAGAGTCCCGTCACCCATGAACTCGAGCTCGAACCCCTCGGGCGCGAGCACGGTCACACTCGACTTGGAGTCATCTCCCCAGGCCCAGGCAAAGAAGGACACGTATGCGGGGTTCACCCGCATCACACTGTGGGAGCGGGGAGTGTCGCCAAGCAGCTTGAAGTCCAGGTCGATCGTCTGGGTCCGCTTGTAGAACAGTCGCGAGCGGAGCCTGATCTCGGCCACCCGCATGCCATCTTCCTCTGTCAGTTCCAACCGCAGTTCGCGTCCGCCGCTGGTAGCGACGATTTCCTCTGCCTCGTCGGGGACGACGACCTGGAATCGGTCGTAGTAGTACTCAGTGATCCGGTAGCCAGATCGCGTGTTGGGCTTCACATTGGTCAGCGTGATGTGGTTGTTGACCCCCACGTATCCGTCTTCCGCCTGGACCGTATAGGTGGCGTCGGACCGGAAAGTCAGACCACCCGCGGCGTGGGCGCGCGGCGTGCCCACCACCGACAGGACGGAAAGGAAGACGAGGAAGAGGACAACCAAGGTCGCCAGCCGATCCCGGATGCGGGATCCGATTGTGAGCTGCATCGACCTCCAGTATCTACCTAGAGTCCATCGGCCAGCCGGCTTGCCGATTTAGTGGTCCGACTCCTGAACCACCGGCTCGGCGTCTTCCTGGGCGCCGTACCAGATATCGTTCTCCCGATTGACAAACCGCTTGGTACGACCGAAGTAAACCATGAGCACTCCGCCGAGCAACGCCGCGCCGAGAGCGCCCCACTGACTGCCGGTGAACATGCCCATCACCCCGTCGGCGATCACCCCGTCGACCACTGTCCCGTCCGCGAGCACCAGACCGTCGCGCGCCGCGGAGAGGCGGGCGAAGTCGATCAGGAACCGCTGCAGGCCGTACCACACGATCCAGAACGCGAACAGCTGGCCGTAGCGGCGGGTTGTCCACACCCGCCGCAGCCAGAAGATGACTCCAAGCAGAACGGCGGCGCCGATCATGTCGTAGAGGCCGGTCGGGTGATAGGGCCCGCAGAACGTGCCGGCGTCGCACAAGTCCTGAAGAATCGAGTGCTGCGGAGACGGTTCGTACCCCGGCTCGAGAAGGTATCCGAGAAAGAAGTTGGTGGACGACCCCAGGTGCTCGACAATGGCGACATCACCGATGCGCCCGACGACCGCACCGATGGCGAGGCCGGCTGCTGCGGCATCCAGATAGGGAAGAGCGGGCATCTTCAGCATTCGGAAGCGAATGAGTCCGCCGATAATGCCGCCGGCATAGCCGCCGAGGATCGAAAAGTCGCCGGCGAGAGCGAAGATGTCGTCTGCCCCGTAGCCCGGATCACCCAGATGAGCGGGCACGGTGAAGAACCGGGCTCCGAGCATCGCAGCGACCAGCGCCCAGGTGAGCACGGAAGTCGTGCCTTCCGTATCGAAGCCACGCCGGCGCACCTCACGGAGCATGAGCGCGGCACCGGCGACAAACCCGAGCCCGGCAAACAAGCCGTGCAGCGACAGGTTGAGCGGACCGAGCTCGAATATCGGGATCGGTGGATAGGTGATCGAGGCCATCGCCAGGAGACTAATGCGGCCGGTCACCTTAGAGGCCAAGTCTCGGCACGAACCAACACGGCTGCCGCCGTAGCTGACTAGCGTCAGCGTCGTGACAGAAACACCTATGACGGCCGCGACGCTGATCGACTATCTCGACCAACTCGGCCTGGAAACGACGACCATCGACCATGACCCCGTCTACACGGTCGAGGAGGCGCGGCGCCTACGCGGGGCACTGCCGGGAAGCCATTCCAAGAGCCTCTTCCTCCGCAACAAGAAGGGAGTCATGTGGCTGGTGACAACCGACGCCGACCGCAAGATCGACCTAAAACGACTTGGTGAATCACTCGGCGTCGGACGGGTCGGGTTCGGCAGTCCGGAGCGCTTGATGACCTACCTGGGCGTCATTCCCGGGGCGGTGACGCCATTCGCAGTGGTGAACGACGCCGCCGGCAACGTCCGGGTCGCACTGGACCGCGAGATGCTCGAACACGAGCCGCTCAATTTCCACCCGCTCGACAACACCAAGACGACGACGATCGGGACGGCCGATCTTCTCCGGTTCTTTGCAGCCGTCGACCACGAGCCGCTGCTCCTGGAGCCAGAGGCCTTCTGATGAGGCACCAGTGGGCCAGGCCACGGTGCGCTATGTAGACGGGCCGTGCCACCCAATACCGCCGGATCGAGGTCGCCGTCGAGGGGGTCGGTCGTATCTGCCCGGTGCGTCGTTATGCGCTGCCCGTGAGCGACTTTGGTCGGTGTCCTCCCAGATATCGGGATAGGTAGTGCCGGTTCTCGCGCGGGGGAACGCGAAAGGTCTCGCTAGGAGATCGTGTTCGGCCGTGACATACTCACGCTCACGAAATAGGACTTCGTTCGCTCGGGTTTTGGGTTAAGGACGACGAAGTGTCTTCGGTGAGGAACCCAGACCGGCGGCGCCGTCCCGGTCAAGCACCTCTACCCACCTGGGAGAGGCGTCGTGTATGAGACGAATGCGACGAGTGCTTGTTGTGGCCGTTGTTGTCCTCGGTGTTCTCGCTTCCGGCTGCTCTAGCACTTCGGAGTCCGAACGGGCAACACAGTTCCTGGATCAATATGCTGCGGACTGGAACGCCCAGGACGAAGAGGCCGTGTTCGGAATGGTGCTCCCCAATGGGGTCTTCGTGGCGCCGGACGGAACAGAGTTCGCCGGAGACGAGCTCATCGAAGCCTGGACTCCCTTCATTCGCTCCGGCGTCTCCGTTGAGCGAACGGGCGACGCTGTCGACAACGGTGATGGCAGTTACTCGTTCAACGTCGTGATCAGCACACAGAGGCGGATTCTCACCATCACCTTGGACGGCGACGAGCTCGTCTCAATGGTCGAAACTCGACAGTAGGACCGCCCATATCGATGCACTTCGGCGTGCGCTCTGGTCCAGGACCCGACCACCGGCTGTGACGTTGCCCCCTGGTTCGACAAGAATCGGATTCTGCCAACCAAGGGGGGAAGCGAACCTGCTCAGCGTAACTCGACACCGGAGGGGTGTGAGATGAAGAAGAGTGCAGTATTTGGTGTGGCTTCGGGTGCGGCGCTGGCGGCGCTCCTGCTCGCCAAGAAGGCCCAGTCGTCGGAGTCTCCTCAAGAGCGTGAAGCGCGGCGAGCCGAGAAGCGCAGAGAGATTTTCGAAAAGATGCAGGCGCATATGGAATCGATGCCCGAGGACTTCCCGCCAGTGGTGATGTTCAACAACGTGGCAGCCATTCGGGAGGACACTGACAGGATTCTCGAACTCCTCGAGGCCGATCGCAGCCACGCAGAAGATCCGGACGCTCCAACTTCCGCGTAGCCGAGACGGTTAGCGGGCCGGAGCATCCGCCGCCGGTGTGAGACTCCTCGCACCGTTCTGCTTTCGCGTCGTCTTGGCCATTCCAGCTTGTTCTGGCCCGTGTGGTGTAGCGAGACCGCCTGCACCGGATCGCCAAATCTGCTCGCATAACGCACATCCCGCAGAGTGTCCGAGATCGGCACTCACGACTGCGCCCGGGTCGCATTTGCCTGGTCAACAGGTCGTTGCGTCCCGGAGGGTTCGGCAGGCTTCTGCCAGCCGGGCGGGTCCGAGTTGGGTGACCCGGCGCCGGAACGAGTCCCTCGGCAGCGTGTGCAGGTTGTCGAAGTTGGCAACACATGCAGTCGGCACGCCATCGACGTCGGGAGTCAGAGCGAGCTCTGATACGAGGCCGCGGGTCACGCGGGTCAGCGCGGCAACCACGACCGACCCGATCCGATCGGCAAGTGGATCCCGGGTGAGGATCAGTACGGGCCGGTCGCCACCGGGGGTCGCAGCGAACCAGATCTCACCCCGCTGCATCGGCCCAATCCGACCAGTCCTCGGCGGGGCCCCAATCGGCGATCTCGTTGAACACGGCCTCGTCTGCCGTGAGCGGCAGGTTGGTCCACGCCTTAGCGTCATCCTCGGCGCGGAGTCGAACGAGGTGGCGATGGAGCGCCTCGCGCAGGAGTTCGGAGCGGTCGACGCCGAGCCGTTCCGCCCACCGCTGCGCGTCGGCGGCCTCATCGTCGTCCACACGGAAGCTGAACATTGTCATACAGCGATCGTATCATGTATGACACTTGGGTCAACCACTCTGTTGCGGTAACGCTCCAGTCGTAGAACCACGCCGAACGATCTTTGATGCGCTCGCTATGTCGGCTGCCAGGTATCGGTCATTGGGAAGGATCAGGTCGTGTGTAATCGAAGCGGTAGATCTCTGGCGTTCGTGACCACCCAAAGTATGGGCCCGCGGTGCCTCCGCGAAGGAACAGCTCCGCTTGCCCGTCCTCGTTGATCCAGTAGGAGCGGGTCTTGACTCCGAGCGGGCGTTTCCACACCTGCAGCTCAATCCGGCCCGTCAACAAGCACTCGACCAGCGCCAGGGTGGCTTGGATGTGGTCTTCGGTCGGGAAGGGCCACACTCTTCCGGCTTCAGCGTCCTCGGATCGGAAGTGCTCATGCTCCTCACCGTACGAAACAACGATCTCGCCACCGCCGCCGGCGACGATATCGACCCGCAACTCAGGGCGGTTGCTATGTAGCAGGGTGACGTGAAGGCCGTTGGCATCGGCGACCACGGAGGATCCAGCGACGTCGAGATGTGGTGGATTCAACCGCTCGAGGATCGCCGCAAGCCCCTCCGCAACGGCCCGCTGCTCTGGATTCAGCGCCCCCTCGACCTCCAGTATCCACGACGTCATGTGCACAGCCTGCCACAGCCATCTGATGACACAAAGCAAGCGGACCGACTCGCAGCCTGGCGATTCGACACGCACACCGATCGCCAGATATGCGCCATATCGCCCACTCGGTCGAACCACGCCCCACGGCGCGTCGCGGAGCGGTTCAGAACTGCCCGGTTCCTGAGCGCCGGTAGGACCGCCATATTGCGCCGGGCCGTGAGCTATATGGGCGGGTGGCGAGCGGGCGTTGAGGGGCGCCCGATATCGCTCTGGCGGGTGAGTGATATGTCCCTGGATTCCCGCAGGGAACTACGAGTGCGATCGCGGTCACTCTCGAGCCCACACTGTTGCATCCGTCTGGTGTGCTGGGCGGATCCGCAAGGGACGATGCGGAGACTCAGCGCGGTGGCGTGCGCCCCGGACTGTCGGTGAGCTTGGCAAGGAGCCGTCGGAGCTCATCCATCTCATCGTTCGTGAGCTGTGATCCAATGTGCTCATTGATGCCGCGAAGATGCACCCGGCCAGCCTCGCGGAAGATCTCTCGTCCCTTACGGGTGAGCAGGATGAGATTCCCGCGCCGATCGGACTCACAGGAGCGACGCTCGACCAGTCCGTCCTGCTCCAGGCGATCGACGAGACGAGTGGTTCCACTTCTGGTAATGGGTAATGCTTCAGCAAGATCCGAGGGTCGCATCGCGCCATCCTCAGCTTGAGCGAGCATCAAGAGGATGCCGTACCGCTCCAACGCCATCCCAGTCTCGGCCTTCATCTCGGCCGCAAGGATCCCCTCCAGCCGCGAAAAGGCGGTGATCAAGGCACGCCATGTCGCCGAGGCCTCGGTTGTTCGAAGCTCTATGGCCATGTATTCAGCATATCCAAAGTAGTTGTGTGACTCAAGCAATATGATATAGTTGCGAAGATCAATCAATTCTTCTTCGCAACTAAAGGATGACCAAATGAACGTTCTGCTCTGGGTGCTGCAGGCGCTACTTGCGGCAGTAATGCTGATGGCCGGAGGCATGAAAGCGGGGCGGGGTAAGGAGAAGCTGCTCGGTGAGCCGCGGATGGAATGGGTCGAGGCCTACTCGGATTCGACGATCCGTGCGATCGGTGGCCTTGAGGTCGCAGCTGCCGTGGGTCTTGTACTGCCGTGGGCGCTCGACCTTGCCAGGGTATTGACGCCGCTCGCCGCCGTCGGCGTCGTCGCCCTGATGAGTGGAGCAATGCTCACCCATCGCCGCCGCGGCGAGATGCAGGCGATCGCTACCAACGCGGTGCTTGCCCTTGTGGCAGTTGTCGTCGCCATCGGACGCTTCGGCGATCTCTAGTGCGATACGAAACGCAACCTGCCCACACACTGATCATCTTCGATCGAGTGAGGAATACTCGATGAATTCGCAAACGACGAGCAGGCTTCTCAAATCCGCAGCCGTGCTGTGAGTGGTTTGGGGAGTCGTCCATTCACTCGCCGGTGTTGGCCAGTATCCGAGATGCGCCACGCCGACCACCAAATGCCGCGCAATAACGCCCCATCCCCCGATTCCCCGCCACCCGAATCGTGGTGTGGGGTTGGTGATGTCGATCACGAGCGGGATCAGAGCGTCGAGCCGGGCAGCCTTGGCAGATTACCCCCATATCCTCACTTACGCGAGTCACCCTGATAACGGACCCAATCCAGATCAGCTTGCCGCTGGGGACTCTCCCGTCGATAGCGCACCGATCTCGTCTCTGACCGAGTTGAGCGACGGCACCTGGCACGCTTGGTTGTGCATTCTCACGCCAGAACCCTGGTGGGTCACCGACGACACAAGACATCAATGGGGCCAGTACTTGGCCCCTGTTCTCCTTCCTGGCAATCGCCAGTAGTCGAGTCGATGCGGGCAGCGAGAAGACCCACCTGCAGCTTTCAGCGGCGCCGACGATCCCCAGCTCGCAGACGGTCCAGTCGGAACTGGGCAGGCCTCGCGCCGACCACCAGATATGCGTCCAAGTCGCCCGCAGGGGCAAACCGAGCAGGCACCTCGTGCGCGGGTGGTTCATTGCGGTCGATAGATGTCGCGGCGGTGGCCGACACGGAGCACGATGACTTCTCGCCGGTCGTCGTCGATGCGGTAGAGGATGCGGTAGGTGCCGCGTCGAGCGCTCCAGACGCCCTTCATCTCGTTGCGGAGCGCAGCACCCACTCGCCGCGGGTTATCGAGCAGCGGTCCGGTGATGAAGTCGATGACAGCGAACGCCACTGCTTCAGGCAGCGTCTCGCGGATCGCTCTCGCGGCGGACGCAGTAACAACGATCTCGTACCGGGATTCGGTCACCGGGGCCGAAGAGCCCTGACGGCGTCGACCCCACGCACCACGTCGCCTTCCAGATAGGCGCGGTGGGCCTCGATGAGTTCAGCCACCGCATCAGAGTCACCCAGTACCGCAAGGGTCTCTTCCAGCGACTCGAGGTCTTTCGGGCTGATGAGGACGGCCGCCGGCGTCCCGTTCTTGGTGACCACGACACGCTCGTGGTGTGCTTGCACGCGTTCGATGAACTCAGAGAAGCGGTCCCGCACAGTTCGCAGCGATTCACTTGACATGGCCACAATTGTGCCACACCCAATCGCCCATGGGAAGACCCACGCCGATCACCAAATCGGGTACCCGAACGCCCATTCCGCCGAGCGCCCGGCGATGTCACCCCTCGCCCCCTTGCCCGGCCTGGTCCGGGAGCGCAACGCGCCACTAGCCTCGGCGATGGTTGAAGGAGGACCTGTGGACCGCAAGCAAGCCGTTGTCGAGCGATTCGATTCAATCGAGGGAGAACTCCGGGAGATTTCGAGGTGGATGTACGCCAACCCCGAGCTCGCATTCGAGGAGCGGGAAACCTCCGCCAGACTGGTGCAGTTCCTGCGCGACCAGGGGATGGACGTTGAGTACCCCAGCTTCGGCTTGGAGACGGCATTTGCGGCCCGGGCCGGCAGCAAGGGGCCCGAGGTCATCATCTGCGCCGAGTACGACGCCCTGCCCGAGGTGGGCCATGCGTGCGGACACAACATCATCGCAACCGCGGCGTGTGGTGCCGGCGTCGCCCTGGCCGCCATGGCGGACGAGCTCGGGATCCGCGTGCGCGTGCAGGGGACCCCTGCCGAGGAAGCCGGTGGCGGGAAAGTCGACCTGATCGAGGCAGGAGCGTTCGCCGACGGCGCACTCGCCATCATGGTCCACCCATCGACCGCCGACCTCGTTGACAAGCCGTTCCTGGCGATCGCCCAAATCGATGTCGACTTCCACGGGAAGGAGTCCCACGCCGCATTCGCCCCCGAGCTCGGCATCAACGCTCTGGACGCCGCAGTCCAGGCGTACGTCAACATCTCGACAATGCGCCAGCACTTGCTTGCCAGTGACAAGGTGCACGGGGTTATCACCAACGGCGGGGGAGCCCCCAACGTCATTCCGCCGCACACGTCGATGTCCTTCTACGCCCGGGCCGCGACCCAGGCGCGGCTCGACGCGCTGTTGAAACGCATGAACGAGCAGTTCGAGGCGGCGGCCAAGGCGACCGGATGCACAGTGGAGGTCAGCCGACCGGGCAATGCCTACACCGATATGGTGGTCGATCCGGTTCTCGCCGATCTGTACAGCGCCAACAGCGAAGCTCTGGGACGGCCCATGGCCCGCAGTCGACCCACCGATGTCTTCAAGACCGGCTCGACCGATATGGCCAACGTCAGCCATGAGCTACCCAGCCTCCATCCCATGATCAACATCCACGCCGCGCCGCATGTGAATCACCAGCGCGGTTTTGCGGCGGCGACGATCAAGGCCGCCGGTGACCAGGCGATCCGCGACGGAGCACTCGCCATGGCGTGGACCGTGCTCGACGTGGCTGTTGACGGTATGTGGAGCAAGCTGGGCTCCGACTAGGAAGGTCCCAATGAATACGTTCGACTTCGACGAACCCCGTGAACGGAGGGGAACCCGGTCGATCAAGTGGTCGCTCGGTGAGGAGGAAGGCGCCTGGGTCGACTATCCCCCGGCCGGCGGAGCCCCGCCCCAGGAGGCGAATCCCCTGCCCATGTGGTTGGCCGACATGGATTTCCCCACGGCACCAGCGGTGACCGCGGCACTGCGGGAACGGGTCGAGCATGGCGTTTTCGGTTACACCGGCCTCGACGACGCCTTCTACGACGCGATCATCGAGTGGGCGCAGCGCCGCCACGGATGGACGATCGATCGCGATTGGGTGGTCACGAATTCCGGGGTCATGCCGGCGATCAACCTGCTGATCCAGACCTTCACCGCCCCCGGCGACGGCATTATCGTGCAGCCGCCGGTGTTCCACCCGATATCGCAGGCAGTGGAGTACAACGGGCGCCGCCTGCTGAACAACCCGCTCCGCTACGAAGCCGGCCGTTACGAAATGGACTTCGGCGAACTCGAAGCACTCGCCGCCGAGCCCGGCGCCCGGGCCCTGATTCTGTGCAGTCCCCACAATCCCGTGGGGAGGGTGTGGACGGTCGAGGAACTTCGAATGGTTGCCGACATCTGCACCAACAACGAGCTCCTGTTGATCAGCGACGAAATCCACGGTGATCTCACGTACGACTGGGCAGACTTTGTGAGCACCGGCAGCCTGGGCCCGCAGTACCACGGCCGGCTCGTGGTCTGTACCGGAGCCAGCAAGGCGTTCAATCTTCCCGGCCTCAAGACCGCGCTCACCGTCATCCCGGATCAGGGGCGCCGGGACGACTTCCACACCACGTTGCGCAACCAGAACGAGATGTTCGGAGCGAACCTCTTCGGCACAACCGCCCTCACCGCGGCGTACCGCGCCGGGGAAGGGTGGCTGGAGGGCCTCATGGGCTACCTCAGCGGCAATCTCGAGTACGTGACGAACTATCTGGCAACCCGCCTACCGCAGCTGGAGTTGGTCCGCCCCGAGGCGCTGTACCTGCTGTGGATCGACTGCCGGGCACTCGGCCTCAGCGGGCCGGAACTCGATGATCGGTTGCGCGCCGCCGGTGTCTGGGTCGAGCAGGGCGCAACCTACGGCGCCGAAGGTGAAGGCTTCATCAGGATGACGATCGCCTGTCCCCGGGTCGTTCTCGAGGAAGCGATGGATCGGATCGAGCGCGCCCTCGGGTGACCGGATTTCACGCGCCGCCTCGCTAGCCGGACTCCGACTTGCGACGCACCACGCCTTCGAGCAGGGTTTCAGCCGTCGGCCACGTTCCGGGAGTCGCCACCCGAGCCCTGACCCGATCGGCCAGTTGCTCGGCCAGCTTCGCTCGTGCCCCGTGGGGAAGCGTGGCGCGTCGTGCCAGGAATGCGCGGATCAGCGCGACCTCCTCGGCGGTGATCGCAGTGACGTCCCAGGCGGGCTCTTCAGTGGTCCGACGGACGAGTGGCGGCGGCATCGCGAGCAGGTCGGGGCGAGGACTTCTGTCGGGTTCGATGACAACGATGGTGCCGGCAGCCAGATCGCCGAGACGCTGGTTCAGTGAGGTCATGAAGATGGCGGCGGCTCCAACGAAGTAGGTGCTCGGAAGAAAATCGACCAGTCGCAGCAAGTTGCGCACCAGCGACGCCGCCGTCGAGACGGCACCGCCATCCGTCCGCAGCACCCGCAGCTTCATCCGCTGCTTGCCAGGCGTTTGCCCGGCCGAACGGGTCTCGAAGTAGACGTGGTAGCCAGGAACGAAGGCCGCGCTGAAGATGAGGAGGATCGCCGCCGACAGGGAGCCGCCGACACCGTTAACTACTATCAGCGCCATCGCGGCCAGGACGAGGCCCTGGAGGAGGAGGTCGAACAGCGCCGCCAGGGCTCGTGTTCCGGGGCCCGCCAGTACCAGATCGAGCGCCAGCCCTTCAGGCGTATCCAGTTTCAACCGATCGCGATCCACATGAACCTCAAACGCTTCGTCGAACAACGCACCTCGCGTTGGGAGCGTCTCGAGAATCTCATCGGCCGCTCCCGAGGTCGACCTGAACGCCTCTCGAGCTCCGAACTGCTCGAACTGGGGTCACTGTATCGCAGCACAATCGCCGACCTGGCGTGGGCCCGCCGCCGCGCTCCGAACGACCCGATCACGCAGCGATTGTCCAGCCTGGCGGTCCGATCACGACAGCTCGTGTACAACACGCGGCGCCGCGGGTTCGCCCCCATCGCGTTCCTCACCAGGAGCTACTGGCAGCTGATCGCGGCGCGCCCCACTCCCCTTCTGGCTGCGGCGGCATTCCTGCTGGTCCCGGCTCTGCTGGCCGCGCTGTGGGCGCTGGCCGATCCGGGCGCGGCAGCCGGGCTCGTGCCCGACCAGTTCCGCAACGTGCTGTCCCCCGGCAGCACCGGGACCGACGCCGGGCTCAGCTTCGACGAGCAGGCACAGTTCTCGGCCTACCTGATCGTCAACAACGTGACCGTGTCGATACTCGCGTTCGCAGTCGGGATCTTCTTCTGCATCGGTGGCGCCTGGGTACTCGTCAACAACGGACTGGTGCTGGGAGCGATCGCCGGATTGCTCGTGGCTCAGGGCGACGGGGCGTTCTTCGTCGAACTCGTGGCGGCTCACGGCATCCTCGAGTTGTCGTGCATCGTCATCGCGGGCACCGCCGGATTCCGGATGGGCTGGGCGCTGGTGGAGCCGGGTAACCGGAGCCGGCGGGAGGCGCTCCGCGCCGAGACCGACTCCGCGATAAGGATCGTCGTCGGCACGATTCCCTGGTTTTTCGGCGCCGGCGTGATCGAGGCCTTTGTCAGCCGGAGCGGCGCGGCGGCATTGCCAATGGCGATAGTGGGCCTGATCGTCGGCGGTGGCTACTGGTTCCTCATCTGGCGGGGGCGTCCGAGGGAACCCGGCCCGGCTCAGACCCGGGCATTCGCCTTCGTTTCGAGGTAGGCCGCCACACACGCTGCCGGCAAGCCGGTCCCCCGGGCTTCGACGGTGCGAACCCCGCGGTGCCGGATGCGGGCCACGACCGCGGCCTGCTGGCTGAGCGCTCCGGTGGCCACCGAGGCTCGCAGAACATCATGGAGCGACTCGGGTGGAGTGGCGGTCGCGGCTACGAGGTCCTCATCAGTACTGACGGCAACGATCACGGCGTGGCGGCGCGAGAGCACATCGATCGCCTCGAGCAGCGGCAGAGCGGCGCTTTCGTCGAGCAAGTCGGTGAAGAGGACGACCAGGGCCCGCTTGTGTCTGGCGACGCGGCGGAAGGCGGCCTCGTAATCGGCGTCGCCCTCCTCCGGCTCGAGATCGTGCACCGCGTCCACAACGGCGGCGCCCCCGCGCCGGATGGGCCGAACGTCGCGCAGCACTCCGTTCCCGAAGGCCACCACCCCGGCTCGGTCACCCAGTTCATCGGCCGTGAACGCCAGGGCGGCCACGGCGTCGACCGCGGCGTCCAACCGGGTGAAGCCACCCAGTGGAGCCGCCATGAGGCGACCACAATCGACCACACATATCACGTCGCGATCCTGATCGACCCGGAACTGGTTGGTCATCGGACGGCCGAGACGCATCGTCGCCGGCCAGTTGACGAATCGAATGTCGTCGTTGTCGTCGTACTCGCGTACGGCATCGAACTCCGTGCCGATTCCGATGCGGCCGCGGCGGCGTCGCCCCTGCTCACGGAAGCGGCCGGTGGCGACCGCTCTGGCCAGGCGCCGGGCGCTGACGATATCGGGATAGACCGCGATGGCCGGGGCCCCCGACAGCTTGTGGTGCCACGATCCCAGCCCGAGCGGGCCCACCAGCCTCACCGCGGTCGGCGGGATCTCGTGACGCCCGCGGCGGAAGGAAAGCACCGAGCCCTCGATCGCGGTTTCACCGGCGTTGGGGGTAAACGTCAGGTCGGGTGGGGCAGGCTGGCGCATCGCAACCCGCCAGACCGTACCTCTGGTGATGTCGATTCGATAGGGATACGCCAAACCGCGGGGCAGCACTTGAGGTATGTCGAAACGGACCACCGGCGGATGACGCACCGCAAGGGCATCTGCCACGATGGCCACCGCGACGGCGACGAGGAGAGCGATGCCGGCCCCGGGCCCGACGCCGAGAGCAACAACTGCACAGGCCCCGACGGCTAGCGCCGCCCGCGGTGTCGGCGTCATCGAGGTACAGGTACGATCGCCATGGCGGCCGCGATGGCGTCTTCCGGGGTGTATCTATCGAGTTCCGCCTCTGGGCGCAACAGGATGCGATGGCGCATGACATCGTTGATCCGGCCGGCAACATCGTCGGGTGTCACGAAGTCACGGCCTGCCAGGTAGGCCGTCGCCCGGGCGGCAGCCAGTAGATGGACGCCGGCCCGAGGGCTGGCTCCGAGCTCGACGGCGGGAAGTGTCCGAGTCGCCCGCACGATGGCGGCCACGTAGCCCACGACCTCCTCCGCCACTCTGGTCGCCCGGATCTCGCCCCGCCACGCCGTGATCTCCGCCGGGGTCGCCGCCGGCTCGATCGCGTCGTGGCCGGGGTCGGTGACGTCAACCCGATCGAGGACGAGCAGGGCCTTCTCCTCTGCCTCGCTCGGGTAGCCGACATCGATCTTCAAGAGGAACCGATCGAGCTGGGCTTCCGGGAGCGGGTATGTCCCTTCGTATTCGATGGGGTTCTGGGTGGCGATCACGATGAAGGGGCTGGGGAGCTCGTGCCCCTTCCCATCGACGGTGATCGTTCGCTCCTGCATGGCCTCGAGCAGAGCCGACTGAGTCTTGGGTGGGGTGCGATTGACTTCGTCGGCAAGCACCGCATTGGCAAAGATCGGACCGGGCCGAAAAGCCAGCCGACCATCGCGCAGTGCCATCGTCCCGGTGACGTCTGACGGCAACATGTCGGGTGTGAACTGAACCCGTTTGAAGTCGAGGCCCAGAGCCCGCGACACCGCGGCCGCCAGCAGTGTCTTGGCGACGCCCGGAACACCCTCCAGCAGCACGTGACCACCAACTCCGAGAGCCACGAGCACCGCGTCGACAACCCGGCGTTGCCCGATCACTACCTTGCCGACCTCGTCCTGCACTCTCTCGCGAAGATCAATCATCCACCCCTCCGAATTCTCGATTGGCTCAGCGCTGCCAGGACCCTACCTACCGCCATGCCATCTTCCGGGCTGCTCGACGTTCGAAGCGCCCGGCGCACGTCCTCGGGATCGACGCCGAGCCGGGCTACCGCAGATTCCAGAGCCGCGGCATCGTCCAATGACCCTCCGGGAGCGTTCGCCTGCACCTCGCGTTCGAGCCGCGTCCGCAACGGTTCCAGGGCACCGGATAGGTCGCCGGTGCGCGCCAAACCCGATGCCATCGAATTGACGTACTCCACCCGCGGCGGAGGTAGTTGGCGGTGTTCCTGGTCGGGAGGGCCGAGCGGGCGTGCCCGCCCCAGCATCCACACCAGCCCTGCCAGGGCGGCCAATCCAAAGGCCCAGCGCCACCTGGCCGGGATCGCCGCCAGGCCTTCGGCTCTGGTGAAACCGTGGGGATACTCGAGAATCAGAACGGGGCGGGCAACGTCTCCAACCAACCCGACCGCCACAGCCGCGTTGTCAGCTCTGCCGAGGAACTCATTCTCGACGAGTCTGGAGTCGGCGAGCATGACGACCATGCCGTCGCCGACCGCTTTGGCCCCGGCCAGAACCCCCACATCGGAAGCCATCAGCGGCAGCAGGTCGGTCCCGGAGGCGTACGCGCCGACCGGCGGCGGAAGATCCACAGTCGCCGCGGCGGGAAGGTCGAGGAACACAGGATGATGCTCCCCAACGGAGCCACTCGGAAGCGTCCCCAGAACCGGGTCGACGTCGTGGGAGAACCCCGAATCGGCTAGAACCAATCGGCCTCCCGCCACCAGAAACGATGCGAGGACCGCCTCATCGGCAGGGTCGACGCGGCTGTCGATCAAAACCACCGTCGACCCCGGATCCGGAGACTCATCTGCGACCGGCACTCGAACCTGCACCACCTCGTAGCCGTGCGCCCGCAGCAGCTCGGCAAACGCCTTCGTGCCGAAACGCCCGGTGGAGAATGTCGAGCTTGGCCGATCCCGGGACTCCGGGCGGTCGACTCCCTGCAAGAAGCCGATCGTCACGAGGACCCCGACGACCAGCATCGCTATGACACCACCTGGACTCCGAAAGAGCGGACGATCATCCATGGCGGCGCCGCGCGGAGGCCAGCACGCGTGGCCAACGCTCCCGGGCATCATCGACGTCACCCTGATCGGCCCGCAGCTTCCCGTAGTGGACACGATCGAACGTGCGGGCCACGGCGTCGAAGTCGGCAGACGCCACACGGGATCCGACGGTCAACGTCGATATCGAGTCGCTGTAGCGAATCACGCCCATGTCCCCCAGGCGAAGCAGCCCGGCGCGGAAGCGGAGCCGAACGGCCTCATCGAGCTGCCCTCCCATCTCGGCTGCGGCGGCGGCCGATTCCATCTCGGCGGCGGACACTCCGACGCCCGGGGTTCCTCCACCCGTCGTATCGGGAGAGAAGTGCTGCGCCCGCCTCCGGGAGGTGCGAATCGCCTGACGGAGAATCACCAGGAGAGCCAGCAGACCGAGAATGAACCAGAACCAGCCACTGGTCAGCAGCCGGGCGACCGGATCCGGCAGGTAGCGGAAGATCCGATCAACGAGCCATTCCTGAGCCGATTCGCCACGAACGCCCGCCGGACGGTCGTACTCCGACCGAGAGAGTATGGATCGCGCCGATTCCTGGAGCTCCGCCGCCGGGGCCACCGCGTTAGTGCCGCCCATCTTCGCCATCGACTCCAGCCGGGCGGCCAGTGCAGAAGGGTCAACATCGAGGACGGCGTCCATATCAACCGGCCGGCCGTCGACGCTGGTGACCTGCCGGAGCTCCTCGAGGGCTGCCGACTCCGATTGGGCTCGCAAGGCGAGATCGGCCAATCGGGTCTGATCGACCTCCGTAGCAACCGCCGCGGGCAGCGTCGACAGCAGGAGCGCGGTCAGGACGACGGTACTGGCGACCGGGCGTCTCACCGGATCAGACCACCGGCCTCGTCATCGGGGTCCCACGCTGGTGGGTCCCAGGATTGGGCCGGGCCGAGCTGCCCCGACATGTACTCGATGTCGAATCCCTCCTTGCGGACCCGGCCGTCGTAGTAGGCCACGATCATCATGGACGGGATGAGCGGAGCGAAAAGCGCCCCCAACACCGTGTCGAGGGCTGCTGCCATCAAGAAGAAGCCGACCATGTTGTCCGCCGTTAGCTGGACGGTGAACATCAAGGCGCTCGCGAGGCCTGTAACGATCGCAGTGAAGAGGTAGGCCACCAGGAACAGGGCGAATGTCCGCCACCAGCGTCCCTCCGTCAGCGTGCTCGACTTCTTCAGGGAGCGGCCGGGACCGAGGTCCTCCCCGTAGAAGGCCGGGAACGACAGTACGTACCTGATACCGAGGAATAGGCCGGGGATGAGCAACAGGATGGCGCCGACTCCGATCATCACGAAGTAGATGACCGACAGACCGATAAACGGCAAGAGGCGTTGCAGAGCACCGCGGACCGCGTCGCCGACGCCTATCTGCTGTCCGATGTAGGCCTTGACGCCGTAGTTCATGAGCGCCCCCCAGGCGATCGCCTGGAGAAGCAATCCGATCAGGCCGATCGCCAACGAGCCGCGGCGGAAGCCGTCGGGGTCCATTACGAGCATCTCGCCGACGTCGTTGACCGTCACGACGTTGGAGATGAAATACCACGCACTGAGTATCTGAGCCGGCGCTACAGCAACGAGGCTGAGCAGGAAGAAGGTCATGAAGTGACGGCGCCACAGACGAAAGCCGGCATCGAGGCTCTCCCCGACGCCCAAAGGCTCCAAGGGGAAAGGGGCAGGTGTCGTTGTCATGGCTGCGACCCTACCGCCGCGAACCGGAAATCCACGGCAAACGTGCCGCGCCGAGGACCGGGACGACCAATGCCCCCGGGCGGGCAGCTAGAGAATCTGGCTCAAGAACAGCTTTGTGCGGTCGTGCTGCGGGTTCGTAAAGAAGTGCTCCGGAGTGCCCTCCTCGACGATCGTGCCGTAGTCGAAGAACAGAACCCGGTCGGCGACCTCCCGGGCGAAACCCATCTCGTGAGTGACCACGATCATCGTCATGCCCGACTCGGCGAGCTCCTTCATCACGTCGAGCACTTCCTTGATCATCTCAGGGTCGAGAGCTGATGTCGGCTCATCGAAGAGCATGACCTTCGGGTTCATCGCCAGCGCCCGGGCAATGGCGACACGCTGCTGCTGACCGCCTGACAGCTGACCGGGGAACTTATCCGCTTGCTCGGGGATGCCGACGCGCTCGAGAAGCTGCATGCCGTTCTCTTCAGATTCGGTTCTGGTGTGCTTGCGCACCCAGATCGGCGCCAACGTGATGTTCTCCAGCACCGTGAGGTGGGGGAAAAGGTTGAAGCTCTGGAACACCATGCCGACCTCACGACGGATCGCGTCGATGTTGCGCAGGTCGTTGGTCAATTCGATTCCATCGACGGCGATGCGGCCTTCCTGATGGACCTCGAGCCGATTGATACAACGGATGAACGTCGACTTTCCTGATCCCGACGGCCCAATGACGACGACCACGTCGCGCTCGCCCACGGTCGTGGTGACCCCGCGCAGCGCCTGGAAGTCGCCAAACCACTTCTTGACGCCTTCGGAGACGATCATCGGCTTTCGATCTTCAGTCATGTCCTGCTCCCAACGGTGTCAGTGTTTGTTATCAGAAACTGCACTAGTGCTCTCCCAGTCCGATGCTCTTCTCGTAGCGCAGTGCCATCCGGGAGAACGAGAAGGTGAACACCCAGTAGAAGAGTGCGATGAAGAAGAGCATCTGAGGCTGAGTGCCCAGGAAGTTGTGCGGGCTCGTCTGACCGGGCACAAACGACTTGGCGATGAACAGCACATCGGCCAGACCGATGATCGCCACCAGCGAGGTGTCCTTGAAGGAAACGATGATGGAGCCGACCAGCGCCGGCAGCACCGCCCGGATCGCCTGCGGAAGAACGATGAGCGCCGTCGACTGCACCGTGGACAGGCCCATCGCGCTGGCTGCCTCGTACTGGCCCTTGCCGATCGACTGCAGACCGCCACGGACGTTCTCCGCGACGTAGGCCGCGTTGAAGATGGCGACGATGCCGATCACTCGCACAATCTCGTCAAAGGTAATGCCGTCCGGCAGGAACACCGGCAGCATCACCGCCCCGAAGAACAACCAGGTGATCATCGGCACGCTGCGGATCAACTCGATATAGCCGGTTGCGAGGAGCCGGAAGATCGGCATCGTCGACGTCCTCGCCAGGGCCAGGACGACCCCGAGCGGGAACGACAACACCAGTCCGGTGATGGCAAGAAGGATCGAGAAGTTGAAACCGCCGAGGAACGTGGTGCTCTGAAACTCGAGAGCGGTCTCGGCCTCGCCGAGAACGAAAGTCACAACCACAAGGAACACCAGGGCAATCCAGACGGCCACGACCCGGACTCGAGCTTGCGTGCTCCCCCCGAACGAGGGAGCCGCGATCGCGGTCAGCGCGAAGGTGATGAGCAAAAAACGAACGACGAACAGCATCGGCACAAACCACACGAGTAGCGCCACGACACCCATGATCAGCCCGATGACGCGGGCGATCTCGATGCCGTCGGGAATCAGTAGACCGGCGGCGATAAGTGCGATACCGGCGAGTGCCGCCACAATCGCAACCCAGAGGGGAAGGGCCGCCGACTCGGGTACACCATCGCGGATGATGTCCTCCCAATCGTTCGAGGCGTTGACGACGAGCCACGTGCCAATAGCGAGCACCGCACCCATCGCGATAGCTATGACACGGCCAACAGTCACGTCGGTTGACAGCGCCAGCCACCAGATAACGGCCCCACCGATAAGACTGAAGAGCACGAAGAGTCCCAGGCCCGACTCCCACCACACTGTCGGGCCCCCGCCGAGAATGTCGCCCCAGAGCAGGACGGGCTTGCGCTGGATGACCATGATGATGATGGGATACGAGAACACCCACAGGAACAAGAGGATTCGTTTGATCAGAGCAGGGTCGAAGACTCGCACGAGGACGCGAGCGAGGAAGTAGGACCCGATGGCGACGGCGAACAGAATCGTCCACGGCCCGGTGGTCGTCCGTGCGATCGATGCCGTCGTCTCACCGAACTGACCCTCCGGCACCGGCAGCTTGATCAACCAGATTGCCGTGGTGATGATGACCATCCCGGCTACGAGCAAACTCAACACTGGAACGGACTGCTCTTTGGCGGCGTCCCCCGATGCCCGCAAATAGAGGAAGCCGGCCGCGAACAGCGCCAGCCCGAGCAGGAAGAACACGACACGGGCCAGACTCCAGGCGGTGGGAGAGTCGATCGTGAACAATGGCAGGCTCACCAGATTCCAGGTTTCCGGCGCGCCGTGCATGATCGCCACAATCATGAAGAGCACGCCGATGTTGCGGATTCCCTTCGCCAGAGAGAACATACTCAGACGACCGCCGCCACCACCCCAAACCACCAGGGAGAACGAAACGAGCACGAAGAAGATCCCGACCGATACCCAGATCCTGAAGAGGTCCGCCTGGGGAAAGGCCTGGACCATCATGAGCTTCATGTTGAACGTTACGGCCGACCAGCGCCGCGATGGCTCGAAGATGTAGCTGGTGACGTACTGCAGGATGTTCAGCGCGATCAGGCCGAATATCACCGAAAGTAGACCGTTCAAGACTCGAGCGGTCGGAGTGTCGCCTCCGAGCAGATTCTCCTGAATCCAAATCTTTGGCCCGTGCGGCGGTGGCTCCGGCGGCAACTCGAGATCTTCGACAACACCGTGGACAATGCCTTGTGGTTGGTCAGTCATCTATCTCTCCACCAGTTGCATCTTGCGGTTGTAGTAGTTGACGACCCCCGATAACACCAAGCTCACAATGGAATAGAAGGCCATCCAGATAATGAAAACAGCCAGGGTCTGGCCCTCCTGGTTGTAGATGGTCTGACCCACCTGAACGACCTCGGCATAGGCGACGGCAATGCCGAGAGATGTGTTCTTCGCCAGGTTGAGGTACTGAGATCCCAGCGGCGGGAGCACGATCCGGAAAGCCTGCGGCAGGACGACCAGCCGCAGCACCTGGCCCCGCCTGAGTCCGACCGCAAGGGCCGCCTCATTCTGACCCCGATGCACAGCCATGATGCCGGCACGGACGATCTCGCCGATGAAAGCCGCCGTGTACAGCGTTACACCAATCCACACCGAAACAAAGGCGGGCGTGAACGCCTTGCCGACTGCCGGTGAGTACTGGGCAAAACGAGTCGGTACGACCACTTCGGGCCTCGAGAAGTCGAGAGGCAGGCCTGTCGAGAAGTCGAACTTCTCGGCGAGGAAGCTGAAAATCGGCTCGAGGCCCCAGTTCATGGAGAACGTCAGATCACGGCCGAGCAACCGTGACACGGTGGCATTGCCCGGCCCAAGCAAGAAGAAGGCTACGCCCGCCAGCCCGAGGATCCCGGCAACAGTCAGCCGGAAGTAGTCATCGTCGGTGAGCTTGGCGAGCCCGGCAGGAGTGCGCCGCTCATCGAGGAAGTTCTTGATGAAGCGGTATGCCAGCCAGGCGGCAAGTGCCGCGAATACCAACTGGAACAGGATCACCGGCACGTTGCCGAAGACCCAGGCGAGTGCGGACCAGAGGAATCCGAACAGACCCATGATCGGATGGACCAACCAGCCTGCGATCAGGAATGTGGCGAACACGCCAAGCGCCCACGAGCCGGCGTGGGTCTCCACACCCTTCTCCTCCAGGATGCGAACCCGCCACTTGTACACCCAGCGGGTCACGAAGGCTCCCAGGACCAGTAACGCGATGTATTGCCAGCGGCCGGCGCGAGGTGTCAGCCACGGGATAGCAATCCCTTTCGATGTGGCAAAGAACCAGGCCGCGCCTTCCTCTTCCACCGTCAGCTCACCGAGCGTGAGAACGAGCGACTGCCAGAAGTAGATCTGGACGAGAAGCGGAATGTTGCGGAAGAACTCGATGTAGGCGTTGGCGACCTGACTGACGATCCAGTTCGAGGACAAGCGGGCCACACCGATGATGGTTCCCACAATGGTCGCCGCCACGATGCCCGATGCGGTAATTCGCAGCATGTTGGTCATGCCGACCGCGAGGGCCTCGATTCCGCTACCGGGGCTGGTGTTGAACCCCTCGCCGAGTAGCACGCCAAGTGGCTCCGCCAGGAAGTCCCACGAGAAGGCGATGCCGGTGCCTTCGAGATTGGACACCGCCTGCGAGATCAGGATGTAGAAGAGCCAGATGAAGAACGTCAGAAAACCGATCTGCGCGATCCATTTCAGGACCGTGACGTTGCGCCAGAACGGTGGTTTGGCGTGCTCGGATGTCCCTGTCTGTGGTTCGAGTGGTGTTACCAAAGTTCGCTTGCCTCCCTCAAAGCAAAACCACCTTAATAAAAAGAGAGGGGCGCCTGCAGGGCGCCCCTCTCTTTTGCAGCAAAGCTGCCGTCTAGTGGTTGGCTAGCGAGCCGGTGGTGAGTAGATCAGACCACCACGGAACCACTGGTCATTCGGGGTTCCGGCCCGGACAAACCCGAGCTGCTCCAGGTTGCTGACGTAGATGTCGTTGTAGTTGCCGACCTGGGAGATCACGTTGGCAAACGCGTCTGCCGACAGACCCATCTTGGTCTGCAGCTCGTCGTCACCAACACCCAGCAGACGCCCGAGCTCGGGAGTCGGCGGGCTGGCGACGGCATCGGCGACATTGGCCTTCGAAACATCCTGCTCGTCGGCAATGAACGTCGCGTAGACGACCCAGTTGATCACGTCCGCCCACTCACTGTCGTTCTGGCGGTACATCGGGCCCAAGGGCTCCTTGGAAATCGGAGCGGCGGGGAAAATGACCCAGTCGCCGTCCTCGATCTCGCCGGATCCGACGGCGGCGAATCGCTCACCGAACAGACCAGAACCGTCGGTCGTCACCAGGTCGCACGCGCCGGAGCGGAACTGCTCCATTGCCTGCGGGAACTCCTCGACCGTCACCAGCTCGATGGTGGCGCCGGCAACGGCGGCACCCTCAGTGATGTTCTTCTCGGTCGTCGTACCGGCGTTGGTGCACAACTTGGCGCCGTCTACGTCCTCCAACGTCGAAGCGTCGTCGAAGCCGAAGGAGGCCTTACCCATCACCTGCTGGCCGTCGTAGAACGTGGTCGGACCGAAGTCGCCACCGATCTCGGTGTCGCGGCTTTGCGTCCAGGTCGTGTTCCGGAACAGGACGTCGACCTCGCGGTTCGCCAGCGCGGTGAAGCGCTCAGCGGCCGTGGTACCGACAAACTCGACCTTGGTTGCGTCGCCGAAGACTGCCGCGGCTACCGCCCGGCAGTAGTCCGCGTCGAACCCGTTGAACGAGCCGTCGTCCTGAGGCTCAGCGAAGCCGATAGCGTTGGTGGACACACCACAACGCAGGCTTCCCCGGGCGATTACCTCTGCCAGCGTGCCGCCGGTCTGGCCGCCACCCGTGTCTGGGGCGGCTGTAGTGCTGTCCGCGGGAGCAGTAGTCGTCGTGTCCTCCGAGCTACCGCTACATGCGGCTGCGATCATCGCCAGAACGGCGACGAGTACAGCAAGTCGTTTGATCATGATTGGGAGATCCCCTCTCGCTTGCATATATCCATGTATTTGTGCCGAGCGCGCGGCGGGCACCCCGCGAAGTTAGTACCGGAGAGCGATCAAGCGCTACCTGTCTCTGGGATTATCTGGCACATGACGAGAGGTGAAACCAACACACGTTCGTTCGTTGGGCCTCGCGATTGTTAGCCCGATCGCCTGAAGAGCACCCAGATCAGTGGTAGTCCTGCGAACGTGGCGAGTGCCGCGATCAGCATGGCAGTTGGCAGCCCCAGTGTGTCCCCGACCGCTCCGTAGCCGATAGCGGCTACCGACCTGATCGCGAAATTCATTGACAAGTAGAGCCCGTTGGCGAGGGCCCGAGTCTCCGGGAATCGCTCCTGGACGAGCGCCATGAACACCGGCGGTATCGCTAGCAACGTAAAACCGATAGCGGGCAGTAGTGCGATCCGCAGGGCACCATCTGACACCAGGAACAGAAGGAGGGCAGTGGGCGCCGCAATGTGCCCGAACACGAGCACGGCCCGCCGGCCGATTCGATCACTCGCCCAACCTCCGGCCAGGGCGCCACCGATCCCTGCGGCCTCGACAATGGACAGGGCCGCGCCTGCCAGCCAGATGCTGGAGCCCTCCTCGGTCAGGAAGAGGGGCAGGAAGATCGTCGCCGACATCATCATCATGGCGCGCAGAGCGATGAGGGCGGCGAGTATCGCCATCATGCCGCGCATGGCTCTCACCGCGCGCCGCCACGGGATCTGTTCCTCGTCGCCGCGGGTGCGTAGCGGCACGTCGCGCAACCGGATGTGGAGAACCACCGATGTGGCCATTCCGGCCAGGGCCAGGAAGGCCATCGACCGCTCCGACATGACGGCGAGGGCGCTGACGATAACGAGCGGGCCCAGGGTGCGGCCCAATTCGCCTCCGACCATCCAGAAGCCCATTCCCCTTCCGAGCTTGCTTCCGGAGAGGTAGCCGACCGCGACCGGAGCCGTAGCGTGGAAGGCGGCCGCGCTGACGCCGGCGACCAGCAGCAGCAGAACCAGCACCGCATAGCCCGGCGCCCAGCCGAACAGGCTCATCGCGGTGGCCGTCACCGACGGGGCGAGGACGACGATCCACCGCAGAGTCGTCCGATCAGCAAGGTGCGCGATGAATGGCTGGAGCAGCGACGGAAGCTGCAGGAAGGCCCACAGCAGGCCGGCGGCGGCCCTCGAGATCGACAGCCTCTCGACCAATCGCGGCAAAACGGGAGCGAGGAATGCAGTGAAAGTGTCGTGCACCGCGTGCCCGCCGGCAATCGTGGCGACACGTCCCATCTGGAACTCGTCGGCATCGGGCCGGCGCGCAGCTTCAGGCCCCGCCTTCGTCACAACCGTCGTCCTGCCGCCAACATCAACTTCATGATGTCACGGGAACTGGACCCGAGCGAAACGAGCGAAAGTCGCGGCGGACAGCTTTCGACACGGACGCGCCAGGCGCTGACACCGCGCCTCCGAAACGCCTACGCGCCCTGGGCGTGGATGAAGGCGCGGCGCTCGCGGGCCTGGTCGAGTTCGACGAACATCACGCGCTGCCACTGGCCCAGGAGTACTTCACCGTCGACAACCGGGATGGTGACAGACGGTTGACCGACAAGGAGTTGGCGCACATGAGCGTGGCCGTTGATGAACTCATCCTCCTGCAGATTCTCGGTTCTGACGGAGTGATCGTCGTGCTCGTAGTAGACGCCCTCGGGGATGGCTTCTTGGATCGTTCGTCGGTAGTCGTTGAGGAACCCGGTTTCCGACTCATTGATCACGACCGACGTCGTCGTATGCGGTGTGTAAACCGTCACCTGGCCGTGTCTGACGCCGCTGCGGGCCACGACGTCCCTGACGAGCATCGTGAGGTCCCAGAACTCATTTGGTTCCGACGTATTGAAATGTAGCGCTTCGGTCCGGATCGCCGGCGATGCGGACTCGGAAAGGAGGGTGAGCGGACCCGCCGGAACACGGGTCGCTTGCCTCGTGGGCAGTGATTCTGTCAACTGATTCCTCGAGATTCGGCCAGATTGCATTCAACCGGCCAGGACATTACCAACGTTTGCGGATAAACAGCACCCGGCTTCCTCACGTATCCGTCACGCCCCCAGAAGACCGCCGCGAATGAAGGCGGTTCGCGCAGCCAGAACGGCCGGAGCCACCCTTCTGGGCTCGCGTTCATACGTCAACTCATCGATAGCGCTCACCAGCATGTCGGCGAGCACCATCGCGTACCGATCGGGGAACTCGGTCGCGAAGGTCCCGGCCTCTGCGCCCCGCCGGCACTGGCGGACCAACTCGTCGGTCACCGGGTTGAGCAGCTCCCACATCTCATCGCGCAGAGCCTTGGGCAACTCCCGACCGACGCGGAACATCAGGGCAGCCATCTCGGGCGCCTCGACGACGAGATCCATCGAGCCGGCGAATATCTGGTTGATGGTCTCGAGCGGCCCGGCTTCCTTCAGGCGGTCCAGCATGCCTTCGACCAGGGGCGGGACGCGATCGGAGAGCACCGCCATCAGGATGCGACCTTTGGAGGGGAAGTACTCATAGATCGTGGTTCGCGGGAGGCCCGAGACATCGGCGATGGTCGAAAGCGAGACACCGTCGTAGCCGTTCGCCAGAAACACCTTCTGCGCGGCATCGAGAATCGCCGATCGCGAAGCCTTCTTGTGAGCCGCAATGGATTCGGCACGAATCCTCGGCATGTGAACTCCCTCGTGCTCCCGGACGCCAGTGTACGGACGTTTGTGCGCCGGCGAAAGGAAGCCGGGCAACCCTCGTCACCCGTCCCCCCGGGCCGGTAGGATTCGTCCGCAACAATGGCGCGGCGGAGGGATCAGAATGCCGGCGACGGTGGTAGTCGGGGCTCAATGGGGCGACGAGGGCAAAGGCAAGATCACCGACCACATGGCAGAGTCCGCCGACTTTGTAGTGCGCTATCAGGGAGGCAACAACGCCGGCCACACGATCGTCGTCGGCGACGAGCGGTTTGCCCTCACCCTGATCCCGAGCGGCGTGCTCAACCCCACGGTCACACCGGTTATCGGCAACGGCTGCGTCATCGACCCGGCCGTGCTTATCACCGAGATGGAGACCTTGCGGTCGCGTGGGATTGATCCCGACGGCGTACGAATCTCGAACAACGCCCACCTCATCATGCCCTATCACCGCAAGCTGGATGCGGTGATGGAGCGCTACCTCGGACGCCAGCAGATCGGGACCACCAAGCGCGGGATCGGCCCGGCCTACACCGACAAGTTCTCGCGTCAGGGGATTCGGGTTCAGGATCTGTTCGACCCCAAGATCTTCCGGGAGAAGCTCGAAGTTGCACTGCGGGAGAAGAACCTCCTCCTCACCAAGGCATACAACCAGCTGCCGATGGAGATCGGGACCATCGCCGACGAGTATCTCGATATGGCCGAGCACATCAAGCCGCACGTCACCGACACCTCGCAGCTCGTCTGGAACGCGCTGCGCGATGACAAGTACGTTCTCTTCGAGGGTGCCCAGGGCACTCTCCTCGATATCGACCACGGCACCTACCCCTTCGTTACATCGTCGAGCCCGACGGCCGGCGGCGTTTGTGCCGGCATCGGTATCGGGCCGATGGAGGTCGGCCGCGTTGTCGGAGTCGCCAAGGCATACATCAGCCGCGTGGGTAGTGGCCCTTTCCCGACCGAGCTCGACGATGAGGTCGGGGAGCGGATGGTTGAAAAGGGAGGAGAGTTCGGCACCGTGACCGGAAGGCGGCGCCGCTGCGGATGGCTCGACACTGTGGCATTGCGATATGCAGTGAGGATCAATGGGATATCCGAGATCGCGTTCACCAAGATCGACGTTCTCTCTTCCTTTCCCACCCTCAAGGTCGCCGTCGGATACCGCTCCGGTGACGAGACATACGACGAGTTCCCCCGGCAGCAGCGGGTCCTCTACGACTGCGAGCCGGTCTACGAAGAGGTCGAGGGCTGGAGTGAGGATATCTCCGGGATTCGCGAGTACGACGACCTTCCACCCCAGGCCCGCAACTACATCGAGTTCGTGGAAAAACTCGTCGGCGTGCCCATCGCAACGGTGTCCGTCGGCCCCGCTCGATCCGCAACGATTGCGAAGTGACCGGAATGCGCGTTCTACTCCTTGGCAGCGGCGGCAGAGAACACACCATCGGGTGGAAGCTCGCCCAGAGTCCTGACCTCGATCTCCTGATCAGCGCCCCCGGCAATCCGGGCTTGGCCGACTTCGGACCGATCGTGACCGGCTTTGACATCAACGATCCGGAAGCCGTCACGGCGCTGGCCATCGCCAACCGCGTCGACCTGGTCGTCGTCGGGCCCGAGGCACCCCTGGCGGCCGGCGTGGTCGACTCGCTTATTGCGGCCCGAATTCGAACCTGCGGCCCCGGCCGGGAGGGCGCCCAACTGGAGTCATCAAAGGCTTACGCCAAACACGTCATGGGGCGGGCGGGGATTCCGACGGCCCCGGCTCACACGTTCACAGACGTGACCGCGGCAATCGACCACCTGGCCACTGCGCCCGGGCCCTACGTTGTGAAAGCCGACGGTCTGGCTGCGGGCAAAGGAGTGCTCGTCACCCAGGACTTGATTGCAGCCCAGAGCTGGGCACGCCTCTGTCTGGAGGGGCACTTCGGAGACGCCGGTTCGACGGTCGTCGTTGAGGATTACCTGCACGGCCCCGAGGTATCGATATTCGTCCTCACCGACGGTGTCACGGCCCTGCCGCTCGCACCGGCCCGGGACTACAAGCGGCTCCAGGACGGCGACAACGGGCCGAACACCGGTGGCATGGGCACCTTCTCGCCGCTCGCCGGGCTCCCGCCCGACCTCGTCGACTGGACGGTCCAATCGATAGTCCATCCGGTACTCGACGTTCTCCGCGAGGACTCGATCACCTATCGCGGGTTCATCTACGTCGGTCTGGTTCTCACCGACGAAGGTCCCAAGGTTCTCGAGTTCAACTCGCGGCTCGGCGATCCCGAAACCCAGGTCGTGCTGCCCCGCCTCGATGACGATCTACTCGGCCTCCTCGCCGCAGCCGCATCCGGAGAACTCCACGGCAAGCCTTTGTCATGGCTTCCCGACGCGGCCGTCGACGTGGTGATCGCAGCCGAGGGCTACCCGGAGCGGCCGGAGACGGGGCGCCCGATCCTGGGAATCGATCGGGCAGCAGCCCACCCGAACGCGCTCGTGTTCCACGCCGGCACCGAACGAACCGCCCAGGGCATCATCAGCCGCGGCGGCAGAGTGCTGAATGTGGTGGGAACCGGTCCGGACATCCCCAGCGCCCGCCAGACGGCCTACGACGCCGTCGCCGAGATCGAACTCGAGGGTATGCACCACCGCACAGATATTGCCTTGTAAGTACTCAGTATCCAGTACTCAGTACTCAGTAGGTTGCTTGATCCTCGGTCGGGAGTTCACGGCTCACTTGCCGGTGGTCGCTCCCGTCTGCCGCGGTACTGAGTACTGGATACTGAGTACTGACTACTGTCCTACTCATGAAAGTAGCCATACTCATGGGGTCGGAGAAGGACACGGCGACGATGCAGCCGGCGGCGGAAGTTCTGCACGAATTCGGCATCGAACATGAGGTGCATGTCATGTCGGCGCACCGCACTCCGAGGCGGGTCGCCGAGTTCGCGACCGGCGCCCGCGGCAATGGCTTCGGCGCGATCATCTGCGGAGCGGGCAAGGCCGCCCACCTGGCCGGCGCGGTCGCAGCTCACAGCGATCTACCGGTGATCGGCGTGCCGATCGCAGCCGGCAAACTCGGTGGGCTCGATGCGCTGCTGGCGACCGTTCAGATGCCGACCGGCATTCCCGTAGCCACGGTCGCGGTCGACTCCGCAGCCAACGGTGCCTACCTCGCGGCCGCGATCCTCTCTGTGACCGACACGGAACTGGCGGGCCGCCTGGCCGCCTATCGGGAGGGCCTGGCCCAGTGAGGCACCCGAAGTGATCGAGCGGTACTCGCTGCCCGGTATGGCGGCGGTTTGGAGCGAGGCGAACAAACTCCGCATCTGGAAGGAAGTCGAAACGCTCGTCGTCGAAGCCTGGGCCGATCACGGCGTGGCCCCGGTCGGCGCCGCCGCCGCCGTGCGCGCCGCTCCCGAGGTCGACATCGTCGCCTGGAAGGAACGCGAGGAGGTCACCAACCACGATCTGGCCGCATTCGTCGACGTGCTGGCCGCCACGGTCGAGACAGGTGGCGAGTGGGTCCACTACGGGCTCACATCGTCGGACGTGGTTGATACGGCACAGGGTGTGGTCATGCGGGAGGCCGCCGGCAAGCTGCTCGAGCGAACGCGCGAACTGTTCGCGGTCGTCAAGGCCAAGGCGCTGCAGCACCGTGAGACCGTCATGATTGGTCGCACCCATGGCATCTGGGCCGAGCCCACCACCTTCGGGCTCAAGATCGCGACATGGGCCTTCGAGGTCGCCCGTGACCACGAGAGGTTGACGCGGGCCCGCGATGCGGTCTCGGTGGGGAAGATCTCGGGAGCCGTCGGCACCTACGCCCATACGCCGCCCAGTATCGAGGCGTACGTGTGTGAACGGCTCGACCTGCAGATCGAGCCGGCGTCGTCTCAGGTAACCCACCGCGACCGGCACGCCGAGTTCCTGTCGACCCTGGCGCTGATCGGCGCATCCCTGGAGCGCTTCGCCACCGAGATTCGCCACCTGCAGCGCAGCGAAGTCGGGGAAGCGTTCGAAGCCTTCCGGAAGGGTCAGAAGGGCTCCTCTGCAATGCCGCACAAGCGAAATCCGATCGCTGCGGAGAACGTCACCGGCCTGGCCCGCCTGCTACGCGGTTACGCCGGGACCGGGCTCGAAAACGTCGCGTTGTGGCATGAACGCGACATCTCCCACAGTTCTGTCGAGCGAGTCGCCCTCCCCGATGCGTGCCTTGTTCTCGACTTCGCCCTCGATCGTATGACCCGGTTGATCGCCGGCCTCGAAGTGAACGCGGAGCGGATGCAGCAGAACCTGGACGCCACCAGAGGATTGGTGTTCTCGCAGGCCGTGCTTCTGGCGCTCATCGAGGGCGGGATGACGCGCGATGAGGCGTACCGCGTTGTGCAACGCAACGCCATGCTGGCCTGGGATCACGGGCGCCACCTGCGCGAGTTGCTCGAAAAGGACGCCGAGGTCACCCTCGACTCGGCCAACCTCGACGAGTGCTTCTCACCGGCCCGGTTCCTGCGCAACGCCGAGATTGTCTTCAGCCGGTTGGAGCGGGCCGAGCTGTAGCAGTGCGGCGGGTGCCACCGCGCGCAGAGTCTCCAGTTGGCTCATTCCTCCAAGTCGACACCGCGGCTCAGCGCGAACGCGTCGACCATGGCCGCGATGTCGTCGAGTCTGTCGTAGATCCATTCGCCCGCGGTCGCAGGGTTGAGCTCGCCGACTTCTGGATGGTTGGCACGGACCCATTGCATGAAGGGTCTGACAACCTCGCATTCGTAGTCGTCCTCACAAAAGACGTTGGGACGTCCCTCAAGCCAGACCTGGACCAGCCCTTCCTCATCGAACTGGATGATCCAGGTCCACCCCACGGTTGGGGGATGGTCGAGAATGCGGTGGAGATCGTCGAACCGGGCCGGCACACACGAGAAGGAATCTGTGTTGGCGGTGCAATCCAGAGCGATCTCTGTGTGAAGTGCGGCGTCGATCTCGAAGATCTCCCGGACCGTCTCGAGCGAGTAGACCCGCCGGTCGCGGTCGACCACCACCTCACGTTCCAGGTCGGGTTGCAGCAGTGCGAGGAACGCATCCGGGTCGCCTGCGTTGTAGGTGGCCTCGAAACGGTCGAGCAGGGCGCGCGACGCCGGGTCGATGGCGGGCGCTGCGGTGGTCGTCGGAGCTGCCGTCGTCGTGGTCGTAGATGATGATGTATTGGTCGGTGGCGGCGCGACGGTCGTCGGCGGTGGTTCGACCACATCAGATTCCGGGCTCAGCAGAGTTGCCATCCACAAACCGATACCGATGAGCAGGGTCAGCGCAAAGGCCGCCGTGGCTACGGCAAGGATCCTGATGCGAGGTGGCCTGGCCAGATGGGTCGGGGCTTCGACCGGCGGGGGGTCTTCCAGCGTCGTCAGGAAAGCAGCGGCGTCGAGCCGATCCTCGACTGCCGTCAGCGGGGCCGGGTTAGCTGCCCGCAGTCGTTCGAACGTGCGGTCGATGTCGGTCACGCTTCCCCTCCTTCTGGCTCGATTCCGCCGGCACGCGGATGCACGGGTGCCGGCGAGCTGCCCAATGCTCTGGCGAGCCGCTTCTTGGCGCGATGGATCCGCTGATCGGCGGCCGCGACAGAGATACCGAGCGCCTGGGCGATCTGGGGGCCGGTGAGTTCGTCCCACGCCGACATGACGAGGATCTCCTGGTCGGCCGGGCGGAGCCGCCGCAGCGCTCGCAATACGGTCTCGGTCTCCTCGTTCTGGACGATCACGACGTCCGGTCCTTCCGCGGCGGGATGGCCCAGGCCGCCGACACGTTCGATGAGGCGGTGGCGACGTTTTTGCGAGCGCCACCGGTTGAGCACCACACCCCGGGCGATTCCGAAGAGCCAGCCGACTGCGGCCTGTCCAGATATCTCGTCGATACGGCGCCACACCACCGTGAACACGTCGGCGGTTGCGTCGCCCGCATCGCGATGTCCCACCCGGCGGGCGCAAAAGGCATACACGGCGTCGTAGTGCTCCTCGTAGAGGGTCGTGAATTGTGCTCTCGCCGCCGCCACGGTCTACCTCACCCCAGATGGAGTTGCACCCTGTTCATGTCCGAGTGGCGGATGATCTTGACATGTGTCAGGACGGTTCGCATCCGGACACCTCCTGATTAAAGGGCCGATGCAGATCGGCGTCTCGAATCGCCGCCGCGAGCGGTAGCGGGGGCCGCCGAGGTTGCGGCCCCCGCCCCCGCGCTAGGGAGGAAGACATGGGAGAAACCAGGATCAACTACCGAAATCGGCGCCGGCCGCTCATCTTGGCGGCAGTGGTGCTGGTGGCGGCCGCCTGCGGTGGCGACACCGCGGCGCCTGCGGTAGCGCCGGAGTCGGACGCCTCGACAACGGCGGCACCGACGACAACAACGGCGGCACCGAGTACGACGGCGCCACCGACCACCACCACAACAAGCACCACCACCACCACCACGACAACGACCGCAGTCCCGCAGACGATACAGGACCTGGCGGACGTCGCTGCCGGAGACCGCCCCGATGGCGGATGGCCGATCGAGGCGGGCGTGTACGGGGGTAGCGGGCTGGCAGCCATGCCAGCATTCACCGTCGACGAGCCCCTTGCACTGTACGACTACGAACCGATCGTCGACTTCGGGCGCCGTGAAGCCGCGAGCCAGGCCCGTGTGTTCTTCCTCGAGCCGGTCGGGGTGATGCCGCCCGCCGAGATTGGCACCCACCCGGAACACGAACCGATCGTGCCGATCAATACGGAGCCTATCCCGCACAATCTCGATGACTGGCTCTCAGCAGCCGCTCAAGTCATCGTCAGGGAAACCGGCGACACGAATGTTGGCGGTGCACCGGCGCGCTACTGGGATCTGGAAGTCGACTCGGCTGCAGGCGAGACCTTCGACTGCGGAAGCGGGCGAGACGCTTGTGTGGCGTTCCTGGTCGATGCCACATTCGGGCCATTCGTGCTTTGGGAGGGTTTCCGATTCCGGGTCTGGGAGCTAACTGGACCAGGCGAGGGTGTGTGGGCATTCGTGCAGTCCGCTTCAGCTCAGTATGCCGACACCGTTGCGCTCGCTGAGGCGCTGCTGGCCGATCTGGCCTTCTCCGATTCATGAGGGCGGGCGACGTTCGGCTCGGCCAAAGGAGGGGGGTGCCCTGCCTCAGGCCTCGATCGCCACGATCCGCTCTTCGGCCGGCCGACCGCAGACAATCTCCATCGTGACCTTTCCCGCGGCGAGGGATTCGGCGACGAATCGAGTCAGCTCCCCCGACTCGATCAGGGAATAGAGGTTGTCGCCCGGACAGCTGGTAGCCGCCACGTCGCGGTGACCACGAATCGTCTCCGGATCCACTGCGAACTCTGCTGCCGCCCATGCCAGCACGTTGACGAGAGCTTGCTGCATGGCGATCGGAACCGGCTGCTCGTTGAAATTGCCTTCACAGCAGACCAGGAAGTGACCGGTGGGGTCGTAGTTGGTGCCGGTATCGCCGGCTGCCGTGACGGGGCGGCACTCGTACACGTTGCCCTCGAGATCGATGATGAAGTGATAGGCGATGTCGGGCCAGCCGCGGTCGAGCTGGTGGAATCGTTGGTGACCCCGGACGGCCTCCGGGGCGTCGCGATTCTCCGCGAGAACGCGGGCCGTGTGGTGGACCGTCAGCCGTTCGATCTCGTGCCCTTGGAATTCCCCTGCGGGAGCTGCCGCCCCCCACGACTCGCGACAGAGGGCCTCGATCCGGGCGACAGGAGCGATAGTGGTGGATGTCGAGGTGGTCGCAGTCGTGGCTGTCGTCGGTGGCGAAGTCGTCGATGGAACGGTTGTGGCCGCCGGCTTCGTGGTCGTGGTAGTGGACGTTCCCGGGGCGGCATCGCTCACGGCCGGTCGGTCGCGCAGCCAGACCAGACCGACGGCGGCGGCACCCGCACCGGCGAGCAGGAAGGCTCGCCGGGTCATCTCTTTGCTCACCGATTCTCCATCCACTGCGCGGAGCGACGGAACTGGGCGTCGAGGTACGCCCGCAGGGGCCCGGTGACCTCCATCTCGTCGAGAGACTCGCCCATACACCGCAGCCACTCCTGGCCCTCGGTGGGACCTATCGAGAACGGCATGTGGCGCATCCGGAGCATCGGATGGCCCCTCTTCTCGACATACAGCGCCGGGCCGCCCAGCCAACCGCTCAGGAACTCGTAGAGCTTGTCACGGGAGACCGAATCGTCCTTGGGCAGCATGGCCCGCAGGGTCGGAGCCGTCGCGTCGATGCGATCGTAGAAGAGCTCGGTGAGCCGGCGCACCTCGCCGTCTCCGCCGAGGGCCTCGTACGGCGTCGGCGCATCACCCCATGGCTGGCCCGTTGGGATCTTTTCTGACTGGTCCATCGAATCCATGGTAAGTGGTTGTGCAGCATTACTTGGCATCGCGGCGCTTCCGTCCGGCGCGTATGAATCCCGCGCCACTCCCCGGCCACTATGATCCGCGGCGTGCTGGCACTCAACCACCTCGGGTCGGGGAAGGTTCGTGAGATCTATGAGGTCGATGCCGACCGGCTACTGATCGTCGCATCGGACCGGATTTCCGCCTACGACGTCGTCATGTCCGAAGAGATTCCGGACAAAGGCAAGGTGCTCACCGGCCTGTCGAACCACTGGTTCGAGCTGCTCGACACGCCCCACCATTTGTTGTCGACCGACCCGGCGGACGTACCCGGAATCGATGCCGCCGCGGCCGAGTACCTGGCAGGGCGCATGATGCTCGTCCACAGATGTGAAGTGATCCCGATGGAGTGTGTGATCCGCGGATACCTCTACGGCTCATCGTGGCGGGAGTACGAGGCCGGGGGCGGGCCGACCACCGAACACCTCCCGGATGGCCTGCAATTGGCCGACCGGCTTCCGGAGCCGATCTTCACGCCGGCGACCAAGGCCGAAAACGGCCATGACGAGAACCTCACGGAGGCCGAGGCACGTGATCTCGTCGGCGACGACCGCTACGAGGACCTCAAGGCCCGCAGTCTGGCGATCTACCTGGCCGGTGCCGAATACGCCGCCGCGCGAGGCATCATCCTGGCCGACACCAAATTCGAGTTCGGTATCGCCAGGGGTGAGGTCATCCTCATCGACGAGGTGCTGACCCCGGATAGCTCCCGCTACTGGCCTGCCGAGGCGTGGGGGCCGGGCCGGTCCATGCCGAGCTTCGACAAGCAGCCGCTGCGCGATTGGCTCGAGGAGCAGCCCTGGGACAAAACGCCACCGCCCCCTCCACTGCCGGCAGAGGTGATCAAGTCGACCCGCGACCGATATGTCGAAGCATATGAGCTGCTTACGGGCACCGGCTTCGAAGCCGAACCCACATGAAGTTCCGCATCGACATTCGCCGCAAGGAAGGCCTGTCGGACCCCGAAGGCATGACGACCCACAAGGCGCTGCACAATCTCGGCTACACCGATGTCACCTCGGCTCATTTCGGGCGCACGATCTACCTCGAGATCGAAGCTGCCGATCCGGCCGCAGCTGCGGCCGAGGTCGAGACGATGTGCCGCCAGCTCCTGGCCAACCCGGTCATCGAGGACTACGACATCGGAGTCGTCGGTTGAAGGTCGCCGTCGTGGTCTTCCCGGGCACGAACTGTGAGCACGACGTTGTCCACGCCCTCGACCTGATTGGCCTGCAGCCCGAACTCGTCTTCCACAAGGAGACGGATCTCACCGGATTCGACGCCGTTGTGCTGCCGGGCGGCTTCGCCCACGGCGACTACCTGCGCACCGGCGCCATCGCCAGGTTCTCGCCCATCATGGGAGCCGTCACCGCCATGGCGGCAACCGGAGCTCCCGTCATCGGGATCTGCAACGGCTTTCAGGTGCTCTGCGAGGCCGGTCTGTTGCCGGGCGCCTTGGTCGCCAATCGGGATCTGGCGTTCATTTGCCGCCCCGTCCACTTGCGAGTTGAGACCTCCCGATCCGCGCTGACCACCGGAGCCGCTTCAGGAGAAGTGCTCCGCATCCCGCTCAACTCCTACGAAGGAAACTACGTGGCGAGCCCCGAAACGATCCGCGAAATGGAGGCCGCCGACCAGATCCTGGTCCGCTACTGCGATGCGTCCGGCACCATTTCCGATGCTGCCAATCCCAATGGTTCGATCGGCAACATCGCGGGCGTCTGCAATGCCGCCGGCAACGTGGCCGGGTTGATGCCCCACCCCGAACGGGCAGTCGAAACTGTTCTGGGATCGACCGACGGAATCGGTCTCCTTCGATCGATTCCCGCGTTCGCCGATCTCGTGGCGACTCGGCCATGACCGAGTCGCCACCCGATACCGCGGAACCGGCCCACCGCCAACTCGGCATGACGGACGACGAGTATGAGTCGGTCATCGCAATCCTGGGGCGCGAGCCCCGGCCGGCTGAGCTGGCGATGTACTCGGTGATGTGGAGCGAGCACTGTTCATACAAATCGTCGCGCACGCACCTCGGACGATTGCCCTCCAGCGCACCCTGGGTCGTTGTCGGGCCCGGGGAGAACGCCGGAGTGGTTGATCTCGGTGACGGTTGGCTCGCCGCGCTCCGGATCGAGAGCCACAACCACCCCTCGTTCGTCGAGCCGTACCAGGGTGCCGCCACCGGGGTCGGCGGGATCCTGCGCGACATCTTCACGATGGGCGCCCGGCCGATCGCAGTGTGGGACCCGCTGCGCTTCGGTCCCCTCGACGAGGCTCACAATCGATATCTATTCGGCGGCGTCGTCTCCGGTATCGCCGGCTACGGCAACGCCGTCGGAGTGCCGACGCTCGGCGGTGAGGTCGAGTTCGCCGATCGATACGCGGCGAATCCGCTCGTCAACGTAATGGCCCTCGGACTCCTCCGGCGGGAGCAACTAGTGCTGTCGGCAGCCTCGGGGGTCGGGAACATCGCCGTTCTGCTCGGCGCTGCAACCGGACGGGATGGAATCGGGGGGGCCTCGATCCTGGCGTCGGCCAGCTTCGACGAAGAGTCCGGCTCGAAGCGTCCCTCAGTGCAGGTTGGTGATCCGTTCGAAGAGAAACGTCTGATCGAGGCCTGCCTGGAGTTGTACGACCGCAGCCTCGTTGTCGGAATCCAGGATCTCGGAGCCGCCGGGATTTCGTGCGCCACCAGCGAGTGTGCCGCCAACGGCGGGATGGGCATGGACGTCGACCTCGACTCCGTCCCGGTGCGAGAGGACGGCATGACGGCCGGCGAGATTCTCATGTCGGAGTCGCAGGAGCGCATGCTGGCCATCGTTGAGCCTGCCGCCGTCGCCGATGTTGTGGCGGTGGCCGAGAAGTGGGAGGTCAACGCCAGCGTCATCGGGACGGTCACGGAGGGAGGCTCACTGCGGGTGCGGCAGCAGGGCGAACTCGTCGCAGAGCTCCCGGCCGCCTCACTCAGCGACGACGCCCCCAAATACGACCGGCCGCTGGCTCGGCCGGGCTACCTCGACGAGCTGTGGGCGGCAGGCCTCACCGCGGCACCGCCCGGCGACGTTGCCGAGGTGCTGCCGGCGCTCCTCGACGACCCGGCCCTGGGTGATCGCTCGTGGATATACCAACAGTACGACCACCAGCTCTTCTTGAACACAATCATTGAGCCGGGACATGACGGTTCGCTGCTGCGCATCAAAGGCACCGACAAGGCTCTGGCGGTCTCGACGGACGGCAACGGGCAGAGGTGCTACCTCGATCCGCGCCGCGGCGCTTCCCGCCTGGTCATGGAGTCGGCGCTGAACGTGGCGGTCACCGGCACCATGCCGTACGCCGTTGTCGACAACCTCAACTTCGGCAACCCGGAGAAGCCCGAGATCATGTGGCAGTTCAGCGAGACGATCGACGGTATGGCGGAGGCCTGTGACCAGCTGATGATCCCGGTCATTGGCGGCAACGTCTCCTTCTACAACGAATCCGCCGGCGTCGACATCTACCCATCGCCCGTCGTCGGCATGTTGGGCTTCGCCGACCCGATGCCGTCATCACCGCCGCGGCTCGACAGGGCTCGTGCCGCCATGGAGATCTGGCTCGTCGGGCCTCGCGACGAAACCGACTTTGCCGCCAGCGCCTACTCCCGGGTGATCCATGGCCGCCTCGACGGCCGCCCGGCCGCTACCAATCCCGATGTCGGCCGCGGCGTCATCGCAGCGGCAGCAGGATTGGCGCATCACCTCCCCGTGCTCCACGACATCTCCAGCGGCGGGATTGCCGTGGCTCTTGCCGAGATCGCGATCACGAGCGAAATCGGCCTATCGATCGGCGACGTCGGTTGGAGCGAGCTCTGGAGCGAAGGACCGCACCGGTTCCTGGCCCTCTGTGAGCCGGGGTCCATGCCCACGCTCGAGGTGCCGACGGTGCGAATCGGCACGATGGGCGGTACGACCCTCGACTTCGGAAGGCATGGCGCGGTCGAACTGTCCACAGCGACCGGCGTGTGGCGCGCCGCCATACCCCGGCGGATGGCGTAGATCGAGTCGCTTCAGGCGCCGGGCAGATCGTGATGCGGAGCGGTACCGAGGATGATGAACGACCCCGTCGCGGTCGCCGCCAGCTTGCCGCGACTCTCGTAGGCCTCGCCGCGGATCTGCATGACCCGTCGGCCCGGGTGGAAGACCTCTGCAGTTACCCGGAGCAGACCCGGACCGACCATACGAAGAAACCGCTGGTGGAGATCGATCGTGGCGATATCGGAATCGACGAGGGAGTGGACGGCGCGTCCCATCACGGTGTCAAAGACGACGAAGACGAGACCGCCGTGCATTCGGGGAGCCGCCGAGAAGTGTTTCTCGGTGACTGTCATGGTTCCCTCCGCCTTGCCGGGGGTCGTGATCCTGACTTCCAGCCCGAGAAAGTCCCATATCGGCGACGGACCTGAGGATTCGTCATTCATTGGCGCAACGAGTCCAGGTCTGCCCGCAGGACGTTACGTTCGTCCTCGTCTGAGATGACGCTGAGCAGGTCCTGGGCACGGGCCAGATGGTTGTCACGGGCTTCGTCATCGCCCTTGGTGGCGGCAACTCGGGCGAGGACCTCGTGGCCACACGCAACCAGGAAGGGACCCAGGTTGTCATCGACCGCTCGGCGCAGCGCCTGATCGGCGAACTGCTGGGCGAGATCAGGTTGGCCGACTGCAGTGAGGACACGGGCGACCTGCCAATCTGCAACGGCCCAATTCCTCTCGTCGCCGACCACGGTCCAGTGGTAATAGGAGCCGAGGGCGGCGCCCAGCATCTGGCGATCCTGTGCCGGCGTTCGATGGAGCTCATCGAGAAGGGCCCACGTTTGGTTGAAGAGCTGCACAGCCATTGCGCGGTGCACGTCTGCACTACTCGACGAGTCGACCTCTGCAATCCCCTCGCCCATGTCCCTCCTCTATTGCGTTCGGAACCCGGTAGTTTGGCACCTCCATGGACGACCTGAGCCCACAACCCTCTCCGACGCCGGTCTGCTATCGCCATCCCGACCGGGCGACCCGGCTGTCGTGCTCAGAGTGCGAGAAGCCGATCTGTGCCGACTGCTCCCGCGACAGCGCCGTCGGGCAACGATGCCCGGACTGCGCCAAGCCCAAGGGTCGGCACAAAGTCGTCGATGCGCGCCGCACCACCGGCGCCATGGCGGGGCTGACCAACTCGCCCGTCAGCCAGGCCATCCTCGGGGTGACCGTCGCGGTATTTGTGGTCGGCGCCCTCAACCTCGACGCCCAGGAGTGGCTACTCAGGAACCTGTCGTCGTGGAACGGTGGCAGAACCATCCAAGGCACCCTCGTCGGGATCGCAGGCGGCGAGTGGTGGCGCCTCTTCACCTCCGCGCTGCTGCACGACTTCAGCTTCATCTTTCACATCGGCTTCAACATGTACTTCCTCTACATGCTGGGCCCGGCGCTGGAACGCCAGATCGGGAGCGTCCCGTTTGCCGCGCTCTATGTGGCAACCGCGGCCACCGGTGGGGTCGCCGCCTACTACCTCGGCGACTCGGGCACCGTCTCGATTGGGGCGTCCGGCGCAATCTTCGGCATCGTGGCCGTCTGGGTGTACGCCGCCTACCGCTCCGGCCGACGCGGCGCTCGAATGATGGCCAACCAGCAAATGTTATGGCTCATCGGCATCGGCATCGTCTTTCCCTTTCTCGCCAGCGGCCTCAACATCAGCTGGCAGGGTCACCTGGGAGGGATGATCGGAGGCCTAGTCATCGGATGGGGCTGGGGACAGACGGTGCCCCAATCCAACAACCCCAAGCTGATTCGCACCATCATCGCCGTCGCCGTCCTGGCAGCATCCGTGGCCGCCGTCCTGGTGATCGACCCGAGCTGGCTCTAGGAGCGTTCGTTGTGCTTAATCCAGGGCTATAGAGCCGGTTTAAGCACAACGAACGCGTAGAGATTCGCCGCCGCGGCTCTCCGCCCTACAATCCCGCCGTGGCGGAGAGGTCGGCGCTGAAGCCGTTAACCATAGGAGAGGCTTGCGGTGTGTTCGGCGTGTACGCGCCGGGGGAGGAGGCCGCCCGTCTCACCTACTTCGGGTTGTTCGCTCTCCAGCACCGCGGCCAGGAGAGCGCCGGCATCGCCACCAGTGACGCCAACGCCATCACGGTGTACAAGGACCTCGGGCTCGTGGCACAGGTCTTCGACGAGGGCAAGCTCGCCAGCCTCACCGGCGACATGGCGATCGGGCACACCCGCTACTCGACGACCGGCTCCTCCAACTGGGCCAACAGCCAGCCGACATACCGCGACCTCGGTGATGCCTCGATCGCGCTTTCGCACAACGGCAATCTCACGAACACGGCCGACCTGGCCGCTCGCCTCGAAGCCCAGTCCGCATCAAGCGATTCCGAGCTGATGACGCAGCTCATCGCCAATGAGATCGCGGCCGGCGCCGACCTCCCCAAAGCGATCGCAACAGCCGCTCCCGAGTTCGAAGGCGCCTTCACCCTGGCGATCATGGACCGCAACACTCTGGTCGGGTTGCGCGACCCGCGAGGGTTCCGCCCCCTGTGCCTGGGGCGCTTCAACGATGACGGGTGGGTGATCGCGTCGGAATCGGCTGCTCTCGACATAATCGGGGCCCACTTCGTGCGCGAGGTGGCACCGGGCGAGATGGTCGTCATCGACGACAACGGCGTGCGCAGCCACTTCCCCTTCCCCGCCGTCGCGCCCCGGATGTGCGTCTTCGAGTTCGTCTACTTCGCCCGGCCGGACTCCACCCTGTACGGCGAGGAGGTTCACAGTGCCCGCCAGCGGATGGGAGTGAGCCTCGCCGACCAGGCTCACGTCGAGGCCGACATCGTGGTGCCCGTTCCCGAGTCCGGGATACCGGGGGCGCAGGGGTACGCGGCCCGTTCGGGCGTGCCGTACGTCGATGGCCTCGTCAAGAACCGCTACGTGGGACGCACCTTCATCCACCCGAGCCAATCGATGCGCGACCTGGGTGTCCGGATGAAGCTCAACGCCATGCGGGGTGTGCTCGGCGGCAAGCGTGTGGTCCTCGTCGACGACTCGATAGTGCGTGGATCCACCACCAAGCAGCTCGTCCAGATGGTGCGCGAGGCCGGGGCAACCGAGATTCATCTGCGGGTCCTGTCACCGCCGTACCGGTGGCCCTGCTTCTACGGCATGGACACCGGGGACCGCTCGACGCTGCTGGCTGCCGGCAAGGAGGTGGCGGAGGTTGCCGAATACCTGGCGGTCGACTCGCTCGCCTACCTGGAACTGGATGGGCTCCTGGCCGCCACCGGCGTGCGGACCGACGGCTTCTGCACAGCCTGCCTCTCGGGGCGCTACCCAACAGACATCCCTACGACTGGCGACAAGTTCCTTCTCGAGCGGTCCTGATGGCGACGTATCGTGACGCAGGGGTCGACCTGGAGGCGGCGGACCAGGCCGTTGATCGCATCGATGCCCCCGTGACCGCGACCTGGGGCAGCGACGTCATCGGGAGTTTCGGCGGGTTTGCGGCCGGCATCCGTGTCCCCGGCGGCTTCACGGATCCGGTCCTCATGATGTCGACCGACGGAGTCGGCACCAAAGCCGAGGTGGCCCGCCGGGCCGGCCGGCTCGACGGGCTCGGGTGGGATCTCGTGGCGATGTGCGCCGACGACCTCGCCGCCGCCGGCGCCCGGCCGATTGCCATGACGGACTACCTCGCCGTGGGCGAACTCATTCCCGAGAGGGTCGAGCGCATCGTTACGTCTGTCGCCCGAGCCTGTCGCGAGGCGGGAATCGCCCTTCTCGGAGGCGAGACCGCCGAACACCCCGGCGTGATGAAGGCCGATGAGTTCGACCTTGCCGGAGCCGTCGTCGGTATCGTCGAGGCCAACCGGGTGGTCGATGGGACCGCCGTCGAACCAGGTCAAGTGGTCATCGGCCTCGAGAGCCCCAATCTCCGCTCCAACGGATTCTCACTGCTCCGCTCTGCCGTTCTCACCCGGATCGGCCTCGATAGCCCGCTCGCCGAGGGAACCGCCGCTGAGGTGCTCCTGGCGCCGTCGGTGGTCTACTCACCCGCCATCCAGCGTTTGCTGGCCGCCGTGCCGGTCGCCGCCATGGCTCACGTCACCGGTGGCGGCATCACGTCGAACCTGGCGCGCGTACTGCCCGATTTCGTAGACGCGGTGATCGACCGGGCCGCCTGGCCCCGCCCCGCGGTGTTCTCCGAGGTCGCCGAGATCGGTGAGATCGGCGAAGCCGACATGTTCACCACCTTCAACATGGGAATCGGCTTCGTGGCGATCGTGGCGCCGGGAGACGGCGCGGCGGCGCGAGAGGCCCTCGAGGTCCCGAGCCACGTCATCGGCTCCGTCGGCGCCGGATCCGGCTCGGCCCGCCTCGGCTGAGTCGGCCGGGCAACTGGCTCCTACGTCGACGGGCTCTCACTGCCGCGCGCGGTTCCCTCCAGGTACAGAGGCTCATCGCCGCCCGGCTGGTAGACGAGACATGTGGTGGCTCGGTCGTCTTCCTCGACCCACTCGGTTTCAGTGGGCACTATCACGCGCAGGTACCACAGCGAATCGACATATTGCTCGCCGATGTAGGCGGGGAATTCCTCCAGGCAGGCGTCATACCCGAGGTTCCTCACCTCGTCAGGACTGCCGTACGCGGTCGACGGTGCGGCGGCGTCCACAACTGCGATCACCTCGAACTGATGCGATTCCGCGCATGGCACGGTCGCGACCATTTCGTTCCCTCCCGGAGGGAGCCACACGATGCACATACCGGGCTCGAGATCGAACTCAGGTACAAGTGCGGAGCCCTCCAGGCTGAGCGGCTCGGTCGTGGGGGTCAACACCCTCGTCGTGGCCGGGAGCGTTCCCGACACATCATCCGACTCGTTCGTGATCTCGCCGGCGAACCTGCCGAAAAGGGCGAGGATTGCCAGCACCGCAGCGAATATCAGCCGCCCCGAGTTGCGCGCCGACCCGCGTGTGGGGGGCACGGGTTGCCGCCGAGGCGCATCTTGTCGCGACGGCGCCTGGGGCGGTGGCGGAGAAGGCCGCGGTGGCTGGGAGGGCCGCGGAGGGACTTCGACGGGTGCGGAGCGCCGGGGACGGGGCGGCGGCAGATCCCGGGGGGTGGCGCGCCGCGGCCGGGGGGGCTCCGCGGGCCGGGCCGAGGGTTGGCGAACCTGCTCCTCCTCGCGAAGCAAGCGGGCGATTTCCTCGGCTGCCAGGGTTCGGTCCTCCGAAGACGCGGTCGAAGCTGTGTTGGCCGATGACGTCATCGCTTCGCTCGACGAGGTGCCCTCGTCGCGGCTTCCTCCGCCGGACTCAGGCACACCGATGTTCTCCCAGGCGCGCTTGATCAGCTCGTCCGAGGAAACCGGCTTCCGTTCTGGGTCCTTGGCCATTCGACTCCAAGCGCTGTCTCCCCCCACATTACGACGCCGCAGGTCGGAGCCAACCCCTAATCTGCCCGGCGACATCACCCCAGCCTTTGCCGAAAGGCCTCAGGCTCCCCCTAACCTCTGCAGATGGGACCGAACGCTATCGGGGCGATCCTCATCGGGGGCCGCAGCACTCGGATGGGAACAGACAAGGCACTGGTCGAGGTGGCCGGCGTGCCCATGGTGCAATGGGTGGCGGCAACACTCGAGCGGACCGGCCTCGATGTCGTGACCGTCGGCGGACCGCACCGCGTGCCCGGATACGAGAACATCGCGGATGCTCCGGGTTTGGGAGGGCCGCTGGCCGGGCTGGCCGGCGTTCTCGAGAAGTCCGCCGACGCCGCGGTCGTGCTGGTGGCGGTCGACCAGCCGATGCTGCGGCAAGCAACGCTCGAACGGCTCCTCGCCGTCGGTGGCCACGACGCCGTTGTTCCTATGGACGCCGGGCACCCCCAGGTGACCTGCGCTCTATATCGGCCGTCGTGCCTGCCCGTAATACGACAAATCGAGACCACAATCCCCAATGTTTCGATCCGCGACCTGCTGGCAATTGCTGCCGTGCGCTACATAGAACCGGCAGAATGGGTGGATTGGGGCGAGGACGGCCGTTCCTGGCGCAGCATCGACACCCCAACTGACCTCGCAGCAATCGAATCCGACCTTGTCGCCGACAAGTCCCGAGAATCCGGAGAGTGAATGACCGCTGTACCTGAATCTGACGTCATCTCGGTCGAAATCACCGGCCACGTGGCAACCGTCTGGCTCGATCGTCCCGACAAACTCAACGCGATGGCCCTGGATTTCTGGGATGACTTCCCGGCGATAGTCGAGGCGCTTGGTGAGGATGAGTCGGTCAGGGTGATCATGATCGCCGGTCGCGGCCCGGCGTTCACCGCAGGTATCGACCTCATGGCCTTCGCCCCGATGTTCGGTACCACCGTGACCGACGTGGCCTCGCGCCGCGAGCTGTATCAACGCATCAAGCGCATGCAACACACCTTTAGCTCCCTCGCCGACTGCGCCAAGCCTGTGATCGCGGTGGTTCACGGCTACTGCATAGGAGGCGGCGTCGACCTCATCACCGCCTGCGACATCCGGCTGGCGTCCGCCGACGCGGTCTTCTCGGTGCGTGAGACCAAGATCGGGATCGTCGCCGATGTTGGAACGCTGCAGCGGCTGCCGGCGATCATCGACCCGGGCCGCGTCGCCGAGCTCGTGTACACCGGCAGGGACTTCACGGCAGAGGAGGCCTCCACCATGGGCCTCGTCGGCCACGTCTACCAAGACGTCGACACTCTCCGCAAGGAGTCGATGGCGATGGCTGAGGAGATAGCCGCCAACTCGCCCCTGGTCGTCCAGGGAGCCAAACAGGTACTCCGCTCCGGCCGGAACATGTCGATCGAGGACGCCCTCGACTACATGGCCGTCTGGAACGCCGGCTTCCTCACGTCCAACGACCTCCAGGAGGCCGTCACCGCCTACATGCAGAAACGCCCGCCGGAGTACAACGGCACATAAAGAGCCGGTCGTACAAAACGGCGGTCGGGCGAGTGCACCCAGTGTGTCCCCCCGGAGGCGGGAAGGTGCCTGCGAGGCGCCCGCCAGGGCGCCGATGGAGGTAGGGGGCGCGTCCCGTGAGGTGATGGCGGCACCACTTCCCCATCCGGTGTCGCATTTCGCAATTGTGCGACGGGCTCGTGCGCATGTGTTCGCCCGAAGGGGGAAAGGGCCCCGCCAGTGACGAAGTCGCTGCGCGGGTAAGGGGGCGCGTCACCCAAGGGAGAGGTGGCGTGAGCGCCGCTTCGTTCGACCCCCTTGCATCTTCTGCCACAATTCCGTCGATGGAGATCGAGTGCCCGCAGTGCGGAGAAACGGACGACCTCGCCGGCGTTCGCGACGGTGACATCATCCAGCTCACTTGTGGCTCGTGCAGTCACGAGTGGCCCCGGGATCTGACGGCGCGCTGCCCGCAATGCGGCGGAGAGGACCTGCAGACCGTCCCGCTCGCCATTGTCGAGAAGAGCCGGGGCACCCAACTGTCGATCGTCGGCACCCGTCCCATCTATCTGTGCTCGGACTGTGACGCCGAGAAGCTGGCC
>CAMYIJ010000004.1:0-37074 GCA_947258375.1 uncultured Acidimicrobiaceae bacterium
TTGATGTCTGCGCCGTCGAAGAGATCGAGCGGCGATACTCTCCGGGCCGCTTCGGCCGTGCCCAGAACGACCGAGCCCACCGAGAACTCGATTTGCTCATCGGGGAAGAAGAGAAAGCCGCCGTCCTCAGTTGAGGTGACACCTTGCTGGGTGGGGCCCCGATAGCTCAGGCCCATCACGGGAGAGTCGATGAAGTGACCGCGTCGCGGGTGGGCCAGCTCGTAGGTACCCGTCCAGCCCCACTGCGAGCCGGCGAATTCGTCCGGCCCGAAAGCCCAGGCGCCTTCTTCTAGAATGACCTCTCCCAGGTCATCGAGTATCACCAGATCAGTGTGGACGGCGAACGTGGGGATACGGAGATCGCGAGACTGCGATCCCCAGCTGAAATCGAGATCCTCCTTGAGGTCCAAGGTCAGCTGATGTTGGGACGCGGGGTTCTCGTACTCCTGTCTGTAGGGGAACTTGCCAAGTTTGGGATTCCCATTCTTGGAGGGAATCGGGTCGACCTCGGGGTAGCCGACGTAGATATGTGTGGCCGCGATCTGCCAATCGCCCGAGGGCTCGATGCGTACCATGACTTTCTTCGGCGAGTTCCAAATGCTCACCGTTCCGGCATCAATCGTCTGATCGGCTAATAGCTGTGTCTCGAAGAGACCAGGTCCGCCGTAGGCGTTGCCGGTTGGGCTTTGCGCCTGCGCTATCGGCAGGAGCGCCGGGAGCAGCAGTGCCACCCCCGTTAGAATCAATGCAATCTTGCGGGACATCTCACTACCCCTCCGTGCTCCTGAGAGGGCAGCTCACCAAGATCAATCTCGATCGATGGCGTGAAGACCGCCCCCGGCAATCGTCCTTGCCGGACAACCAACGACGGTTCGCTGAGAGATCGACCCCTGCAGCGTCACCGATTCGTCTGTACGCCCTCTTTTGGTCAAGTGAATCAGCCGCGCCCGGTGGTGCCTATCGGGAATCCTCCCGATGCCGCCTTGCAGGGTGAGGCGCCAGCTGCGATCAGGGTCCTCCGACTCTGGCGGCGTCGATCGGCCTACCGTACGTTTGTTGACGTGCACCGGCCCGGGAATTCCCGGGTCGGAGACGCTGGGGGCGGCAATGACTGACATGCTCAGCTTCATGAAGGCCCGGGTCTTCACGGTTCTGCTCGCCCTTGCCTTGCTTGGCGCCTCTTGCACCACCAACGAAGCCGGGCCGTCAACTACGGCTGCCGAAGAGATCGCGTCGTCGTCGACGACTGCCGCCGACGAGATGGAGACCTCGACCACTGTCGCCGCGACGACGGCAGCCCCGACCGCGGCACTCGGGACAACAGCACCGGCGGCGCTCGAGGACAGCTACAACGGCCTCCCGGTGGGGTTCACCGACGATGGTTACCCCTACCTGGGTGCTCCCGACGCGCCGGTGTCACTGATCGAGTTCTCGGACTACCTATGCCCCTTCTGCGGTCGCCACGCCACCCAAACCAATCCCCGCCTGATAGAGCGTTACGCCGCTTCGGGACAGGTCAGCTTCGTGTTTCGGGACTTCCCCCTGGCAGAGCTTCATCCCACCGCCCCATCCGGGCACGCGGCCGCTTTGTGCATCACGGAGCAGGGAGCCGCCCTCTTCTGGGCCATGCACGATGAGCTGTTCGCCCGCCAGGGGGAGTGGGCCTCGCTACCCGACAACAGCGGATTCCTGGCCGGCATCGCCGAAGAAATCGGAGCCGATCTCGATGCTTACCAGGCGTGTGTGGGTTCAGGCAAAACCCTCCCGATTGTCGATGAGCGGGTCGCCGAGGGTCGCCAACTGGGGTTCTCCGGCACGCCGGGCTTCCAAATCGTCGACAATCGCACCGACGAGGTCTTTGAGCTGGTCGGAGCGCAGCCGGTCGAGACCTTCGTCGCCGCCCTCGATTCGGTGATCGCCGGGGACGCGCCGGTCACCACCGACCCCCCAGAGGAGAAACCTGATCTTCCATACTGGGCCCACGAGGACGGCCTGGCTCCTGACCCGGATCGTCCCGGCTACAACCTGGCCGGGGACGCCTACCGGGGCGATACCGATGCCGAGCTGGTGGTGATCGAGATCTCCGACTTCCAGTGCCCGTTCTGCCAACGTCACACCCTGGAGACTCAGCCGGCTCTCGACGAGCAGTACGTCGACACCGGTGAGGTGACGTGGGTCTTCAAACACCTGCCGCTGCAGATTCACCCGCAGGCTCTGGCGGCGGCCACCGCCGCCGAGTGCGCCGGTGACCAGCAGGCCTTCTGGGAGATGCACGACCTGCTCTTCGAACGGATTGACGACTGGGCGGTCGAGCCGCCCGATGCGGCGTTGGTTGACCTGGCCGGCGAACTCGGGCTCGAGGAGGACCGGTTCACGTCGTGCCTAGGAAGCCGGACGGCCCTCGAGCGGGTTGTCGAGGACATCTACGACACGTCGGGGATCTTCGGCTCCACCCCTACGTTTGTGGTGCTGTACGACGGCTGGGCCACAGTCATCGACGGCGCTCGGCCATTCGAGGAATTTGTTGCTGCCTTTGAGGAGCTGACGGGGGAGTAGCGCATTTGATTGCGTTTGTTGTGCCTAGACCCGGGCTATAGCGCCGGATTAAGCACAACGAACGCAGAGGTCTTCAAGCGCGAGCTGCGGGAGACGGCGACGTGATTCGCGTTTGCTGCAATCCTCTCATCGACGGGTACCGCACGACTGGGTGGGGTGAGCCGAGTCTCTGGAAACCAAAGGGCGAATGTAATGTCGGGCCGGACGACGCTGTTCAGACAAAGCGAACCGAATGGGGCCCCACATGTTGAGATCAGGCAACGATCCGACGACCACCACTGGCCCGGTGCGGCAGGTTGTCAATGATTAGGCACATAGTTCCTGAGGATTCACCACTCATCCCGGAGCCACGGAACAGCCTGGAATTGCGCGCTCTCATCGGAAGGGCAACCGGGTTGGATGCATTGAGCATGACATGGGTACGGCTCGACGGTACCCACCAGCGGTTGAAAACTGGAGATACGGTGCGGGTTTACTATGTCCTCTCTGGTCAATTCGATTTCTTCTTCGACCAGGACCCGATGCTGACCGCGGCGCAAGGTCATACGGTCGTCATGGACGCCGGTACCACCTATGGCCTCACTGGGACTGGTGAATACCTCGTCATCAACGCTCCGGCGTTTTCCGAAGGTGACGATCAGTACCTCTGAAGGCCTACGGCAACAGTGTGACTGCCAGTCGATCAGGCAGGGCTGCTGCGTCCGGACCCGGATTCTGGCTATCTCAGTGTCGTGCCGGTCGCGAGCGTTGGCTCGATCCCCATGCGGCTCTCCACCAAGCGCAGAAGGGCCGCAATGATGTTGACCAGAATCAAGTAGATGACGGCTGCCGCCACGTACATCTCGAAGGGCCGGAATGTGGATTGGGCGATACGGTTTGTCGTGAACATGAGCTCGGGCACCGCAATGACTGCCAGTATCGCCGAGTCCTTTAGAGCGTCGATCATATGATTGCCGACCGACGGCAGCGCTATGCGGCTTGCTTGCGGCGCGATGACCCGTCGGAATACGTCCCAGGGTCGCAGTCCCAGGGCCTGGGCAGCCTCATACTGACCCTCATCGACCGCATCTAGCCCGGCACGAAACACTTCAGCCAGGTAGGCGCTGTTGAGCAGGGCCAAGGTGAGGCCACCGACGACAAGGGCAGGCAGAAGGATGCCGGTGGCGACCGCGACGCCGTTGAACAACCAGATCACCAGCACATAGAGCGCCGCACCTCGAAAGAAGTTCACCCACAGGAAGCTGGCCACGCGAGCCGGGATGAGACGGGACCGCCTTCCCGCCGCCAGGATGACCCCAACGACCAGCGCGGCGAAGAAGCCGACCGCTGTCACCCCCAGCGTGACGCGGGTGGCGCGAAGCAGCTGGGGCAGACTCGTCAATACCAGATCGAAGTCGAAATCCATGTCAGCCGGTCCGGTCGAGTCTGCGTTCGAGCATTGCAACGGCACCGGCCAAAGACAGGGTCACCGCAATGATGGTCATGCCCGAGAATGTGTAAAGCTCAAATGGAGCGAAATACTGCAGGGAGATATCCCGCGACACGTAGAACATATCCGCAACCCCGATGACTGATACAAAGGTCGCGCCCTTGAGCAGAGCGACGAGGAGATTGAGGGCGGGCGGGATCGCGATCCGGAAAGCCTGTGGCAACACGACGTATCGCATCCGGCCAAAGGGTGACAGACCGATGGCATCGGCTGCCTCCCACTGACCGGCGTCGACGCCTTTCAGTGCGCCGCGGTAGATCTCTGACGCATAGGCGGCGCCGGTCAGCCCAAGAGCTGCGACTGCCGCAACGAAGGGAGTCAGGACGAGAGCAGATACCTGCGGGGCTCCGTAGTACACCAGGAAGAGGAATAGGAACAGTGGGATGCTCCTGAGGACCTCGACCACAACCGCCACCGGGATGCGGAGGATCGGAAGCCGGGAGGCTCGCAGCAAAGTCATCGCAAGACCCAGCGTCATTGCGACGGCGTAGGCGAACGCCGCAATCACAACCAGAAGGCCGAGGCCGGCCATCAACCGGTCGAGGTTCTCCGTCACGAGGCCCCAGTCCAGTCGATAATCGATCAAGTTCAGTCCCCCTGGATGGATCGAAGGAATGAGCGGGTGCGCTCGTGCTGAGGGTTCATCATGGCCGCGGGCGTACCCTGCTCGACGATGTTGCCTTCATCCATGAACACGAAGCGATCGGCCACCTCCATGGCAAACCCCATCTCATGGGTGACCACCATCATTGTCATCCCGGCGGCAGCCAACTCCCTCATCTGAGCCAGCACCTCGCCCACCAGCTCCGGATCCAAGGCAGACGTCACCTCATCGAAGAGCATTAGCCGGGGTTCCAACGCCAGGGCCCGCGCTATGGCCAACCGTTGCTTTTGGCCTCCAGACAGTACGGCCGGGCTAGCGTCGGCCTTGTCGGCGAGTCCGACCGCTTCAAGCTCGCGATCAGCGCGTTCGCGGGCCTCGTCAGTCGTGAGCCCGGACACGCGGACCAGCCCCAGCATCACGTTCTCGCGCGCCGATAGGTGAGGAAAGACGTTGAAATGCTGGAACACCATGCCCATATGGGCTCTCAGCTCCTGTAGTCTTCTTCTTTCTCGGCGACCCGCGAAGGGGTTCCAGCGGCTCGTTGCCGGTTCGACTACCCGCACACCTTCGAACCACACCTCGCCTGAAGTCGGCGGTGTCAACATGTTGACACCCCGCAGCAAAGTTGACTTCCCTGAACCGGAGGGGCCGGCGATCACTACCACCTCACCCCTTTCGATCGTGAGGTCAATACCGTCTAGAACGCACAAATCTCCGAAGTACTTTCGGATGTCTTTGAGCTCCAGGGCCGGCTGATCGGCCCGCCGGCCGTTGCGCACGTCTCCTGCCTCCGGCACGTCAGGCATGGGCTAACCACCCTCCATCTACAGGCACAAACGCGCCGGTTACATAGGACGCCTCGGGCGAAGCCAAGAAAGCCACCACACTTGCGATTTCTTCAGGCCGGGCGGCCCGACCGATCGGGACACGATCCAGCAGTCGACGGGATCGATCTGGATCGTTGAGACTTGCGGAGCTCATTGGTGTGTCGGTGACCCCGGGGCCGACGACGTTGACGGTGATACCGTGCGGGGCCCAATCAACGGCCATTGCGCGTCCGAGCATCACGACGGCGCCTTTTGAGGTCGCATAGGATGTCTGTTCCCGTAGAGCTACCACCGAGTTGATCGATCCGACTAGGACAACCCGGCCGGCGACGCCGTGCGCCAGCATGTGGCGGACGGCTGCCCGAGCCGTAACCAAGCTGCCACGCACGTTGACTGCCTGTATTCGATCAAAGACTTCCAAATTCAGGTCCTGGGCGAGGCCGTGCTGCTCAATGCCGGCAGCGGTTACAACCGCCGCCGGCGGGCCGAGCACTGAGGCGGCCTCATCGATGGCTGACTCTACCTGGAGCTCATCTCGAACATCGACGGCCAAGGCGACGGACTCGCTCAGTGCACCAGCCGTGCGTCGGGCAGCCTCTCCATTGATGTCGAGGCAGGCGACCGCCATGCCTGCCCGATCCAATGCGACGGCGCAGGCCGCGCCGATACCCGATCCGGCCCCTGTGACAACGGCAGCTGGGCGGTCGGGACTGGTCATGTCAGCTCTTTGTCCTCGCCATGGATACTCGTGCGGCCCGCGCTAGGTGCGCGGGCCGCACGATACAGATTCAGTCAATCGCCGCAGCTGCTCCCAGCCAGGGCGAGTAGACGGGCACAGTCGGAACGCCGGCGGCCCTGGCGGCATTGCCGACTCGCTCGTTCCAGAATGAAGACAGGCGACCGCGAATCGTGTTGTAGTGGAGCCAATTGTCCACCCACGCCTTCATACGGAAGTCGCCCAGCGGCATGAACCACGTGTTGATATCGGCGAACAACGCCGGGCCCTCCAGCACTTCGAGAACCGAGTTCGCCTCGAGCGCTCCGGCAACGTTGAACTCACCGAGCAGAACGGCGTCGGCGCGCCCTGTGGCGGCCTCTTGTACGGCCGGCTGCTGCTCGAGAGATACCAGCTCGGCGTTGGGGAACAGCTGGCGAGCCGAAGCTTCCTGGGCTGATCCGGCCAGAACCGCCAGACGCACGCCGGCAGCGTTGAGTTGGTCTGCCGAGGTAACCGGCGAGTCCGCGTTGCGCAAGATGATGTTGTTCTCGATGAACAGCGGCTGGCCGGCGAACATCACCTGCTGTGCTCGTGATGGGAGGATGGTCGCGCCGATGGCCGATACGTCGAATCGTCCTGCAGCCAATGCACCAAATAGTTCGCCGAATGGCACTTCTACGAACTCCAGTTGCACGTCACGGTTGAGGTCGGTGAGCATGGCCTGGGCGAGCTCGACGGTGTAGCCGGCCGGCTCGCCGGACTCGTCGCGCAGCTGCAGCGGGGGGAACGTAAGGTCGGCGCCTACCTTGACGGTCTCGCCGTCACGAACACGATCGAACAGGGACCTCGAGGACGAGTCACCATCCGCCGCTGCCGCAGAGACTTCGCCTCCGTCGTCGCAAGCGGTCGCCAGAAGGGCGAGTCCGCCAACAGCCGCCGCTCCTCGGGTGATGAATTGCCGTCGACTGGTGCCACTTTCGAGGCGATCGTGTTCGTCCTGTACTCGACGATGAAGCTCTCTATCCACGATTTGTCTCCTTCTCAGCTACTGCGTAGCCCGCCGTAAGACGTGCGTTACACCGTTCGTTTATCGCACATCTGTACGATAATTGGGGGAACATAAGCAGCCTGGTCGCCGAATGTCAACGAGGACGAAGGGTATCCCCCTTTGTTCTGGTTTCTGTGCGTGGCCAATTTGGCAACGGTGTTTCACCGACACACTATTGGCAGCTGCACGCCAACACGGATATGATGTGCGAACTATGCACGATTGTGCTTTATGCGCACACATCCCGCGGAGCTGTCCAGTACAAGAATGACCACCGCCATCTCTCTCAATCAGGCGATCGCCGCCCAGGTGCACGATGGAGACACTGTTGCCCTCGAAGGGTTCACGCACTTGATTCCTTTCGCTGCGGCTCACGAGATCATCCGCCAGCGTCGCCGCGATCTGACACTCGTTCGGATGACTCCAGACCTGATCTATGACCAGATGATCGGCGCCGGCTGTGCCAAGAAGCTGGTCTTCTCTTGGGGCGGAAACCCCGGAGTCGGGTCGTTGCGGAGGTTCCGTGATGCAATCGAGAACTCCTGGCCGGTGCCTCTCGAAATCGAGGAGCACAGCCATGCCGGCATGGCGAACCGCTACGTGGCCGGAGCGTCGGGCATGCCGTTCACCGTCATGAAGGGATACGCAGGGACATCGCTTCCCGACAACACGAAGAATGTTGCCTTCATCGATTGCCCTTTCACGGGAGAGACCGTCGCGGCGGTGGCGGCAATCAACCCGGATGTCGGCATTGTGCACGCCCAGCGAGCGGACCGCGAAGGGAACATCCAGATCTGGGGCATTGCGGGTGTGCAAAGGGAGGTGCTGCTTGCCTCTACCCGGACCATCGTGACCGTCGAAGAGGTCGTTGACGAGTTAGACCCCCGCCCCCGAGACATCGTGATTCCCGCAATGGCTGTCGACTTCGTGTGCGAGGTTCCAGGAGGAGCAAGGCCGTCCTATGCCCTCGGCTACTACGAGAGGGACAATGAGGCCTATCGGGCATGGGATGGAATCAGCCGCGACCGGAGTCATTTCACCGCCTGGCTGAGCGAGAAAGTATTGGACATCACATGAGCGAGTCGACGGGCACGGCTGCTGAAGCCTGGACGGCCGACGAGATCATGTCCATCGTCGGATCACGGGCGCTGCGCGATGGGATGTCGTGTTTCGTCGGGATCGGCATACCAAGCACGGTCGCGAACTTGGCCCGGCGAACTCATGCCCCGAACCTGGTTCTGATTTATGAATCCGGTCCGATAGGCAGCAAGCCGAGCCATTTGCCTCTCTCTATCGGCGACGGGGAGCTGGCAACAACGGCCGACGCGGTCGTGGCGGTGCCCGAGATGTTCAATTACTGGCTCCAGGGCGGTCACGTCGACATGGGCTATCTGACCGCAGCGCAGATTGACCGATTTGGGAACCTCAACTCCACCATTGTCGGTTCCGACTATGGCGCGCCCGACGTTCGGCTTCCCGGGGCCGGTGGTGCGCCTGAGATTGCAGCGTCTTGTCGCGAAGTCACAATCATCATGCGCCACAACGTCCGTGCCTTTGTTCCAGAGGTGGACTTCGTGACATCCGTCGGGTTCGGCGACGGCGCCGGCTTCCGCAAGAAGCACGGATTGACGGGTGGCGGGCCGCAGACAGTGATTACAGACCTCGGTATTCTGCGGCCCGATTCCGGAGACGGTGAGTTGACTCTCACTGCCGTCCACCCGGGTGTGAAAACGGAGGATGTTCTGGCGAGCACACAATGGCCGCTGCGGGTTGCTCGAGAGGTCGGCGTTACCGAACCGCCGACGCCTGGTGAGCTCGAGGCGCTGCGCGCTCTGAAGAGCAGCTGATTCTGAGTGGGCTCGTCTCGCTGCGATGTCATGGTAGTCGGCGGAGGTATCACTGGATGCTCCGCCGCATGGTATCTCGCGCAGTTCGGCGCCGATGTGCTCCTCCTCGAACAGCACGATCTGAACACCCAAGCCTCCGGCAGGAATGCCGGGAGCCTGCATGGCCAGATACAGCAACCCTCCTTTCGTGAAAGGGGAGAGGCTTGGGCTCGCGACTTCCTGCCGTCGCTCCGGTTCCTGATCGATTCACTTCACATCTGGGACAGCTTGACTGATTTGCTGGGTTCCGATCTCGAAGTGTCCCTCAAGGGCGGATTGCTGATCGCGGATAGCTCCGACCAGATGCGGCTCATCGAAAGCAAGGTGGCGTTGGAGCGGTCGGCGGGGGTTCAGTCGGACATCCTTGGGCCGTCCGATCTCCGGCGGGTGGCCCCGTACCTGTCGGATTCGATGGTGGGCGCCCAGCTATGCCATGTCGAAGGCAAATGCAATCCACTTCTGGCGGCGCCGGCTCTGGCACGAGCGGCGCGACAAGAGGGCGGGCGGGTCATCGTCGGCGCGGAAGTGCTTTCCCTCGAGGAGGACAACGGTCGATTCGTCGCGACCACCAACAAGGGGCGGTTCGAGTCCAATCGGGTGGTTCTGGCGGCCGGGAACGGGCTCAATCGGTTTTCGCGGCTTTGGGGAACGCCTCTACCGATAGCCAGCGAACCTGTGCAGGCGGCGGCGACGGAGCCGGTCTCGTCGGTCGTCGACCACCTTGTGTACTTCGCGGGTGACAAGCTGACGTTCAAGCAAGCCAGATCCGGGAATTTGCTAATCGGAGGTGGTTGGGCCGCAGACGTCGATCCGGCGTCCGGCGTCGCGCGGGTCAACTTACAATCGCTCATTTCCAACATGGCGGTGGCAATGCGTGCGGTCCCGAGCCTGACCGGCGTCCGGTTGATCCGATCGTGGGCGGGCATCGGCTTGGCGACCCCGGACCTCGCGCCGATTGTCGGGAGTCTGGGCCCGGCGGGTCTCTATGTCGGAGTGTATCCCCACCTCGGCTTGACCGCGGGGCCACTCCTGGGCAAGGTCCTGGCGCAACTGGCGCTCGACCGTGCGCCGGACTTCGATCTCGGCACTTTCGCTCCGGACCGGTTCTGACCGGTCGCGCTATCGGATGTAGGTTGCCCCGTTGACATCCAGCGTGGCGCCCGTGAGATGACGGGCTGCCCCTGAGGAGAGAAAGCAGGCTATCTCGGCAACTTCCACCGGCGGGACGATCTCCCCGATCGATAGTCCGGCAAGCACTTTGTCCATGCCGCCTTGATTGCGCACCGAACGATGAGTCATTTCGGTGTCGACAGGTCCCGGCGCGATGCAGTAGGCAAGTACGTTGTCTCTGGCGTATGACCGGGCGATTGTCTTCGTGGCGGCCGCCATTGCCGCCTTCGAGGCGGAATACGCTGCCAGTTTCGGGTTCCCTGAACCCCGTTGTGCGGCCCAGCTGGACAGTGTGACGATGATTCCACCGTCGCCCGCCAGATAGTGTTTTACGGCCGACCGCAGGAGCTTGGTCGGCTGGATGACGTTGACCGTCAGGGCGAGGTCCCAAGCCTCATCCCAATCTGCTGCCGTGTCGTCGATTCCGGCCTCCGGCATGACGGCAGCGTTGTTCACGACGACGTCGATGCGACCCTTCCATGCCAGAGCCTCATTCCACAAGGGCCCGACTGCGCCAGGTTCCGAGAAGTCTGCCCCAATCAGGAGCTTGCGATCGTCCGGTATGTCAGCCGTAGCCAGGGCGGCACCATCCTGGTTCCTTCCCCATTGGGCGATCACGTTGGCTCCCCGCCTCCCCATCAAACGGGCAATCTCGCTCCCGATGCCACCTGAGGCACCCGTGACCAGAATGGTCTTGTCATCAAGGCGTGTCATCTTCCCTCTCCTCGCTGGCCTAAGCCACCACTTTCATCACGATGCTCCTGCCGGGCCCGGTGTGTACTCGTCGATAACCTGTCATTGCTGAATCCGCTTCATCAATCCCCGTGTCAACTCGCAGGACCGGTGGGTCCAGAAGCATGATCTTCGCCTCGCTCGCCACAATGAAGACTTCTTCTTCGCCGATACGGGCAATCACATCTGGGCTGATCTGCTGATTGCCCCGACCGAGCAGGAAGCCCTGACCACCGATGACTCCGATGATGATCGACACCGGACGGGGATCGGTATCGAGGAGATCGAGGATCTGCGACTCGGACGCGTCTGCGATCAGTAGCCTCGTGCCAGCCAGGACCTTGACTGCCCGCGCCGGAGCCTCGAGCCCGAGGTGGTGCAACACCCTGTTGGCTGTTGTGCCGGGACCGACGATGAAGATGCCCTTCTCGTCGACTCCGGCAGCTAATTGGGCGCATAACCTGTCGACTGCCGAGTCAGACCCAACGGACCAAATGGTCTTGCTCGACTGCAGCGAGTTCGGCGCAAACGGCACCGACGCCAACGAGAACTGAACCAATCCGTTGCCACCGGGATCGACATCAAGAACTTCACGTTCGTGAAGCGGCACATGGGTTGCCGACGCAAGAAATCGTGCTGCCATGTCTCCGGCCGCCTCCGGCGACGTCGCAAACACCGCCGAGTGCATCTTTACGCCGGTGGGGATCCCGAGAACCGGTACGGCAGTGCCCACTTGCGAGACGATGTCGCGGGCGGTGCCGTCACCGCCGGCGAAGAGAATCAGGTCAACTCCTCCCTCTTTCATCAGCGCGGCGACTGCCGTGGTGTCCGCCGGACCGGTTCGCCCTGAGGTCACCTCGATGACGTTTGGGTTGAGGCCGACGCTACGGGCAACGAGTTCGCCCATGTCCCTCGCTCCTGTCCACAGCTTGGGGTGTGGCTCGAGGGAAGAAATCCTTCGCATCGACCTGGCTGCTCTCTTGGCGGCTACGGGCTTGGCGCCCAATTCTTCGGCACGCAAATAGGTATCGCCATCCGTGCCGTGGAGGCCGACTGACCCGCCCATCCCAGCTATGGGATTCACGATTAACCCCAGTTTCACGAATATTGGTCCTGCATTCGGTTGATTGGTAGCCATCCGAGCATGCCCGGGTGCAGCGGCCGTCGCCACGGGAAACACTGGTGTACTCGCTGAGCTTATTTCGGCCATTCCAGCCGGGCCGTACCGGGTTGATCTGGTTTCCTTACCGTCAGTATAGTGTGCGACATGAGTACGTATGTGCTGAGTGCGAACAAGAGATCACTTCTCGAGGGCCGAGTTCAATGATCCCGAAGAGGTTCCCGGACCCCGGGTCCGGAATTGAGCAGTTCAGTGAGATCATGTACACGTTCGCAAAACGGACAGGTGTTTTGCGGCGGTGTTCAGAAGGGCGGTTCAGGTGACAGACGTCGTGAGCAGAGCTCATCCCTACATGGCCAACTCAACGGATGAAGCCAGAAAGCACATGCTCAACGCGATCGGCATCCAGGATGTCGACGAGTTGTTTGAGCAGATACCGCCCGGACATCGAACCGGTCACCGATTCGACTTGCCAGACGCGCTCACTTCAGAAGTCTCTCTCAAGCGACATCTCACGGGTGTTCTCGGCAAGAACGAGAACTGTGAAAGCTATTTGAGCTTTCTCGGCGGTGGCATCTGGCAGCACCACGTACCGGCGATCTGCGACGAAGTCTGGGCGAGAAGTGAGTTCCTGACCTCCGTTTGGGGCACTGCGGCTTCCGATCTCGGTCGCAATCAGGCTTGGTTCGAGTACGCGAGCCAGCTCGGCGAGTTGATCGGCATGGAATTCGTGGGGCTGCCCGTTTACAGCTGGGGTGCGGCCGTTGGCCACTCCTTCCGAATGGCGGCACGAATCACCGGTCGCCGCCAGGTGGTGTTGTCATCACTGATGGATCCGGAACGTGAGGCGGTTGCCAAGACGTACTGCGGGTTCGCCGAGCAGGAAGGCCACATCGAACTGATCCATGTCGACCACGACCCGGCCACCGGCCGGCTCGACCTCGCGGATCTCGAGCGCAAGATCACCGATGAAACAGCGGCCGTCTACTTCGAGAACCCGTCCTATCTGGGAATCATCGAGGATCAAGGATCCCGGATTGCTGCCATGGCTCGAAACAAGGGCGCCGAGACGATCGTAGGGGTCGATCCGATTTCGCTGGGTGTGATCGCTCCTCCATCCGACTATGGAGCCGATATCACGATCGGAACGACCCAGCCTCTCGGAGTGCACATGAACGGTGGGGGTGGCGTCGGGGGTTTCATCGCGACGCGAGACGAGGAACGTTATGCCCGCGAGTATCCGACTCTTCAAGTGAGTCTGGCCGACACCATCGTCCCGGGGGAGCGGGGATTCGGGATGACCTTGTTTGGACAGAGCTCGTATGGATCCCGCGAGGACGGAAACGACTGGACCGGTAACTCGGTGTACCTGTGGGCCATCGCTAATGCCGTCTACATGTCGGTGATGGGGCCGGCCGGCTTCGAAGAGGTTGGAAAGTCGATCCTGCAGCGCAGCCGCTATGCGGCTCGGCAGATTTCATCCCTACCAGGAGTGTCCGTGAGGTGGGGTGCGGGTTTCTTCAAGGAATTCGTCGTTGACTTCAACGCCACAGGGAGGACCGTCGCAGAGATGAATGCTGCTCTTCGAGACAAACAAGTCTTTGGGGGCGGTGATCTCAGCCAGGACTTTCCGAGCTTCGGTCAGGCAGCCCTCTACTGCGTCACCGAGATCCACACGCTGGACGACATCGACTATCTCGTGGATTCGATCGGGGAGGTGTTGGCCCGATGAGCGGACTTCGCAAGTACCACGCTGCAGTTTGGGATGAGCCATTGGTCATGGAGTTGGGAGCCACCGGGCGCCGCGGGATCGTCTTTCCCGAGACCGAGCAGGCGATCGTTGACGCCGTTGGGGATGCCATTGAGCTGGTCCCCGAGTCCGTCAGGCGGTCCGGTCCGGCCAACCTACCGGAACTCTCGGAACCGGACGTACTCCGCCACTACCTCCACCTCTCCCAGGAGACTCTGGGGATGATGGGAATCAGCCTTTTCGGGACTTGCACGATGAAGTACAACGCCCGCGTCACGGAATCTCTCGTCCGGCTCCCTCATGTAGCCGAAACGCACCCGGCCCAAGATGTTCAAACCCAACAGGGGACCCTCGAAATCATCTATGGGCTCGACAGGATGCTGTGTGAGTTGTCCGGCATGGATCAGTTCGTGTTCCAACCCGGCGGTGGCGCCGACGCGGCGTTCCTCCACGCCACGCTGACACGTGCATATCACCATGCCAGAGGGGAATTGTCGCAGCGGCGTGAGATCATCACCACGGCACAAGCCCATCCGTGCAACTCTGCGACCGCGTCCGCGGCCGGATTCGATGTCATCACGCTTCCAATGGAGGAGAAGGGGTACGCCTCGGTCGAAGCCCTTCGTTCAGTGGTATCGGAGAGAACGGCAGCGCTGATGGTCAACAACCCTGATGACATGGGGATCTACAACCCTGACATCAAGGAGTGGGTCGACATCGTGCATGCCGCAGGTGGCTTGTGCTTTTACGACCACGCCAATTTCAACGGCGTTATGGGCCGTATCCGGGCCGCCGAACTGGGCTTCGACGCCTGCATGTTCATGCTGCACAAGACTTTCGGCGCACCCAAAGCGGGCGGAGGCCCGGCGGTCGGCGCCTACGGGTGCCGGGAGCACCTCGCCGAGTTTCTCACCACGCCCGTGGTCGACAAGGACGATGAGGGTTATACCGTCAAGGTGAATCGGTCGGCCGGAACGACCCAGGTGCGCGAGTACATGGGGAACATCCCGGTGGTCGTCAAGGCCTATTCGTGGCTCCGGGCTATGGGGGCCGACGGGGTCAAAGAGGCAGCAGATTTGTCGATGCTGGCCAACAACTACATGGAGAGGCGTCTCCTCCAGATTCCCGGAGTGACCAAGGCGCTGCCGCATCTCGAGCAGCACCGCATGGAGATGACCAGGTACAGCCTCGCCGACCTCACGGAGGAGACCGGTGTCACGACCTTGGACGTGCAGAATCGCATGGTGGACTTTGGCGTTGACGCCTACTGGCTGGCACACGAACCGTGGCTGATTCCGGAACCGTTCACTCCCGAAGCCGGTGAAATGTGGTCGATCGAAGACCTCGACTACTGGGTTGATGTAATAGCCCAAATCTGTGAAGAGGCTCGCACGACTCCCGAGCTGGTCACCACGGCGCCGCACAATCAGGCAATTCATCGCCTCGACGGTTCCGGCCTCGACGATCCGGGCCGATGGGCCACAACGTGGCGCGCCTACCAGCGCAAGAACCCGGACGCTTCCGCGGGCACGGCCGGCTGACCCGTGCGGGTGTCAGTCCCGGGAGTGGGTCCGCCCAGTGGAGCAATCCGCTTCACCTACGAGGGTCGCTCCTTGGAGGGCCGCTCGGGCGATACGGTGGCGTCCTCTCTGCTTCACGCCGGTCCGCTCGCGTGTCGAATTGCGACAGACGGCTCTGAACGCGGCCTGTTCTGCGGAATGGGCGCCTGTGGTGAATGTGCAGTGGTGATTGACGGAACTTCGGGCTTCTTGGCGTGCATGACGCCCATTGAAGAGGGCATGGCCGTGGAGAAGCAGCCCCCTCTGTCGGAGGTCCCGAATACGACTTCCGGGGGGATCCAGAACAGAGATCTCAGTCCATCAGTGCTCGTCGTTGGAGGAGGCCCTGCCGGCCTCTCGGCGGCGGCGACCATTGCCGAAGCCGGCCTGGATGTGGTTCTCATCGATGAGAGGTCGACGTTGGGCGGGCAGTTCTACAAGCAGCCTGCTCCCGGTCGTGAGCTGTCCGACGATCACCTCGACGCGCAGTATCGCTCCGGCCGGGCGTTGATCGCCCGGGCTGAAGCTGCCGGTGTCGAGATCCTTTCGGGAGTGACCATCTGGGGAGCCTTCTCTCCGATGTTATTGATGGCGACTGGCAAAGGATCATCCTGGACGCTTCGGCCAGACCGACTGGTGCTCGCTACCGGAGCGCGGGAACGGGCAGTGCCGCTGCCTGGATGGACGCTCCCCGGCGTAATCATGACCGGTGCTGGACAGACACTCCTACGCTCGACGCAGGTGACGCCGGGGCGCCGGGTACTGGTGTCCGGCAACGGCCCGCTGAATCTGCAGGTTGCCGCGGAGCTGGCACATGCCGGCGTTGAAGTGGCCGCGCTAGTCGAACGAGCCGATCTGAGATGGTGGCGCGGGTTGATGCCAGGTGTTGGAATGGCTTTGGCGGCTCCCCAATTGGTAAGGCGGGGATTGGCCTATCGAGCGGCATTGGCCCGTAGACGAGTTCCCTTCCTCGTCAAGAGCTCCGTGGTGGAGATTCACGGAGAGGGTCGGGTCGAATCAGCAGCGGTTGCGTCGGTAGACGAATTAGGCCGGCGGGTACCCGGTACGGAACGAGAGTTTGCCGTTGATGCGGTGTGCCTCGGGTACGGCTTCGTTCCGGCAAACGAGATCCCCAGGGCTCTCGGCTGTCGCCACCACGTCGATGAGCGAACTCAGACTCTGGTCACTACCCGTTCGGAGAGCGGCCGGACCTCGAATGAGAATGTGTGGGTGGTCGGCGACGCGGGCGGGGTTCGGGGTGCGTATGTGGCGCAGGCTTTGGGTGAGATCGCGGGGCACGAGATCGCCAGTGAGATCACGTCCTCGCACCGGATCCAGCCATCTCGTCGCAACGCCACGCGATTGCTGCGCCGCCATCAGCGCTTTCAGGAATCGCTGGCCGCGCTGTACTCGGCTGAGCCACTCACCGTGCAGCTCGCGGAACCGGATACCACGATTTGCCGCTGTGAGTCGGTGCGCCTTCGGGACTTGGAGAAGTCATTTTCGGATGGCGCCATTTCGGTAGGGGCTGTAAAGAGGACCACCCGCGCCGGGATGGGCAATTGCCAGAGCCGGTATTGCGGCTCATCAATCCTCGCCTTGGCGGCGGAAATCAGCGGTGTCGAGTCGAATGAGTTCTCGGGCTTTGCTCCGCAGTCGCCTGTGCGCCCCGTTGAGATAGGGCGAATCGCGAGCTGCGCTCATCAGGGGACGGAAATCTTGGAGAACGAGACGAGACAGGAGTCGGAGACATGACCAAAGAACTTCGTGGAAGCTATACCGTTGCCGTTACCCCGTTCACCGCGGACGGGTCGGCTGTTGATGTGGACGCGCTCGAGGACTACCTCGATTGGCAGCTGGACGTCGGCGTGCCGGGGATCATCGCTCTCGGCACCACAGGCGAGTTCCTGTCGGTCAACGATGAGGAGCGACGGCTCATCGTTCAGACGTACGTTGATCGCATCGCGGGAAGGATCCCGATCATCGTCGGTACGATGAATGCTCACACACCGAACGCGGTTCGGTACAGCCGGGAAGCCGAGGACCTCGGCGCCGACGGCCTCATGATTCTGCCCCCGTACTACTACACGCCTACCGAGGAAGAGATCATGCGCTACTACGCCGCGATTGACGCGGCGATCTCCATCCCGATCATGCTGTACAACAACCCGGTGACTTCGAATGTTGATATGTCCGCCGACCTTGTTGGGAGGCTCTGCAAGTCACTGGAAAGTGTTCAGTACATCAAGGAGTCGAGTCAGGAATTGGGGCGGGTCACCGATGTCCTGGAGGCATCGGACGGCCGGATGAAGGTATTTGCCGGGGAAAGAGTCGTAGATTCGTACCGCCTTGGGGCCATTGGGTACGTCAATCCCTACGGTAACTACATTCCGGTGCCTTCCCACAGGATCTGTGACCTCGCCGGACAGGGGCGATTTGAGGAAGCGGTCGCGATCCAACGACTGATCGACCGGATCGATCACATCATCGCGGAGGGGCACCCCACGTACGGACACCAGTGCTATTCGAAGGCCCTGGCAGCCGTCGTTGGTCATCCCGTTGGTGATGTGAGGGAGCCTTTGACGACGTTCGAGCAACTGGGCCAGGAAGGTCGGGAGCGTGTCGAGCGTATCAAGCCACTCATTGACGAACTCGAGTCGCTCGTTGGCTCGATGTCCTTTGACTGATCCAGCACGCAAGGTGGCGATCGTCGGTGGGGGGTCGATCGGCGTTGCCTGGGCGATCGTGTTTGCCCGCTCCGGCTTCGCGGTCTCGGTGTTCGAGCCCGATCCGGCTCGCCGGGCGCGACTTGCCGACGAAGTCGGTCAACGGCTCGATGCCCTGCGCGAAAACGGGTTGCTCGCCGAAGGCGTGTCCGATATTTCTCGCCGGGTAGCAGTGGCGACCGACCTGGACCACGCGGTGAGCGGCGCGGTGCATGTCCAGGAGTGCGTACCGGAGGTGATCGATCTGAAGCGCGAAATCTTCTCGGACGTACTCCGGGTCGCGGACGCGGCGACGACGGTCGCCAGTTCGTCGTCGGCGATCGCCATTTCAGAGGTGGCCGCCGGGCTCCAGGGGAACAACCGATGTATGGTTGCCCATCCCGGCAACCCGCCCTATCTGGTGCCGGTGGTCGAGATCGTGCCGGCGCCCTTCACCGCCCCGGAAGCCGTTGATTCGGTCATGAGTCTGATGTCCGAATCCGGAATGGTTCCGGTGAGAGTCAATCGTGAAATCGAGGGGTTCGTTTTCAATAGGCTCCAGGGAGCCCTGCTTCGGGAGGCGTACTGCCTCGTCCGGGACGGCGTGGCGACTCCGACGGCGATCGACCTCGTTGTCACCGCAGGTTTGGGGCGCCGCTGGTCGGTCATTGGGCCATTTGCCACGGCTGAACTGAATACGCGGGGTGGGATTCGGGCGCACGCTGAAAGGCTCGGCCCGGCATATGCGCGGATGGGCGCCGACCGGGGCCAGGATGATCCGTGGACTCCGGATCTCGTCGAACAGGTGGCTGAAGATCTCGAATCGCGATATCCGGCTTCCCGATGGGAAGAGCACGTCATGCAGAGAGACCTCGAGCTGATGCGTTTCGAAGTTGATCGCCGCCGCTCCACAGACCGCACAACCGATGGCCATCCTTAGAGCCCGCACGGAGGAAATCGTCTTGGAATGTCTCCTGAACCGCTGCGAGTAACCTCGCCGGCCTGCGTTTGCCGGAAGCATCGCGTGCATATACAGTACAATCGTTCATAGTGCGAACAGATAGGTTCGGTTTCTGTGGGCAGATCTTCAACTCGGGGCGAGACAACTGTGCGGCATATTGAGGACTTGGGTGAGGGCGAATGAGCGGCCTATTTGATCCATTGAAGATCCGTGGGTGCACGTTCCGGAATCGGGCTTGGGTTTCACCGATGTGTCAGTACTCGGCCGAGGACGGCCTCCCCAACTCGTGGCACCTTGTTCAGCTGGGCAAACTCGCTGTCGGCGGCGCCGGTCTGGTGATGGCGGAGGCGACCGCGGTTGTGCCGACGGGTCTCATCAGTCCCTATGACACAGGGATATGGAACGATGCCCAGGTTGATGCGTGGTCCGGGATAGTTGAGTTCATCAAGGAGCAGGGAGCTGCTGCGGGTGTTCAACTGGGCCACGCCGGACGCAAAGCATCCACCTCGCCGACCTGGGATGGCACCCGCTTCGTCGAGGAAGCCGACGGCGGCTGGGAACCGGTCGGCCCGTCGGCCATCGGGTTCGGTCCGCTTCCCTCTCCGCGCGCGCTTTCAACCGAAGAGACCGCAGCCGTGCCCGGCCACTTCGCGGAGGCCGCAGTTAGGGCCGACAGAGCCGGCTTCGATGTTGTCGAGATTCACGCCGCCCATGGGTACCTGATCCATCAGTATCTTTCGCCGCTCTCCAATCTCCGAGAGGACCGGTACGGAGGGTCCTTTGACAACCGGGTCCGCCTACTTCTTGAAGTAGCCGAAGCCGTTCGACAAGTCTGGCCAGACGAGAAACCCTTGTTCGTGCGGGTTTCGGCCACCGATTGGGTCGAGCGGGGTTGGGATGTGGAGGAGACTGTGTTGGCCGCTCAGCTTTTACGCGAACGGGGTGTAGATCTGATCGACTGTTCGTCGGGCGGCGCCGCCCCCGATGCGCGGATACCGGTCGGCCCCGGCTACCAGGTCGAGTTCGCCGACCGGGTTCGCCGCGATGCACGAGTTGCGACGGCCGCAGTTGGCATGATCACGGAGGCTGAGCAGGCCAATGAGGTGATCGCTGCGGGCCGAGCCGACGCCGTGTTCATCGCACGCGAGCTCTTGCGGCAGCCGAACTGGCCGCTCCTCGCCGCTTCCGAGTTGGGTGTTCCCATCGACTGGCCACTCCAGTTTCGTACTGCGCGGCCGCGGTCCGTGAAGTAGATGGGGTATCTGATGTACGGCCGCAACGAATCCAGATGAGACGACCTGCCGCAAATTCGGCGGCGGTAAAGGGGTAGAACCATGACGGACTTGCGGGCGGTCGAGATGACTCGACCTCGCAGGATCAAAGACTCGGACTTTGTGCAATCGCTGGCACGTGGGCTTCTGGTGATCCGGAGCTTTGATGAAGATCATCGGCGCCAGACCCTGTCGGATGTTGCCCGCCGGACAAATCTGAACAGGGCGACCGCCCGTCGCCTGCTGTTGACTCTTGCCGATCTGGGCTACGTGCGCCTGGACGACCGTTACTTCTCCTTGTCGCCCGGTGTCCTCCAACTCGGCTACGCCTACATAGCGGCGCTCGGGGCTCGAGCTATTGCACAGCCCTATTTGGAGTCGCTTGGCGAGGCTGTCGGTGAGTCTTGCTCAATGACGGTTCTGGACGGTACGGACGTTGTGTATGTCGCCAGGGTCCCGGCCAAGCGGATCTTCTCGCTCACACTCGGCGTGGGATCGCGGCTGCCCGCCTACATCACGTCGATGGGTCGCGTCATCATGTCCGACCTTCCAGAGAGCGAGATCGATGAAATCCTCGCCGCCTCTAATCTCGAAGCCCGCAATGCCAACTCGGTCATCGACCCGGCCCTCATCAAGATCGAAGTACAGAAGGCGAAGGCCCAGGGTTGGTATTTGCTCGACGAGGAGCTCGAACTGGGAATTCGCGCGGTGGCGGCGCCTATTCGCGACGAGACGGGCCGCGTGGTCGGTGCGATCAACGTGTCGACGACGACAGCACTCACCAGCAAGCCGAAGATATACGACGAGATCGTTCCCGCAGTCCTCAAAACCTCCCACGAGATCTCCGCAGCGATGCAAAGCCGCTGAGGCCGAAACCCTCCAAGTGGAGGAGTGATCGCGTTCGTTGTGCTTAATCCGGCGTTATGGCCCCGGATTAAGCACAACGAACGCAGACGACCTACCCGCGGCGGCGCTTGATCTCGTCGACAACGGCCGGCACGACCTCGTGGAGGTCGCCGATTACTGCGTAATCGGCTTTGGTGACCATGGGGGCGGCGGGGTCGGTGTTGATGGCGATAACGTTCTTGGACGCCATCATGCCGACCCAGTGCTGGATGGCGCCGGAGATGCCGCACCCGATGTAGACCTCGGGGGCGATCACCGTGCCGGTTTGGCCGACCTGGAACTTGTGGTTGCGCCACCCGTTGTTGGTCACGACCCGCGAGCAGCCGACCGCGCCTCCGAGAAGCTCAGCGAGCTCGTCGATAGGGGCGAACCCCTCCTCGCTGCCGACGCCGCGCCCTCCGGCGATGACCACGGGCGCCGTCGCCAGGGTCACGCCCTCCTCTGTCGTGACTCGATCAACGATCCGCGTGACTGCGGCGTCCAGGCCCAGCTCGGGCACGAACTCGGCGACTGCGCCGGCACCCGGCGTATCGGCCGGCGCCGCCTCAGTGGTGTGCAGCGCAAACGTGGCGAGCTTGATCGGTGCCTCGAGACGGGCCCGTTCGTGCAGGCTGCCGCCCCAGCGGACCCGCGTCATCTCCCAGGCGTCACCGGTGGCGATCTCGATGCAGTTGGCGACCACAGGGAGGTCGAGCACAGCGGCGACATGGGCCATGACCTCATTGCCCCGCTCCGACCCGACGGACAGCACCGCGGTGGCGCTCGTCGCCTCGATCAGCTGTACAACGGCGTCACCCCATGCCGCCGGCGCATAGTCCGCGAGCTCGTCGTGGTGGATCTGATGGACGGTCGTGGCGCCGTACTCGGCCAGCATCCCGGCCAGACCGTCACCGTCGCCGCCAACCGTCACCGCGGCAGCGCCAGGATCGAGCGCCCGGGCTGAGGTGAGCCCCTCCAAAGCGGCATCGGTGATCTCGCCCCGGTCGTGATCGACTACGTAGAGCGTGCTCACAGGACACCGATCCTCTCCAAGACGTCGACCACGGCAGAAGCAGCCGCGGCCCCGTCACCCAGGATCTCCGTGGGGGTCTCCTGTGACGGGGGCGCCAGCAGAGTCAGCATCGCCTGGCCCCCGGGCTCGCGACTCGCCTCCATGACGGTGACTTCCTTCTTCTTGGCCCCGAGGCGCCCCTTCAAAGTGGGATACCGCGGGAGGTTGATCCCCTCCTTGATCGCAAGCACGGCCGGAAGCGGCAGTCTGTATACCTCGGCGCCGGTCGGGGTGTCCCGTCGCGCCGTCACCTCTCCGTCGGCGATCTCGACGCCCTTGATGCCCGACACGATCGGCCTTCCCAGCGCCCGGGCCACTCTGACCCCGACCTGGTAGCCGCCGCTGTCGGCGGATTCGTTGCCGAAGAGAATCAGATCGAACGGCTCGCCGGCGGCTTCGAGTTCCCTGACCGCCGCCGTCAGCGCCCGGGCCGTGGCCATCGGGTCCCAGTCGGAGCCATCGGTCGTCAGCAGCACTGCCTCGTCGACGCCGACCGACATGATCGTGCGCAGTTGCTCCTCAGCTTCGGCCGGCCCGAGGGTCATAACTGTCGAGCTGCCGCCGTGCTGCTCGACCAGCTGAATCGCTTCCTCGGCGGCACATTCCTCGTGAGGCGACACGGCGAAGCCGAGCATGTTGGTGTCAACTGCCTTGCCGTCCTCCGTCACCACGATCTTGGCCCCCGGCGAGGGGACCCGTTTGACGCAGGTGAGGATCCTCACTGTTCCATCCGGCTGTCATCGGGATCGAAGAGCGGCTTGGATCCGACCCGCGCCACCTTCACCGGGAACAGCTCGTTCTGGTACATCACCTGCAGATCGGTGCCCTCGACGGCGTACTCCGGCGGCAGGTACGCCAGCAGGAGATACTTGCCCAGCGTCGGTCCCATCCCGGCACTCGTGACTCGCGACACCCGGCCGTGGGAGTCGAGGATCCGCTCGCCGTCGAGCGTGAGGATCGGCTCGTTGCCGCCCATCATGTGGCGAGCAACCCCCGACGTCGACGTGTGGTTCTCCACAGTCAACGTGCACATGTGCGCCGCCGGCTCTTCGTCGCGGGCCTTCAGGTAGGCAGCCTTGCCGATGAAGTCCTGGCTCTTGACGCGGGGTCGATTCAAACCGGCTTCGACGGGGTTGTACTCCGACTCGAGCTCGGCGCCCATCAGGCGATAGCCCTTCTCCAGGCGGCCGCTGGTGCCGTAGACCCCGGCCCCGACGGGGGTCACGTCGAACTCCCGGCCGGCTTCCCACAACAGGTCCCACAGCCGCAGGCCGTGCTCCATGTTGCAGGTGATCTCCCAGCCCAGCTCGCCGACGTACGAGATCCGCAGCATCGTCACCGGGATCGATCCGATCGTGTACTGGCGGACGTCGCCGTAGGGGAAGCCCTCGTTGGAGACATCGTCCTTGGTGACCTTCTCGACCAGCTTGCGGGCGTTGGGTCCCCAGACGCCGACCGTGGTCAGTGCCGAGGTCTTGTCCTCGAACGTCACCGAGCCGTCCTCGGGCAGCCACTTGTTGAACCAGTAGGCGTCGCGGCCGCCGTCGAAGCCGCCGGTGACGACCCGGAAGTGGTTGTCGCCCAGCCGCAGCACCGTCAGGTCGGAGCGGAAGCCACCCTGCTCGGTGAGCAGCGGCGTGTAGATACCGCTCCCCACCTCACGGTCGACCTGGTTGACCGTCATGTAGTTCATGTATTCGACCGCACCGGCGCCCTTGAAGTCGAAGATCGCAAAAGCGGTGAGATCGATCATGGCAACGCTCTCGCGCAGCGCCAGGTGCTCGGCGTTCTGGATCGGGGACCACCACCGGTAATCCCACTCGTGTTCCCGGGCCGCCGGTAGCTGGTCCTTGTACTTCTCGAGCAGTCCCTCGTTGGATTCGTACCAGTGGGGCCGCTCCCAGCCGCCGGCTTCGAAGTAGACCGCCCCGAGCGCCTCCGTACGCTTGTGGAACGATGAGATGCGGTAGCCCCGCTGGCTCTCCCACTGCTCGCGGGGGTGGACGATGCCGTAGGTCTTGTTGAAGTGCTCGGCGCAGCGGTCGAGGATGTGCTCCTCGGTGCGCTGGTAGGTGTAGAAGCGGGCCACGTCGGAGGCGTGCGGATCGAGTTCCGGGTAGCCGTGAGTCATCCACTCGGCGATCGTCTTGCCGGTGGAGGGTCCTTCCTTGATCCAGATGGCGGCCGCCGACCAGAGGTTCTTGATTTCGACGCACTCGCCTACGAGGGGCATCGCATCAGGTGTCAGCGACAGGAGCCCGTTGATGCCGTACTTCATCTCGGCGTCGCCGAGCAGTGGCATCAACTCGATGGCCTGCTCGAGCTGCGGGTCGAAGTCGTCCTGGGTGAGCGGCAGCTCGGTGGGGGACAGGCGCGACTCTTCAATCGAAGGGATGGTGTCGGGGTGGTGGAAGATCGGGCGGTGAGCGTAGGAGCCGACCTCCATCGAGCCGCTCGTTTGGCGCTCGTAGCAGAAGGTATCCATGTCGCGAATGATCGGATAGGCGATCTCGGTGTTGGTCTCCTGGAGGATGTCGATCGGTCCGACGTCGATCATCTGGTGCACCGCCGGCGTCAACGGAATCGTGGCTCCGGCCATCTCGGCGATGCGGGGGCTCCACACTCCGCACGCGATGACGACGTGCTCGGTCTCCATGTAGCCCTTGTCGGTCTCGACTCCGGTCACCTTGCCGTCGGCGACGGTGATGTCCATCACCTCGGTGACTGGAGCGACGGTGAGCGCTCCCTTGTCGATCGCGTACTGCCGCATCAGTGTGCCCGCCTGCAGCGAGTCGACCACGGACACACTTGGCGTGAAGAACCCGCCGACGATGACCGATTCGTCGAGGAAGGGAACCTTCTCTTTGACCTCCGTCGGGGTCAACAGCTCGGCGTCGATTCCCCATGTCATGGCGGACGTCATCCGCCGTCTGAACTCTTCCATCCGCGCCTCGGTTCGGGCCACTTCGATGCCGCCCGAGGTGGTGCTGACGCCCATCTCCTCGTACTGCGCCATCGAGTCGAAGGTGAGCATGGCCATCTCTTTGTTGTGGTCGACGGGGAAGAGGAAGTTGGAAGCGTGGCCGGTCGAGCCGCCGGGGTTGGGGAGGGGTCCCTTGTCGACGAGGACGATGTCGGTCCATCCCAGGGCAGCGAGATGTTTGACGACGGAGTTGCCAACAATTCCGGCGCCGATGACTACGACTTTGGCCGTGCTGGGGAGGTCACTCACTGGTGGTCCTTTCCGAGGAGAATCTGGGTGGTCGCGGCGGACATGACCCATCCGTATGGCCACGTGCCATCTAGCGGGACAGCGTCACATCGTGGAACGAGACTACCGCCCGAGTCGGGCTGGTGTCCAACACTTGGAGCCTTACTTATCAGAGGCTAGAGGGCCCTTTTTGTGTTTGCACTTCCGGTCGAAGAAACGCGCAAGAACTGTGGACATACGGGCGGTCTGTGGAGTAATGTCCCATGATGTAGCACCGTTCCACATCGTGGAATGGTGCGCGTTTCCTTGACGGTTTTTGTTGACGGGCCGCGAACCCCCTGAGCAGCCAAAGCAGGTGGCGAATGAGCGAAGAAGAGCTGGACCTATCCGCGCTCTCGGACGACGACCTCGTTCCGCAAATGCATGATGATCTCTACGACGGACTGGCCGACGAGATCGTGGAAGGTACCAACCTGCTTCTCCAGCGGGGCTGGTCGCCATCGGACGTGCTCAACGATGCTCTGGTCGAGGGCATGCGGATCGTCGGAATCGACTTTCGCGACGGGATCCTGTTCGTTCCGGAGGTACTGTTGGCCGCCAATGCCATGAAGGCGGGCATGGCGATCCTGCGGCCGCTTCTGGCCGAGACCGGCGCGGAGACGATCGGCAAGGTTGTCATCGGAACCGTCAAGGGCGACATTCACGACATCGGCAAGAACCTGGTCGGCATGATGCTCGAGGGCGCCGGATTCGAGGTGATCAACCTCGGGATCAACACCGACGTTGAGGAGTTCCTGGCAGCTCTCGAGGAGCATCAACCGGACATCATCGGCATGTCCGCCCTGCTCACCACGACAATGCCGTACATGAAGGTGGTCGTCGACACTCTCCGGGAGCGCAACATGCGCGACGACTACATCGTCCTGGTCGGCGGGGCGCCGCTCAACGAGGAGTTCGCCATGGCCGTCGGTGCCGACGCCTACTGCCGCGACGCGGCAGTCGCCGCGGAGACGGCGAAGGAGCTGGTGGCGAAGCGCCGCATCCTGCAGAGCGAAGATGCCTGACGGCAGCCCATCGATAGTGGTCGACAAGCCATCGTCGGCCGCTCGTCCCCGGCCCATCGAGCTCTGTCGCCCTGCCGCGGCCAACCCGGGGGAGGCTGCTTGAGCGCGACGTTGACGGTGATCCTGTGGCGCGACATCCCCGCCCAGGTCGTCGCCAAGCAGGGGCGCACGGTCTCCAGGGTCGAGCTTCCGCCCCGGTTCCAACAGGCCATCGACCGCGCCGCCATGCGGGCCGGCTCGACCGGCACCGACGAGTACCTCGACGACTGGAGGCGCGAGTCGCGCGCGTGCGGCGACGATCTCGAAGTTGCGGTCAACGCCGAAGTGGCCGAGATCGATGCGCGGTTCCCCATTGATGTTCTCAATGAGTACGTTCTCAACAGCGGGTATCGCGGTGAGTAGATCCCGCGGGATGCGGCCCGTCACCTCCGAGGAGGCCAAGTGATCGACACTGTGCTGAGCTCGGCGACCCGCGAGGTGGTGATCGGTTCCGACCGTCCGTTCGTCATCATCGGAGAGCGCATCAACCCCACAGGACGGAAGTCTCTGGCGGCCGAGATGAAGGAAGGCAACTTCAGTCGCGTCGAGGCCGATGCCCTGGCCCAGGTCGCGGCCGGGGCCCAGATGCTCGATGTCAACGCCGGGATTCCGCTGGCCGATGAGCCGGCGATCCTGGCCAGCACGGTCCGACTGGTGCAGTCGCTCGTCGATGTTCCACTCGCCATCGACTCTTCAATCGTCGAGGCTCTCGGGGCCGGGCTCGCCGCCTACGAGGGCAAGGCCCTCGTCAATTCGGTCACCGGCGAGGACGAGCAGATGGAGCGGGTGCTTCCGCTCGTAGCCAAGCATGGCGCCGCGGTGGTGGCGATCACCAACGATGAGACGGGCATCTCGGAGGATCCCGACGTGCGCTTCGAGGTAGCCCGCAAAATCGTCAATCGGGCCTCCGACCACGGCATCGCCAAGGCTGACGTCGTCGTCGACCCGCTGGTGATGCCCGTCGGTGCGATGGGCACCGCGGGGCGCCAGGTGATCACACTGGTGCGCCGGCTCAGTGAAGAACTCGAAGTCAACACGACGTGCGGTGCTTCGAACGTCAGCTTCGGCCTCCCCAACCGGCACGGCATCAATGCCGCCTTCCTGTCCATGGCGATCGCGTCCGGGCTGACGTCGGCGATCACCAATCCTCTCGAGAGCGAGATCATGTCGGCGGTGATGGCCGCCGATGTGATCGCCGGGCACGATCCCAACTGCGCCCGATGGATCTCGAGGTACCGCCGGCCCGCGGCCGACGGTGACAACGGTCGCCGCGCCGGCCGGCGCCGCAGAACCGAATCCGGACCGCAATGAGCGACGAGGGGTTCCGGGTCACATTCACGCCGTCGGGACGGCGGGGCAATGCCTCTCCCGGCGCCACTGTGCTGGACGCAGCTCGTCAAATCGGCGCCGACATCGACTCAGTGTGTGGAGGCCGGGGGATCTGCGGCCGCTGTCAGGTGACTGTTGGTTCGGCACCGGGTATGCCGGCTTCGCCCGACGCGCTGTCGGCGCCGGGGCCGACCGAGATCGACTACAAGGGCAAGCGGCCGCTCGCTACCGATCACCGGCTCGCCTGCGCCGCCATCATCTGCGACGACGTCGTCATCGACGTGCCACCCGACAGCCAGGTGCATCGCCAGGTCGTGCGCAAGCGGGCAGAAGTAGTGGCGATCGATGTCGACCCCGTTGTGCGGCTGCACTACATCGAGGTGGCCGAACCCACTCTCGATGACGCCGGGAGCGATCTGGGCCGGATCCTGGCTGCCCTGAAGGGCCAATGGGGTCTGAGCGGCCTGACCGTCGACCCGGCCCTGATCGCAGAGCTGCAGCCGGTGCTGCGGCAGAGCAACTGGGAGGTGACCGTCGCCGTCCACACCGGCACAGAGCTCACCGCTATCTGGCCCGGCTTTCGCGACCTCGCCCTCGGGGTCGCGTACGACGTCGGGTCAACGACGATCGCCGCCCATCTCTGCGACCTGGCATCGGGCGACGTTCTCGCCTCGGCTGGTGTCATGAACCCCCAGATCCGCTTTGGTGAGGACCTCATGAGCCGGGTTTCATTCGTGATGATGAACCCGGGAGGGGAGCGGCAGCTCACTGCCGTCGTTCGCGAAGCGATGGACCACCTCATCGGAGAACTCGTCACCGAGGCCGGGGTGACTCGCGAGGACATCCTCGAAGTCACCGTCGTCGGCAACCCGATCATGCATCATCTGGTGCTCGGGATCGATCCGACGCCCCTCGGAACCGCCCCGTTTGCGCTCGCGGTCGACGAGGCCGTCACCGGGACGCCTTCCCAGATCGGACTCGACGTCCATCCCGGCGGCCGCCTCTACCTCCTTCCGTGCATCGCCGGCCATGTCGGCGCCGATGCGGCCGCCGCCGTGCTCTCGGAAGGGCCGCACCGCGGCGACGCCGTGCAGTTGCTGGTTGACGTCGGCACCAATGCCGAAATCGTGCTCGGCAGCTCCGCTGGGCTGCTGGCGGCGTCGAGCCCCACCGGGCCCGCCTTCGAGGGGGCGCAGATCTCGGCCGGGCAGCGGGCCGCCCCCGGAGCGATCGAGCGGGTCCGCGTCGATCGGGAGTCTCTCGAACCGCGCTTCAAGGTCATTGGCAGCGATCTGTGGTCGGATGAGGACGGCTTCGCCGCCGCAGTCGAGAAGACCGGCATCACCGGGATTTGCGGCTCGGGGATAATCGAGGCCATCGCCGAGCTGTACCTCGCCGGAGTGATCAGCCACGATGGAGTGATCCGGGGTGACCATCTGCGGATCGTCGCCGACGGCCGTACCAGCTCCTACGTCCTCGATGCCGATGCGTCGATTCTCGTCACCCAGCCCGATGTGCGAGCGATCCAGCTCGCCAAGGCTGCGCTCTACGCGGGAGTCAAGCTGCTGATGGGCCATCTCGGGGTTGACACGGTCGATGAGATTCGCCTCGCCGGCGCCTTTGGGAGTCACATCGACACCAAGTACGCCATGGTGCTCGGCCTCATCCCCGACTGTGATCTTGCCCGGGTGTCCTCTGCGGGAAATGCGGCGGGCACCGGTTCGATGATGGCGCTCCTCAGCAGGGCGGCCCGCATCGAGATCGAGCGGGTCGCTACCGAGATCGAGAAGATAGAGACGGCGACCGAAGCGAGGTTCCAGGAGCTGTTCGTCGGCGCCATGGCGATTCCACACGCGACCGACCGGTTCCCGCAGCTGGCCGGCGTGGTGGAGCTACCGCCGCGCGATACTCCGCCGGCCCGGGCGGGTGGACGGACGGCGCGTCGAGCCCGGGCAGAAGGGAGCGCCCAATGACAGAGAGAAGAGGCCGCCGCGGTGGAGGCCGGGCGGCGCGCCAGGCGGCCCGGGCCGCCCACGCCATGGAGTCGGTCCCGTTCCTGACCCGCAAGCTCGCGCCGCTCGAGGTGCTGTCCGCGGAGGGTCTGGAGGTGATCGAGCACAATGCCGATCTGCTGCTCGAGCAGGTGGGCGTCGACATTGTCGGCTACGACGAGGCCCTGGAGATCTTCGCCGGGGCCGGAGCCGACGTCGACGGCACTCGAGTCCGCTTTCCCAAAGGCATGTGCCGCAGCCTCATCCAGGCCACCGCCCCCCGGACCTTCACGCAGCATGCCCGCAACCCGCAGCGCTCGGTGATCATCGGCGATCCGCACACCGTGCTCGTGCCGTCCTATGGCTCGCCGTTCGTGCGAGATCTCGTCGGCGGCCGCCGCTATGCCACCATGGAGGACTTCGTCAACTTCGCCAAGCTGGCGTACATGACGCCGTCGCTGCACCACAACGGAGGCACGCTCTGTGAGCCCGTTGACCTGCCGGTCAACAAGCGCCACTTCGACATGGTGTACGCCCACATCAAGTACTCCGACAAACCCTTCATGGGGTCGGTGACTCACCCGGACCGCGCCGTTGACTCGGTGGAGATGGCCAAGATCGTGTTCGGCGAGGACTTCATGCGGGAGAACACGGTGATCCTCGGATTGGCCAACGCCAATTCACCGATGTCGTGGGATTACGCCATGCTCGGCTCGGCAAAGGCGTACGCCGAGAACAACCAGGCGACGCTGGTCACGCCGTTCATCCTTGCCGGCGCCATGTCCCCGGTGACGGTCGCCGCCGCTTCCACCCAAACCCTCGCGGAAGCACTCGCCGGGATCGCGTTCACGCAGATAGTGCGTCCGGGCGCCCCGGTGATCTTCGGTTCCTTCGCCAGCTCGATGTCGATGCAGTCGGGCGCCCCGACGTTCGGCACGCCGGAACCGCAAATGGTGCTCTACATCATGGCCGCGCTGGCTCGCCGGCTCGGTGTTCCCTTCCGCTCCGGGGGCAATTTCACCGCATCCAAGACTCCCGATGCCCAGTCCGCCTACGAATCGGCGATCAGCTTCCTGCCGGCGATCCAGGCCGGGGTCAACTTCCTGCTGCATACCGCCGGATGGCTCGAAGGCGGCCTGACGATGGGTTACGAGAAGTTCATCATCGACGCCGACCAGGCGGCGATGATGGCCACCTGGGTCGAAGGTGTCGATCTCAGCGAGAACGGCCTTGCTCTCGAGTCGCTCCTGACCAACGGACCCGGCAACCACTTCCTCGGGACCGAGCACACGATGGCCAACTTCGAGTCGGCCTTCTGGGCCTCGCAGCAGGCGGACAACAACAGCTTCGAGCAGTGGGAAGAAGACGGCGCCAAGGATTCGATCACTCGGGCTCATGAGACCTGGACCCGAATGCTGCGCGAATATGAGGCCCCGCCGCTCGATGAAGCCGTCGATGCTCGGCTGACGGAATGGATCGAGCAGCGCAAGAGCTCTTTCCCGGATTCGGACGTATAGGCGAGTGGCTGTGTTCAAGCGCAAGGCGGCGGTGGCCGAGGAGGGTAGGGCGGCGATCCGCGCTCTGCTCGAGGATTTCACCTACGAACTGATCCCGCTGAGCAACGTGCTGCCCCAAGCCGCGTTCCTCCCGGAGGGTGCCCGGGTGTCGGTGACCGCCTCGCCGGCGATGGGCACACAAGCCACGGTCGATCTCTCACTGGAGCTACAGCAGCGTGGCTTCGACGTCATCCCCCATATCTCAGCTCGCCAGACCCGCGATCGAGCCGAGCTCGCGGGCGTCCTCAGCCAACTCGGCGACGCCGGGATTGCCGGGGCCTTCGTCGTGGGTGGCGATGCCGACCCGCCCGGCGAGTTCTTCGATGCCTCGGAGGTGCTCCAGGCAATGGAGGAGATCGGCCACAACCTCACGATCGGCATCACGGCCTACCCCGAGGGCCACCACTTCATCCCCCGTGAGGACATCCAGCAGGCCCTCCTAGACAAGGAACGGCACGCGGCATACATGACGACCCAGATGTGCTTCACGCCGGCCACCATTGCCGACTGGATCAGCGACCAGCGCCGGCGGGGCATCGGCCTGCCGATATCGATCGGCATCCCGGGGGTCGCCGAACTGCACAAACTGATTGGCATCTCGGCGCGGATCGGCGTCGGCACTTCAGTGCGTTTCCTCACCAAGAACAAGAGCCTGGCCGGCAGACTCGTCCGACCCGGCGGCTACTCCCCGGACGACCTGATCATCGGTCTCGCCGATGTTCTTGCCGACCCGATCGCCGATATCACGAGCTTCCACTGCTACACGTTCAACCGTGTCGAAAAGACGGAGCAGTGGCGCCACGACATGCTGGAGAGCCTGGCGTAGCTTCACCTCTGACTAGCGGGGAACCCGGCTCGCTCCGGCCGGACGGCGGGAGACCTTCGTGACCGTGTCTCTAAGGCGGTGGGCCGAAGTCGCCGACAATTACGGGAACGCCTTCGGCGTTCCTTGTGTCCCGGTATTGGCCCTGCCGGAACTGGAGGAGAGATGAGACGTGCTGTCACAATGGCGATGATCGCGATGAGCCTGTTCGCGACGGCATGTGGACCCGGCGACACAGCGGCCGGCGACGTAGCGGATCCTGTCGGCCTCAGCGCGGCGGACCCGACAACGACGACCAGCCGGCCGCCCTTGGATGGAAGGGTGCTTCAGGTTGCCGACGAGTTCTGGCACAGCGGCTTCCACGTGGAGGTGAACAAAGCTGAGATCTTCAAATCGCGATCCATCTACGCCAGTCGGATCTCGTATTGGATCAGGGTGTGGGGCAACTTCGAGAACCAGGGCGGCGTCGCCGCTGCGTTCGACCCAGAGATGGCGATCGTGGCGTCCGATGATTCCTTCACCCACCGGCGGGGTAGGCCTCCCGCGGTACTCCCCGCGAGCTCGGCTCTCGGTTATCTCACTTTCTTGATATCGGAGGACCTCGACGTCGAATCTGCGGAATTGGTGATCGGTGGAGTCACCGAGAGCCAAGTACGAATACCGCTTGGCTCACCGGGGACTGCAATTCGCTTGGAGCCGGCAGATGTGGCGGTCAGCGGCCAACTGGCGACGGAGCTCATCGACTTCGACTTCACGGGTGCGTCGCTCCGCCACGACATCCCCCATCTCCATCGCCAGCTTGAATCGGGCAAGCGGGCACTCACGCTCAACTTCGACGTTACGAGCCGCGTCAGAGGTGATGTGCAGATCGCGCCGGACGACATAGCCCTCATCCTCCCCGACGGCTCGATCATCGAGCCGGTCGCAGCTGAGCTCGGGCCTCTGCCGGGCGATGACGATGGCATTACGACGCTCGACCGATTCGTGAGTTTCGTCGTTGACGAGAAACCGACCGGCCGCTTCACCCTTCGACTAGCGCTGGACGGTTTCTTCGTTGCGGAAGATGGCACGACCGAGGCCACGTTCGTTTTCAGTCTCTAGAGCCGTCCGACGAGGTCGGCATTCGGCGCGGCCGGTATGAGGCTATTCCGGCGCACCATCCCGGGGCGCGGCGGGCCCGGCACGACGCACCCGCCCGGCGCGCCGCGCAGTGTCGACCAGCACAGCTTCGATCTGGGCGTTGACCGATCGGAACTCGTCGGCTGCCCAGGCTTCGTAGACGTCGTAGAGCTCATGCGGGATGCGGAGGAGAAACTGCTTCCGCTGCCGTGCCATGGTGAGGCCCCGCCCGGGGTCCGAGCCGCTACCTGGCCAGGGTCCCGACGTTGACAACCGGGGTGGTCGGGTGGTCGCTGGCGATGACGGTCATCAGGTTCGAAGCGAACGTGGCCTTGCGGTCGCTGTCGAGGGGAATGGGATCGTGCCCTTCGGTTCCCTCCTCGAGCGCCTCGATAGCCTCCCGCACCATGAGAACGGCGCCCTCGACGATCTTGGCCCGGGCCGCAACGATGGCGGCGGCCTGCTGGCGGCGCAGCATCGCCTCGGCGATCTCCGGGGCGTAGGCGAGGTCGGTGATGCGAGCTTCGAGTATTTCGACGCCGGCATCGGTGACCCGCTCCTGGAGTTCTATCAACAGGTTTTCGTTGACCTCGCTCGTGTCGCCGATGAGCGTCGTCACGTGCGAGTCATCGAAGGCGTCATACGGATAGGAGCGGGCCAGCTGGCGCACGGCAGACTCGGACTGGGTGTGGACGTAGCTCGTGAAGTCGTCGACGCCGAACACCGCCCGCGCGGTATCAATGACGCGCCACACGACGACGGCGGCGATATCGATGGGGTTACCGTTGGAATCGTTGACCTTCGACGTCACGGTGGTGAAGTTCCGTACCCGCAGCGAGACCTTGCGATTGAGATAGAGCGGGTTCGTAATCCGCAGCCCTGCCGTGCGGTCGGACCCGCGATAGTCCCCGAAGAGGGTGAGGACCGCCGCCTGATTCGGTTGCACCATGAAGAAGCTCACACTGATCACCACGGCCACCAGAAACAGGATTATCGCGATGACGACGACGGGCACGATGTCGTTGACCACGCCGAAGATGAACAGCCCGACCGCCGTCAAGACCAGGACAACATCGGCTAACAGCCATATGACTCCGCTTCGGGTCCGTCCTTCAGATTCGGACAGTGCAGTCATTCTCGATGCCTCCTCATGTAGGTATCGAGGATTATATCATAGTGATATCACATTGATATCGAAATTTCGCCAAGGAATCACTCGCCGATGTCCTCGTTCCAGAGATCGGGATGGGCGGCCATGAAGTCCTCCATCAGCGAGATGCATTCCGGGTTGTCCATCACGGTCAGTTCGACGCCGCGCGAGCGGACATAGTCTTCGGGCCCCCGGAAGCTCCGATTCTCGCCGACCACGATGTGGGGGATGCCGTAGAGCAGGGCAGCGCCCGAGCACATGTCGCAGGGCGACAGAGTCGAGTACAGAGTGGCTTCGCGGTAGTGCGCGGCCGGCAAGCGTCCGGCGTTCTCGAGGCAGTCCATCTCGGCATGAAGCACCACGCTGCCTTGCTGGACACGTTGGTTGTGGCCCCGGCCGACGATCTCGCCGTCGATCACGAGCACCGAGCCGATCGGGATGCCGCCCGTTTCGAGCCCCAACCGGGCCTCGCCAATTGCTGCCTGGAGGAATGGGTCGGTGCTCATGAGCTGACAGTACCTTCGGGAGCGTTCGTTGTGCTTAAAACGGCGCTATAGGCGCGTTTTAAGCACAACGAACGCAGAAGTGGCCTCTAGAACAGCCAGTCCAGCAGCCACAGCGACAACATGCCGGCGACGATGGTGGGGCCCATGGCTCGGGTCTTCCAGGCCACCGCGATTGCGATGAGCCCGGCGACGAGGCGCAGGTTGTCGAAGCCGATATCGATGGACCCGGCGGGCGCGACCAACTCGGGTATGGCGATCGCGGCGAGTACCGCCGGGGCGACGAATCGGAGCGGCCGTTCGATATACGCGGGCACGCCGACCTTGCCCAGGACGCCGATGAACGACCACCTGATCAGGTACGTACCGAGGCCGATGATGACGATGATCGCCCAGATGCTCACCGGTTCAGCCTCCAGTCGCTGATGGAACCGGCGGCCACTCCGGCGACGGTTGCAACCATGATTCCTGTGCCGTTTGGCATGTCGAGGCTCAGGACGGCGACGACTCCGCCGACGACGGCCGCGAGCAGCGCCGGGTGGGCCGCAATCGAACGGGCTAAGAGCGCCAGGAACACGAGGGCGATCGTGAAGTCCAGTGACCAGCTAGAAGGCACCTCTGCACCGACCACGACTCCCACCGTGGTGGCCAGCAGCCACGTTGTCCACAGCGTCGTCCCCACACCCAGGTAGTAAAACTTGATCGTGACGGGATCTTCATCGGGCCGGAAGTGTGCCATCGACATCACGAACGTCTGGTCCGTGAGCAAGTAGGGCAACCACAGCTGGTCGAGAGGACTGAGCTTGTGGAAGTGCGTCGCGAGCGCGGCACTGTACATGGCCATCCGCAGGTTGATCACGATCGGGGTGGCGATGAGGACAATGGCGATGGCGTCGGCATCGACCAGCTCGATCAGGGCCAGCTGGGCAGCCCCTGCGAAGATGATCACCGACGTCGCCCAACCCGCCAGGTTGTCGATGCCGGTGCCGGCGATCGTCACGCCGACGATGAGCCCAAACGGGACCGTGCCGAGCAGCAGGGGAGCCACCGCCCGAACGCCCTCTCTGAACCGGTCGTCGGCTGAAGCCACCTGCCCTCCTCGTCCCTACTTCCGGAAGGCCGGAGGCTAGTAGCAGTCAACAGACCGTTTACCGCTTACGGAACCCTATCGTGGCGACAAGCACAAACCTCGAACCGCTGCTATTTCTCGAGAGCTCCGCCGGCAACCCAGTCGATGATCGTCTGGATGTCTGCCTCGGACATTGATCCGCCCGGTGGCATGACCACGCCGTTGGGGTGGGTCCCGATCAGCGACTGCACGAGACGGCTCGTGTCCGGACTGCCCGGCACGATCGCCGGCCCGTCCGCGCCCGTCGTGATGGCTTCGGTATATGTCGTTCCCGTCCATCCACCCATTCCGCCGTGACACGCGGCGCAGGCCGCATCGAAGATCGGTAGCACGTCGGCATCGAACGTCGGCGCCGCGCCGCCGGGAGCAGTTGTCGGAGGAGGGGCCGAGGAATCGAGCGTGCGGATGTGCGCCACGAGCTGTTCGATCTGCGACGAGGAGAGAATCTCGCCCCAGCCGATCATCGCCGTCGCACTATGGCCGAGGTCGATGGCGTCGAAGATGACGGAGTCCTGGTTCCACACTTGGAATTCGGGGTCGGCGAGCGAGGGGCCGACTCCGCCTTCACCGACGGGCCCGTGACACTGCGCACAAAGCTCGTCGTACACTTCCCGTCCGCTGGCGGTCGGTTGCGGCGAGCTCGGCGTGTCGGGGGGCAGCTCCACCGGCGGGTCCTCTTCCCATGCCCGCATGAAGGCGACTATGGCGTCGACCTGATCATCCTTGAGCGGTCCACCGAAAGTGTCGCCAAAGGGCGACATTCCGAAGTTCGGTTGTCCCTGCGAGATGATGGCCTCGAGCGTCCGG
>CAMYIJ010000004.1:37137-130016 GCA_947258375.1 uncultured Acidimicrobiaceae bacterium
GCGGGTCCGTAGGTACTCGGCGGTACTGATCGGCGCAATGATGTCGCCGGCCCGGGCCGGGTTGACGCCACCTTCGCCGAGCTCCCCATGGCACGAGGCACAGTTCTGCGCGAACAGCTCGCCGCCGCTGGCGAGATCGCCCCCCTCGGCTGCGTCCTGGACGTATGCCACGAGAGCGCCGATCTGCTCGTCGGTGAGGATCTCGCCCCAGACGGGCATGTTCTCGTGGGCCCCGCCGCGGGCGATGGCATCGACGGCGTCGGGCAGTGACGCGGCGGTCGGAATGGCAGTGGCGTGACACGTGCTGCAGTTTGCCGCAAAGAGGTCGGCTCCGGGGGCCGCCGGATCCAGGACGTAGCGCGCCAGAGTCTGAATGTCGGCCTCGCCGAGGGTGCCGCCGAACGCCGGCATATCGAGATGGCCGCCGCCCTCGACGACGACATCGCGGAGTGCGGACTCCGAACCCTCGAAAGCGACGGATCGGCCATGGCAGGACGCGCATTGCTGATCCCAGAGACGTTGGCCGTCGGGGGCCGTCAAGAAGTTGAGCAGTTGGCCCTGTTCGGCGGCGGTGAGCGTGTCCGACCACTCTGCAAGGTTGAATTCGACATGGGGCTCATAGGACGATCCGACCTCGAGGGCATTGCGCAACTCGATGGCGTCCGCCTCAACGAGCTGCTCTGCGGCGTGGCATTGAGCGCACGAGCCGGCGAAGACTTCGCTTCCGCGCGGCGCCAGGATGAAGCCGATCATCGCATCGATCTCGTCGGCCGACAGGTCGGCGTTCCAGGGCGGCATCCCGTCGTGGGTTCCGGCGGAGATAACCGCGAACAGATCCGTGTCCGGTCTCACGTCCACCTTGGAGCCGTGGCACCCGGCGCAGTTGCTCACATACAGCGCCGCAGTGCGGTCGCCGGCTTCTGTTACGGATCCCGGGGGCGCCGACTCGAGCAGTGACTGCGCGGTGAGGAACGTCGCCCCGGCCAGCATGGCAATGGTGATCGTGGACACGACCGGCCGCGCCGACCAGTGGCGCCAGCGGGACTTGTCCGTGTACGGGAGCAGGATCAGGAAGGTGAGAGCCATCACCGGCAGCACGATGACCCCGATGACCTCGAGATCGCCAGGGAAGTACTTCAGCAGCTGGAACAGGAACAGGAAGTACCACTCCGGCCGCGGCGTGTAGCTGTCGTCGCTGGGATCCGCAATCTCCTCGAGGCTGGCGCCGTAGTAGGACGCCAGCGCCATGAGGATGATGAAAATGACGAGGGAGACGACAACATCCTTGAAGATGATGTCCGGCCAAAACGGGACACCCTTCTTCTTCTGTTCGTCGTACTTCTCGAGATACGCTTCTCTTTCTCGTTGCTTCATCGACTACTCGTTCCGCTTCGGAACTGCCGTGATTCCATTGCGGACCACGAGATACATGTGCACTCCGACCAGCAACAGCAGGATCCCGGGGAGTATCCAGACGTGGGCCCCGTAAAACCTGGTGAGAGTGAGGCCCGAGATCTCCTCACCGCCGAGCATGAGATTCTTCAAAGATCCACCGACGAAAGGCGTGACCTCGCCGATCCTCGTGCCTACTACGGTTGCCCAGTAGGCCCGCTGATCCCAGGGGAGGAGGTAGCCGGTGAAGCCGAAGCTGAAGGTCAGTAGCAGCAGGGCAACCCCGCTGAACCATGTGGCCTCTCGTGGATACTTGTAAGCACCGTATGCGATGACCCGCACCATGTGGAGGATCACCAACAAAACCATCGCGCTGGAACCCCAATGGTGGAGACCACGGATCAGCCAGCCAAACGTCAGATCGTTGGTGATGTAGTCGACGCTGGCGTAGGCCTGGGTCGGTTCGGGCACGTAGTACAGGGTGAGGAGGATGCCCGTGACGATCTGCAGGGACATCGTGAAGAGGGTGGCGCTGCCGAGTGTGTACAGCCAGTTGATTTTGGGGATCTTGCGCAGGAAGATCGTCTCATAGACTTTCCGCCAGCCGCTGCGCTCGTCAACCCAATCGCCGATCTTGCTCGTCATCAGCTTGCACCCTTGATGAAGATCTGCGATTCCTCGACCTTGACTTCGAATTCGTCGAGCGGGCTGGGGGGCGGCCCGGAAGCTACCGAACCATCGGCGTTGAATACTGCGTTGTGGCATGGGCAGAAGAACCCGTCCTGTTCGTCGACCCAGCGGACCCGGCATCCGAGGTGGGTGCAGACGTTCGACAGGACGGTGAATTCGGTGCCGTTGTCCGTCGTGACGAACACCGAGAGCTCCTCGTTGGTGGTGAGGTATCCGGAGCGACGCTCGATATTGGCCTTCATGAGGGTCGGCCTGCCAGGTTCGACAGAGCTCGCCGCCCCCAGCCGGATCCATTCGGCCACTCCGGCGTCTTCCGCCGCGGGGCCGGCGATGTAGAAGATGGCCGGAACACCTACTCCGGCGGCGATCGCCCCTCCCATCACCGCTACCGACCTGCTCAACATCTGGCGGCGGGAAAGGCCTTTGGCGTCCGACTCAGGATCCGGATCCGCTTGGGGAACAGTCGCGGCCGCCTCAGAGTCAGCCTGATCCGCGACAGGCAGATCGGCGTCTTCGTTCATCTATGACCTCCCCGGTTAGATTCCCGCGTGGAACCAGCAGCCCTTGTTATAGCAGCCGACCCTATCGAAGCGAAGACGAGGATTGATAGGGCCATCCGGCCCTTCTCTACAGTCATGCGGCCCGAACCGAAATAGGTGAAGTTGCCGTTGCCCAACGCACCCTCGAGACGCCGCTCGTCGGTCGGGCAAAGCCCGCTCGGGATTTTCCTCGACATCGGCCGACCCAGAATCGCTAACTTCCGAGGTACCTAGCCTTTCCCGGACGAAAGGGGCGTGAATGCAGGTAACCATGACCGTGAATGGCCGGGAGGTGAGCGGCGACGTCGAACCGCGCACACTCCTGGTTCATTTCATAAGAGAGAACTTGCGCCTCACCGGCACTCACGTCGGTTGTGAGACAAGCTACTGCGGCGCGTGCACCATCCAGGTCGACGGTAACGCGGTGAAGTCGTGCACGATGCTCGCGGTCCAGGCCGACGGTGCCACTGTCAAGACGGTTGAGGGGCTCGCCGACGGCGATCAGCTCCACGCCGTGCAAGAAGGGTTCTGGGAACGTCACGGGCTGCAATGCGGCTACTGCACTCCCGGGATGCTGATGTCGGCAGCCAGCCTCCTCGAGCAAAACGCCAGCCCGTCCGAGGATGAGATCCGGCACGCCATCGAAGGGAATCTGTGCCGCTGCACCGGCTACCACAACATCGTTCGTTCGATCGAGTACGCCGCCGCCAAGTTGCGCGGTGAAGAGCCGGCGCCGCCTGACTGGACCCTGGACTTCGAGGGGGTCTCATGACTACCAGTGTGAGTGCCATGGGCGGCATCGTCCGCCGCAAGGAGGATCCGGCGCTCATCGCCGGCCGCGGACAGTACGTCGACGACATCCGGCTGAACGGCGAAGCCGTCATGGCTTTTGTGCGCAGCCCGTTCGCCCATGCCCGCATCAACTCCATCGACACTGCGGCCGCGGAGAGCATGCCGGGCGTTCTGGCCGTGTACACGATCGAGGACGTACGAGACCTGGGCCCCGTGCTCGCTCAAGTCCCGGTCGGCGTCCTGCGCCCGCTCCTAGCCGATGGTGCCGTCCACCATGTCGGTGAGGCGGTGGCGGCGGTCGTCGCCGAGAACTCATACGTCGCGAGGGACGCTGCCGACAGCGTCATGGTCGATTACGACCCGCTGCCGGCGGTCGTCGACATGAAGGCGGCGGTTACGGGCACCGATAGGGCGCACGAGGGCGCCGAGTCGAATGTGCTCGTGACGTGGTTCTCCCACGACTGGTGGCCCGGGGTCTTCGAACTGGAGGATCATCGGCCTGCAATCGCCGAGGCGAAACAGCGCGACGACGTCGTTGTCGTAAGCCAGGAGATGCTGAACCAGCGATTGATCCCCACGGCAATCGAGCCGCGGGCGGTACTAGCCGACTGGAACCACGGGTACGACCGGGTGAAGCTGTGGAGCTCGACCCAGATGCCACACGCTTTGGCAGGCGCGGTCGCCAAGACCTTCGGATTGCCGTCGAACGAGGTGCATGTCGTAGCCCCCGAGGTTGGCGGTGGGTTTGGCGCCAAGCTGAACATCTACCCGGACGAGATTCTGACCGTGTTTGCGTCGAAGGATCTGAACCGTCCCGTGCGGTGGACCGAGACGAGGCGGGAATCCGCGTTCTCGACAATCCAGGGCCGCGGTTGGGTAGCCACGGCGACGATCACCGGCACCAGGGACGGCGAGATCCTCGGCTACGAGCTCGACGGAATCGCCGACATGGGGGCCTACAGCCAGAACTTCACGGTGGCCATCCCCGTGCTCGGTCTGTTTGTGGCGCAGGGTCAATACGACATACCGCTGGCGTGGCAGGTGGCGTGTGTCCAGACCAACACCCAGACCACGGACGCCTATCGCGGCGCCGGCCGGCCGGAGGCGAGCTACTACATCGAGCGGATCATCGACATGTATGCCGCGGAGATCGGCATGGACCCGACCGAGGTCCGCCGAAAGAACTTCTTCAAGAAGGAGGACTTCCCGGCGACAACGGCCATCGGGCTGACGATGGATTCCGGTGACTACGAGACGAACCTGGACACCCTGATCGCAGACGTCGACTACGCCGGCTTGCGCTCCATGCAGGCGGCGGCTCGCGAAGAGGGCCGCTACATCGGCATCGGCGTCGGCACGTACGTCGAGGTGTGTGGGTTCGCTCCCTCGGTGCTGGCCGAGTTCGGCTTCGGCTGGGACGCCTACGGGATGCCAACGTCGTTCAGCGGCTCCGGTCTCGTGCGGATCAATCCCGATGGATCGGCGACGGTCATCATCGGGACGGGCCCGTCCGGCCAGGGCCACCAGACGACCTGGGCTCAGGTCGTGTCGGATCGCCTGGGTATCGATTTCGACAACGTACGGGTCACCCATGGCAACACGGCGGAGTCCCCAACCGGTGTCGGCACGTTCGGCAGCCGCTCGGCGGCCGTTGACGGAGCGGCCACCTATGAGGCTGCCGAGAAGGTGAGCAAGAAGGCGGCGGACATCGTCGCCCACATGCTCGAGGCCTCGGCCGATGACATCCGCTTCGCCGACGGCGGGGCGCATGTGGCCGGTAGCCCAGGTCACAAGGTCACGTGGGCCGAGATCGCCGAAGTGGCTTACAAGCCGCACAAGGGACCGGAAGGCTTCGAGGCCGGCCTCGAAGCCCATGCGGTCTTCTCGCCCGGAAACGCGACCTGGCCCTTCGGCTCGCACCTTGCCGTCGTTGAGGTCGACCCGGAAACCGGCAATGTCGAGATTCTGCGATATGTGGGAGTCGACGACTGCGGCAACCGGATCAACCCGATGATCGTTGACGGTCAGATCCACGGTGGCATCGCCCAGGGGATTGGCCAGGCAATGTTCGAGGAGGCGATCTACGACGAAGACGGCAACCTGCTGACGGGCTCGCTGATCGACTATCCGATTCCCACGGCCGGCGACCTCCCGGCATTTGAGCTGGGATGGACCAACACCCCGACTGACGTGAATCCGATGGGTGTCAAGGGTATCGGCGAGGCGGGCACGATCGGGTCGGCGCAGACGATTGTCAACGCAGTTGTCGATGCCGTTTCCCCCTTCGGGGTGAAACACATCGACATGCCTCTCAGGCCCAAACGGGTGTGGGATGCGATTCAGAAGGCGAGGGGATAGTCATGTATCCGAGAAGCTTTGAATACGTCGCGGCTGCCTCGCTCGACGAGGCGCTCTCCGCTCTGGCGGACAATCCGGGCGCCAAGGTTATGACCGGCGGCATGAGCCTGATCCCCTTGATGAAGCTCCGGCTGTTCTCACCGAGCCTCGTGGTCGATATTGGGCGGGTTCCCGGTCTCGACGCGATCGACGACTCCGGTGACCAGCTGGCGATTGGGGCACTCGTGCGCCATGCAGCGACCGCATCGAGCGACGCCGTGAAATCCGGGGCCGCCGCATTGGCTCAAGCCGCGGCGCTCACCGGGGATGTCCAGGTACGCAACCGGGGAACGACATGTGGCGCCATCGCCCACGCCGACATCGCGGCTGATCAAACGGCTGCGGTGCTGGCGCTGGGTGCAACGATGGTCGCCAAGTCGACATCCGGGGAACGGGAGATCGCGGCAGCGGACTTCTTCGTCGACACTCTCACGTCGGCGCTCGAGCCCGACGAGATTCTCGTGGAGGTTCGTGTGCCGAAGACCGGGGCCGGGTCGGGTTCGGCCTACGGCAAGCTGGGTCGACGGGGCGGCCAGTCCGACTACGCGGTCGCAGGAGCGGCTGCCGTTGTCACGATGGATGGCGGCAACGTGGCGGCGGCCTCGGTCGCGTTGACCGGGGTTGGTACCAAGCCGACTCTGGCCGCCGGAGTCGCCGAAGCCCTCGTCGGAACCGACGGATCCGCAGAGGCTGTTGCCGGGGCGGCGGGACGTGCCACCGAAGGCGTGACGGTCCTCGAGGACCTCTACGGGTCCGAGGAGTACAAGTCACACCTCGCTCAGGTGTACGCGGCGCGGGCGATCAATGCGGCGATAGCTGCCGCGACGTAAGGCTTGCGGGAGAGGGAGCGAGGAGGCCGCCGGCCAGTTAGCCGGCGGCCTCCTGTCGCGTTGGAAGCGCCTGGGGCTCCGCGACATAGAGTGGCAGCGTCAGCTCGAAGATCGCCTCGTCGCCGTCGTGGGCGTAAATGAGGTCGCCGTCCATACCGCGCGCCAACTGCCGGGACACAGTCAGCCCGAGGCCCACCGAGGCCGTCAGGCCGGGAACCTGGCGAGCGCGGTAATACCGATCGAAGATCGCATCGCGCTCTTTGAAGGGAAGTGGAGGACCGTCGTCGCGCACTTCGAGAACCGCGGCCGTTGATGTGACTGCAACGCAGATTCTGACCGCCGGTCCGCCGTAGCGGTCGGCATTGACGACGAGGTTGCGGAGTATCTGGCGTGTTCTGACCGGGTCGGCCATGGTCCACACCGGCTGATCCGGGACGAACATCAATACGTGATTTGGTTCCAGCAGTGACCGGTGAACTTCTCGGGCGAGAGCGACAACGTCGAATCGCTCGCTTCCGAGACGAAGATTCCCGCTCTCGGCCTGGGCTGCAATCAGCAGGTCCTCAACGATCGTTGAGACCTCCTTGCCTTCGGTGGCGATGAGTGCCACGAGCTCGCGGATTTCCTCGACACCAAATGTATCGAGCGACGCGCTCAGCTCGTCGGCCAGTCCCACGACGGTTGTCAAGGGTGTCCTGAGCTCGTGGCTCACTGTTGCTACCAGCTCATCCTTGGAGCGGACCATGCCCTCGAGGGTCTGGCGGGCCTCGCGGCTCTCTGTGACATCGACCGCGGCCACCGACACATGTGCCAGGTCGAGCTTTCCGTTGATGCGGGGCGCCGACCACGAGAGCGCCAGATGGAGCCTCTTTCCGCGAAACGTCTTGGCGTCCGCGATCTCGGTCAGGACGTGATCGTCACCGTTCCATACCGCCAGGAGCTGCCGGGTGATGGAATCGAGGGCTTCGGCGTCGCGATTCTTGAGCTCGCCGAGGAGTGCCTCTGGCGAGTCCGCCTCGAGCATCCGAACGGCGGCCTCGTTGGCGGCTTTCACCTCGACGAGTCCGGCGATGCGCAGCGCGGCACCCGGATGATCCTGCAGATAGGCCTCGAGGTCGTCGCCACGTGCGCGCAACTCGTTGAGAAGCAACTCGACTCCGGTGAAATCCTCCTCCCACATGGCGATTGGTGAGTGATCGAAGAGGCTCCGGTACCGTTCGGTCTCCTTCGACATCTGCAGCAGAACCCACCGCATCAGGTAGGTGGTCAACCCGAAAGCGACCGCTCCGGATAGGCCGGTGATCAGACCGATCACCAGGTCCGGCTCACTCCATGCGACCGCGACCGTCATTCCGGCACCGAAGACGGCGACAAAAGCGACGAGGCGAGTCGTCACGTAGTTGCTCAGCACGGTTCCGATAGCGGCCAGCGCAATCACGGTCGGCGCTCGCGAACCGTCGACCGGCACTGTGAGGGCGCCCGATGCGACGACGACGGCTGCAACCACAAGGGTGGCGCGGACATCGTTGCGCCCAGTGAAGAGTTGGGCCATCGCGAAAAACGCAATGATGACGGCGGGCCACACGGATCGAGCGAGGTTCATGTCGCCGGTAAGCAGACCTAGGGCCCCCACCGCGATCCAGCCAACGTTCGACAACGTGGCGATTGTTCGCAGGAGTGGCTCATCGAGCCTGCCTACGATCGTCTGCGAGCGCGACTGCATCCTGTCTACATCGGCATTTCTCCTCGAATGCCATAGCCACTTGTCGTTGATCGGCTGCCGTCTCAGCTCGCCGGCACAGGCCGGAATGTGAGTTGGATACGGGCTCCGTCGGATGGGCTCCGGCTCACCGTCATCGAGCCGCCGCCCGCTTCGGCGGTCTTGCGGGCGATGTCGAGACCCAGGCCGGTCGATCCGGCAGTTGATTGGCCGCGCAGCGTGGCTAGATCGGAGCTGAAACCGCCACCTTCGTCAGAGACGGTCAGGACGGCGTAGTCGTCTACCGCGGCCTCGACTCGATAACCCGTCCCCTCAGGAGTGTGGGCAAAGACGTTGCCCAACAGTGCGTCGATGGCGGCGGTGAGGTCGGCAGAGGGTACCTGGACAATCGTTGCCGTCAGCGGTACGGCAATCTCGAACTTCCGGTCCTGGTCCTCGGCGAGCGGAGCCCAGAACTCCGCTCGAGCGCGCACCGTGTCCTCGAAGACGGTCCCCTGCGAGCCGAGCGATCGAGCCGGCCGTCGCAGCTCCTCGATGGCATGGTCGATGCTCCGTTCGATCTCGTCGAGGTCGCCGGTCAAGTCTGCTCGCGCCGCCGGGTCGTCGATCTGATCGAGGCGGAGCCGCGCCGCCATCAAAGGTGTCCGCAGCCGGTGCGAGAGGTCGGCGGCGGTCTCGCGCTCGGACTGAATCAGGCGCCCGATCTCGCCAGCCAGGCGATTGAATAGGACGCCCGTGGCCGCCACCTCCTCGGGACCGTCAGGGTCGACGCGGGCCGAGAAATCACCTTCGCCCAAACGGGCCGCCGCATCGCCGAGCTCTTCGACAGGGCCCACGATCGATCGCGCCAGCCGATCCGTCACCGCCACCGCGATCATGACGAGGGTCACGGATAGCAGGATCAGGAGCATCCAGGATCGGGTGACGCCGCGATTCAGCTCGGCGTCGGTGACCAATACCCGGATAACCGTCTGCAGACCATCGGCACCCACGGCAGGTACCAGCACTGCCCGTCCCCCGGCGGCAGGTACCGCCCCGGCCGCCGCCAGAGGCATGTCTTCGCCGGCCGGGATCGGGGCGCCGAATACCCGGCCATCCGCCGTTATGAGGCTCACATCGCGTCCCGACAGTCGGCCGTTCGACGTTACGCGGGCAAAGGCAGTCGCGGCGCCGCCCGGCTCGCTGTTGGCGGCGACAAACCTGGCGACCAGCTGGGCATCGCGCTCGGCAAGCGTTAGCGCGCGGTCCTCAGCCAGGCGGTCGACGAGGCTCGCCAGGGGAAAGAGGAAGGCCAGTGCCACCATCGACGTCACCGCCAGCGCAACGAGGTTCAGCCGCAGCCTCACGTCGTTGGGTCGACGAGCTTGACTCCGACGCCGCGCCGGGTGTGGATGTAGCGGGGCTCCGCTGCAGTCTCTCCGAGTTTGCGGCGCAGCCAGGAGAGGTGAACGTCCACGGTCTTGTCGGCCCCGCCGTAGGGCAGCCGCCAAACCTGAGCGAGGATCTCTCGCTTGCTGATCATCTTGCCGACGTTGGTGGCCAGGTAGGCCAGCATGTCGAACTCCTTCGCCGCCAAGTCCAAAAGCCGGCCATCGAGGCGCGCTTCGTGGGCGTCCTGATCGATGACCAGGCCTCCGACGGTAACGACGGCGGATTCCTCGCCGCCGATTCGTCGTAGAACGGCCCGGATCCGGGCTTCGAGATGCTTGGCGTTGTACGGCTTGACCACATAGTCATCCGCACCCAGGTCGAGCAGCCTGACGATCTCCTCCTGGTCGTCGCGAGCCGTCGCCACGATGACCGGGACTTCGCTCACCGCCCGGATCAGTTTGATGACCTGCCTGCCGTCCATGTCGGGCAATCCGAGATCGAGCACCACTAGATCGGTCTCCTCCTCGACGGCCGCTTTGAGGCCTTCCATTCCCTCCCGCTCGGTCTTGACCGCGTATCCCTCCTCGGCGAGGGCGCGGGCGATGGATTCGCGGATCCTGTGGTCGTCTTCGATGAGAAGAATCGTCGTCATGTACGGACAAGATACCGGTCGAGTCGGGCTTTGCCACACGACTTCCCGGTTCTTGGCTGTGGCTTAATCGACGCTTAACCCCCGGCCGCGTCCGATAAACCAGAATGGCTTCGTGAAACAGAGAGTTGTACCCATTCTTGCCTGGCTGGTGGCCACAGTCGTGTCGGTTCTGCTGGCCACGGCCGCCGTTGGCAATGTCGGCAGCTGGGGGACCGATCAGCCCACGGCACTGCAGGCGACTACCGCCGGTGTGATCACGGTGGCGCCATCCTCGGCGCCGGCGACGAGCGTGACCGACCCGGTGGCGTCGACCACCGCCGGGCTGCCGACCGCCGTGCCGTCGACACCGGCGCCGCCCGCCTCGACAACCACCGCCGCTCCGGTTTCGGCGTCGACCACGGCCGCGCCCACCTCCACAACGGCGGCGGCTCCGCCGCCGACCATGACCCAGCCACCGGCGCCGACCACAACGTTGCCACCCGCCACATCGACCACCACCGTCGCCCCGCCGAGCGAAGAGTATTTCGAGAGCCGGCAATTGATCGGGGGCTGGGTGCAGCTCCGGATCAACGGGGAAGATGTCCACCTCGAAGCGGCCGTCGCCGAGCCGGGATTCACCATCGACCTCGAACACAACGGCCCCGAGAAGGTGGAGGTCGAGTTCAAGAGCGAATCACACGACTCCAAGCTCACTGCCCGTTTCAACGACGGCGAACTTGACATCAGGACCGAAGAGGAACCCGAAGACGACGACTAGCTGCAGTGCTTGTCACAGACGGCGTGACACTCGACCGAGCCCACGTAGAGCGCCTCCTGCGGACTACACCGGGGTGAGGTCGGGTGCTTCAGACCTTGCCGGGCTGCTCTCGACTGCGGGGAGCTTCAGTTCGAAGCAGGTCAGATCGTCGAGCCGCTTGTAGTCGAGGCTGCCGCCCATCCCCTCGGCCAGCGCCCGGGCGATTGCAAGGCCGAGCCCGACGCTACCTTCCAGTAGAGGCATGTCGCCGGCGTGGAGATACCGGCGGAATAGACGTCCCTCGATCTCCTCGGGAACTCCGTCGCCGTCATCGACCACCCACAGCGCCACCTGGTTGCCCAGCTCGAAGCACACGATTTCGACGTGGTCACCACCGTGCTTGCAGGCATTGCTCACGAGGTTCTGTAAGACCTGCCGCAGCCTGATTCGATCCGCTCTGGCCTGCGCCACGTCGACCTCGACGCTGATATTGGCTCCGCTGCGCCGGAACCGCTCGATCACGTATTCGATCTCGGTGCCCAAGTCGACGTCATCGATCTCGTAAGGAATATCACGGGCCTCGAGCTTCCCTGCCGTTATGAGATCGTCGACCATCCGGTTCAGCTCTGCCGTCTGGCTGATGATGTGGTCCGTCAGCTCGGTGGCCTCGTCGCGATCGGAGAACCCACTCTCGGCCAGGGCGGTACCGAACCCGTAGATCGCCGTCAAGGGCGTCCGCAGCTCGTGGGAGAGGTTGGCGACGAAGCGGTCCTTGGATGCATTGATTTCGGTCTGCTGCACCAGTCGCGCTTCGAGTTCATCGCGCTCACGCTGCCTCCTCATCGTCCGCCGGGACGCGACCATCACCATGATCGGGATCACAACGATTACCAGGAACCGAACTGCATCCGCGAAACGTCCGACACCTTCGGCGGCGGCGAGCACGTCCTGCACCCGACCATCTCGCAGATCCTGCAGCTCGTTGACGAGGTTCAGGTACGCGTCGTCACCCGTTGCTTCGGCGAGCAGGACATCTATATCTGGATCGCCGGCCACTATGGCGGCAGTCATCGACCGCGCCGCAGCGACGAAGTCTGATGTGTAGTTGGCGAGGTCCGCTGAGGTCGACGGCTCGAGTTTGGCCGCCAGGATGTCAGATCGACGCTCCAGCTCGTCGACAGTAGCCTCGAGCTCAGCGATCGAGTCGTTGACGACAGCTTGATCCACCCATCCGCTCGAGGCGCCTTCAGAGAGCAGCAGGAGCTGACTCGATCCGTTCTGAGCCGCTGCTGTGACGCTCAGCGTGGCCTCCGCCTGTATCGCCACCTGTCCCTCGCGGCCCACGTCGGCCGAGCCCTCGCCCTGCACAAGGGCGACGAGGACGGCGAAAAGGATGAGCAAGGCCGCCGCCGCTGCGACGTAGAGGGCGATCTGGATGTAGGCCTTGCGCATTTCATCATTACTTCGGCGCCGTTTCTCGAGCGCTTGAGACGCCTACCGGCATTCAAGCCCTCACGCGATGACGCCGATGTCACCCCATGGACCGCAACTGTGCCAGATTACATCGACCACGCAGAACGACAGATCTCCGCCATCGTCGAACAGGCGGATTACGACATGGCCGCAGTCGTTGCCCGGTTCGCGATCGATGCGCCCACGGCCTGGACCGAGGATGAACTCGATCGTATGGAAGATGCCGCGAAAGATGAGCTCGATGACATTAAGGACGCGGCTTCGAAAGCGCTCGATGACATCAAGAAGGTCTATGACGACCTAGACACGGCGGTCAAGGATGCAAAGAGCGCAGTGAGCGACGCGAGAAGCGTGTTCAAGGATCAGCTCAAGGCGATTACCGACTCCACAGTCCCGCCGGGCAACACAACCACAACCACCACGCCACCCAACCCGACAACCACGGCCCCGCCCGGAAACACCGCCACGACAATACCGGTCGCCGCGACAACCGCCGCGCCTCCCGGCTCAGCAGCCACGACGGGACCACCGAGCGCGACAGCCACCGCGCCTCCCACGACGACCGTTGTTCCCAGCAACTCGCCGCCTGCCGGCAGCTCATCGTCAGGCATTTCCAGGGGTACGCTCGATGACGCACTCGCCGCGCCACCGGGATTCACCTCGGTGGATGAATCTCCCGCCAGGAGGGCCGGAGGCCTATCCGGAACTCTGACCAACGGACTTTCTGTCGTGCTCCCGCCGACAGTGGCGACCGCGGTTCTGTCCCCGCTGATCGTCCTCGAGGTCCTGTTCGCCACACTCGTCTCGAGCGCTCGGGCGCTAGTTCTGCCCACCTTGCTGATGCTCATTGCCTGGTTTGTGGTGATGCCGCGGCGCCGCTCCCGTTCGGCTGAAGACCTCTCCACCACGACGCAGCCGCGCGCGACATAGCTTTGGTTTCTTGCGTCGCTGAGCGCCACATATGGCGCCCATGTACGCAAGAACGAGAAGCTCGCGGGACCGTGGCCGCGCTAAGCCGGCTGCAGCGCGATGTCGAGGACGTCGCCGATGTCGTCGAGGACGTGGAACGTCATCTCGTCGCGCACCTGGTCGGGTACGTCATCGAGGTCGGCCTCGTTGCGCTTCGGCACAATTACCTCGCGCAGCCCGGCGCGGTGGGCCGCCAGGACCTTCTGCTTCACGCCGCCGATGGGCAGGACCCGGCCCTGCAGGGTGACTTCGCCTGTCATGCCGACGGATTCGCGCACGGTCTTCCCGGTCAGCAGCGACACGAGAGCGGTCGTCATCGTGATGCCGGCGGACGGCCCGTCCTTGGGGATCGCCCCGGCCGGCACGTGAACGTGGAAGCGACGCCTGGCGGCATCGTCACTCAATCCGAGCTTGCCGGAGTTCGATTCGACGTATGACAGCGCGATCTGGGCCGACTCCTTCATGACGTCGCCGAGCTGGCCGGTCAGGACGAGGCCGGGGTCCCCATCCATGGCGGTCGCCTCGATGAACAGCACGTCGCCACCGGATCCGGTGACTGCCAGGCCGATGGCAACCCCGGGGACTGTCGTGCGGTCCTTGGCCTCGTCATGATGCACGGTCGGCTTGCCGAGCAGCTCGCGCAACTCGTCATCGCCGATTTCGAGTGGCACCTCCGCTTCATCCATTGCGATTTTGGTGACGCCCTTGCGCACGACCTTGCCCAGCAGCCGCTCCAGCGTGCGCACTCCCGCTTCGCGGGTGTAGCCGTCCACGATCGTTGCGATCGCCTCATCGCTGACGTGGATCTCTTCCTCCTCGAGGCCGGCCCGCTCGACCTGACGCGGGAGGAGGTGGTCGCGGGCAATCGTCACCTTCTCATTGTCGGTGTAGCCGTCGAGGCGGATTACCTCGGTGCGGTCGAGCAGCGGGGCCGGGATGCTTTCGACGACGTTGGAGGTGGCCAGGAAGAGGACGTTCGACAGGTCGAGGTCCAGCTCCAGGTAGTTGTCGCGGAATGTGTGGTTCTGGGCGGGGTCGAGCACCTCGAGGAGCGCCGAGGAAGGGTCGCCGCGCCAATCGGACCCAACCTTGTCCATCTCGTCGAGCAGGAAGACAGGGTTCATCGTCTCGGCTTCGGTCAGGGCCCGCACGATGCGGCCGGGGCGGGCGCCCACATAGGTACGGCGGTGGCCCCGGATCTCCGCTTCGTCGCGGATTCCGCCGAGGGCAACTCTGACGAACTTGCGGCCCAGCGCCCGGGCAACGGACTCACCCATCGAGGTCTTGCCCACTCCGGGAGGGCCGACGAGAAGGATGATGGTGCCGGCACCGCGGCCGGAGGCATCGGTGCCCAGGCCTCGATCGTGGCGCAATTTGCGGACCGCCAGGTGCTCGACGATCCGGTCCTTGACGTCCTCGAGACCGGTGTGGTCGGCGTCGAGCACAGCGCGAGCAGCCGGCAGGTCGAAGCTGTCCTCCGAGGTCGTCTCCCACGGCACATCGAATACGGTGTCGAGCCACGTGCGGGTCCAGGAGTGCTCCGGGCTCTGCTCGCTCATCCGTTCCAGCCGGTCGATCTCCTGCGAGATCGCCTCGGTCACCTTCTCAGGGAGATCACGGTCCTCGAGCTTCTGGCGGTACTCGGAGATCGCATCGGAGTTGCCCTCACCGAGTTCGGAGCGGATCGACTCCATCTGCTGACGCAGCAGGAACTCCCGCTGGGTCTTGTCGATTCGCTCGGTGGCGTCATCGCGGACCTTCTGCCGGATCTCCATATCGGCCAGGATCTCGTTCATCCACCCGAGGACGAGGCGGAGGCGCTCCTCGACATCAGTTGTCTCGAGTACATCGATCTTCTGCCGCAGCGACAGGTCGGGGGAGTAGACGGCGAGATCGGCGAGTTGGCTCGGGTCGTCGATGCCGAGGATGCGCGACGCGGCGCCGCCGATTCCGCGATGCTCCATGATCTCGGTAACGACCGCGCGGTACTCCCGAACCATGTCGGCGACGACCTCGGAGTAGATCTCCGGATCCTCTATGGGGAAGGCTTCAACCCAGAGGACCTCGCCGGCGCCGGGCTGGCCGGTACCCACCCGGGCGCGCTGGACGCCCGCGATGAGCGCGGTGACGCTCCCTTCGTAGCTGACTTCCTGGATCTCGGCGATCGTGCCCACGGCCGCAAAGCTTTCATCGGTGCGTGGGATCAACAGGAGGCGCCCCTCGTTCTCTTCGGCGGCGGCGACGGCGCGGCGGGCCTCATCGGACTCGATTCCAACGGTGATGACCATGTGAGGGAAGACAACGCCGTTACGGAGGGGTAGTACAGGAAGGGTGACTGTTGAGGTGTCGGCCATGAGGTCCTTTCGTCCCAGGACGGGTTGTAGCGCAATTCGGGATCGATCTATTCCCGGAATTTGTGGGAATCTGAGCGATGCAGACTCAGATTATAGGCTGTCGAGCGACTTATTCTCGAGATTGGTAGCCTCGATTCCATGGCAAGCGATCCCGTTGTGGCCCGTAGGGAGATGGATGGATTACTCCGCCGGGGACGGCTCACGTCGTACGATCCAAGCTGGTTCCGCTACGGAGACGCCGTGCTCGAGCCTGCCGAGATCGTGGCGATTCTGCGACCCCACCTGACGGCGGAGCGGATCGCCAGGATCGATGAGGTGCTGGCCGATCGCACGTACAACCTCGCCGTCGTGGTCGACGGCATGGTGGACACCGGGAATGTGAGCGCGGTCATGCGCTCGGCCGACGCTTTTGGTGTCCAGGCATTTCACGCGGTCGACCGCGCCGGCGGCTACAAACACTCGAGGCGAACGGCCCAGGGAGCGCGCAAGTGGGTGGACCGCTGGGTGTGGAAGGAGCCGGCCGAGGCGATCGCCGAGCTGCGCCGCCAGTCCTACCGGCTTGTCGTGGCCGATCTCGACTCGGCGGCGACGCCCATTGGGCAGGCCGACCTGAGCCGGCGCACGGCCCTGGTATTCGGCAATGAGCTGAGCGGAATCAGCGAGGACTTCCGGGCCGGCGCTGATGAGGTTGTGGCCATCGGGATGTCGGGGTTCGCCCAATCGCTGAACATCTCGGTGGCGGCGGCAATCTGCCTTTACGAGGCCCGCAGGTGCCGGATCGAGCGTCTCGGCTCCCACGGCGACTTGGCGGCTGCCGACCGGGAGCGTCTCCAAGCGGTGTTCACGATCAAGTCGGTGCGCCATTCCCGCAAGATCATCGAGCGGGCTGTAGCTGCTAGGGGCGAGACACCGGCACCAGGTTGAGCGGCTTGGCTGCGCCCTCCGACAACGTGACGTACGAGAGCTCCCCGGGAAGGAAGGTCAGCGATTCGCCCTGGATCTCTTCGGGCGCCGGTGCCAGGCACGGCTCCGCTGCCAGGGTGGCCTCGTAGCTGAGGTCGGTGCGCACCCACATCCAAACCTCGTTGTAGCCGCGCAGGGCAACGACCGAGCCGTCGGTCGAGACATCCGCCCCCGTGACCTGGCCGTTGTCGGGAAACTCGAACTCGGCTACAGGGTGTAGCAGGATCGGCTCCAGCGGCTCAGCGGGTGCCGGAGGCGCGCGATAGACGATGGCGCGTCCGTCCTGCTGGCGCTTGGTAGCCACGAAAATCTCGCCCGTGAGCGGGTCGATCCACATCGCCTCTGAATCCTCCGGCGAGGCCGGATAGCTGAGTCGAATCGTTGTGGCGTCCGAGATCGCGGCGGGCGGATCGTTCAGGTCGGGCTCGGGAAAGCGGAGCAGGCTGATCGTGCTGCGGAGGCGCAGATTGTCTCCGATGTCTCCGATGTAGATGTAGCTGACGCCCGGCTCGGGGCCGGGACCGACCGCGATGTCCTCCCAATCGAATCCCAGGACGCCCTCGACGGCGATGGCGGCAATGTCCTCCCCGTCGGCTCCGACTGCATGCAGCAGCGATTCGTTGCCGGAGTCGTTGACGACCCAGAAGGTCGAGTCGTTCGCCCGGCTCGCCGCCAGACCCGAGGCCTCGACAATCAAGTCGCTGGCGACGGCTCCGAGCTCGGTGACGTCCCCGTCGTAAAGGTCGCAGACGGTCTCGCCGCCGGGTACCTCGGGCCCAATCGGGACACCGAGCGCTGTCGTCGTCGTTGTCGACGATGAGGCCACCGGTGCTGTCGGCGCCGGCGCGAGAGAGGTCGGGTGCGGCGTGACCGGGGCGTCCGGGCGGGGCGCGCCCTCGGAGCCGGGAGCGACGCAGGCCCCGCACAAGGCGGCAACGGCCGCGAGCGCGACGGCAAGTCGTTGGGCGGTGATCACGCCTCGATGATGCCAGGTGCCCGACGTAATGGAGCGCTATTGCCCGGACTCCGCGAGGAGCCGGAGGGCGATCGCTTCTGCAATCGTGCTGCGGCGCAGGTCGTCGAGATCCTGGCTCTCGTTGGGTCCGTGGGCCGCGCTGGTCGGATCGCCGGTTCCGGTCAGCAGGATGTCGGCATTCGGGAACATCTCCGAAAAAGCCGCCACGAAGGGGATCGAGCCGCCCGCTCCGATCTCGACCGTCTCCGTCTCCCAGGCGGCCGCGAACGCCTGCCGGTAGGCGTCGTACGCCGGCCCGGTGGTGTCGAGGTCGAAGGCGTCGCCGGAGCTACCCGGCGTGACCGTCACCTGAGCCCCCCAGGGGGCGTTGACGAGGAGGTGGTTGCTGAGCGCCTCCATGGCGGCAGCGGGCTCCTGCCCCGGGGCTAGTCGCAGGCTCACCTTGGCGCGGGCTACGGGGACCAGGGCATTGATCGACTGCGCTACCGCCGGGGCGTCGACGGCGAGCACGGCGATGGCCGGCTTCCTCCAGAGTCGCTCGGTGATCGAGCCGCTGCCGAGGAGGGCGAGTCCGCTCACAGCTCCCGCCTGTTCCCGCAGTTCGGTGTCGTCGAGGTCGATCGGAGTTGATCCGCCGGACACGAGCCCGGCGACGGCCACCTCTCCAGCGTCGTCGTGGAGAGTGGCAACGAGTCGGCTCAACGTGATGAGCGCGTCCGGAACGGTGCCGCCGAACTGGCCGCTGTGGATTGCGGAATCCAGCGTACGGACCTCGACCACGCAGTCGACCAGTCCTCGCAGGCTCACGGTGAGCGCCGGCTCCCCGACGCGCCAGTTGCCCGAGTCGGCAATGACGATCGCGTCGGCGGTGAGCAGATCGGTGTAGGCGTTGAGGAAATCCACGAGGTGGGCCGACCCGATCTCTTCCTCACCCTCGATGAACACCTTGACACCGACCGGTGGGGCGCCGCCGTGGGCCCGAATCGCTCCGAGATGAACGACGATGCCGGACTTGTCATCGGAGACGCCCCGACCGTAGAGGCGGCCACCGCGTTCCTCGGGTTCGAACGGAGCCGTGTCCCACAGTTCGTCAGGTCCCGGAGGCTGGACATCGTGGTGGGCATAGAGCATCACCGTAGGAGCCCCCGGCGGAGCCGGAATCTCGCCGAAGACGGCAGGGTGGGCGCCTTCGAGTTCCAGAAGCTGAACCCTTTCGAGCCCCTCGTCCTGGAGAAGTTCTTTGACGGCTTCGGCCGACCTGCGCACCTCCGCCGGATCGAAGTCGGCGGCACTGATGGACGGGATGCGAACGAGCGATTCCAGATCACCCCGAATCCGGTCGAAGTCGGCGTTTACAGCGGAGATGAGGTCTTCATGCATAGCGCGAGGCTAGGCCTCTCCCGCGTCTGTTGTGCGTTCCGCGCGGAATAGCGCCTCTGTGTGCACAACAGACGTATTCTTTAGCCATGTTCGGAGATCTGGTTCCGCTGATCATCATCGGGGCGCTGGCCAGCGTGCTGTTTACCGGATTGCGGCACTGGGCGCCAAAGGCGGCGGCGCGCCGGCTCGAACAGCGGGGGTCGATCGTCGGGCCGGCCCTCAATCCGACCTACGAACAGCAGGCCATGAACCGGTCGGGGCTGGAGATGCAAGAACTGGCCAGCCGCAAGGTTCACGAGGACATGCTGGCGGAGGCATTGACGCTGAAGCTCCAGGCTCGCAGCGGGACGGCCGAGGAGCGCCTTCAGATGATCGAGCGGGCGATCCGCAAGCTCGACGAAGCCGTCGCAGCGCGGCCCGGCAGCTACGAGTCGACCAAGCTGCTTGCCGAGTTCCACCTGGACCGGGCCCACCTGACCGACGGAGTGGCCGCGATCGCGCCGCTCCAGCGGGCGGCTCAGCTGTTCGAGGAGGCATCGAATCTACGCCTCGGTGTAATCGACAACTACATCGGCTGGGGTTGGAGCTACCTCGAGATGACCCGGGTGGATCCCGAGTGGGCCGGCACGTATGCCATCAAGTCTCTTGCCGGGTTCATTGCCGGATTCGATCGGGTCAAACAGAACGTGTGGGTGATGCGCGGATGGGGTCTGGCCATCGATCGTTATGCCAGGTCGCCGGAGCCGGATGCTGCCGTGCTTGCCGACCTCGAAGCCGATTACCGCGGTGCGCTCGGAGAGCATCGTGGCGGCCAGCACGATCTATTCGGGTGGTACTCCGAGGTCCGCCGGGCCGCCGAGCCTGTCTGGGTCGATGTACCGCCTCTGCGCGACGCGTACTGAGTTTCGCTCAAATCAGGATTTGATCGAGCTGCTCCGCACCGCCTGACGGCGATGCTTCGTATCTGTGCGGCCTCCCGGCCGCCTCCTTTCGGATTGTGCCGCGCATGTCGCCACAATCCGGCGACGAGAGGGACGCGGAGCGACCCCCTCGAGCTCCCCGCTCGAGCTCCGCCATTGGGCCCGCGGCGTTTGGGGGTCTTGCTCGCTAGCGTTGTGGGATCGCTCAGTGAGGTGAGGCTTGCATCAGAAGTTTGTGGACGTGTTGGGGTATCAGATGGCGTACCGGGAGATGGGAGGAGGCGCCGGCGAGGATCGGCCCACCATGGTCTTCCTACACGGCAACCCGACCTCGAGCTACCTGTGGCGGACGACCATGCCGCCACTGGCAGCCCTCGGCCGGTGTATCGCGCCGGATCTGATCGGCATGGGTGACTCCGCCAAGCTGGAGGACAGCGGTCCGGACAGCTATCGATTTGTCGAGCACCGAGGCTTCCTCGATGCCTTCCTGGATGCAGTCGACGTTGGTGACGATGTGATTCTCGTCGCTCACGACTGGGGCTCCGCACTCGGCTTCGACTGGGCGTATCGCCACCCGGATCGAGTTCGTGGAATCGCCTACATGGAGGCTCTGGTGACTCCGGTCACGTGGGACGACTGGCCCGATGCCGCCCGGGGCATTTTCCAGGGCCTGCGGTCACCGGCTGGTGAGGAGATGGTCATCCAGAAGAATGTCTTCGTGGAACGGATACTCCCCGCCTCCGTGCTCGATGGCATCTCCGAGGAGGACATGGCGGTCTACCGCAAGCCCTACCTGGAGCCCGGCGAATCGCGCCGGCCGACTCTCACCTGGCCGCGGGAGATCCCGATCGAAGGTGAGCCGGCCGACACCCACGCCATCGTCAGCGCGTACGAGGAGTGGCTGGCAACCTCAGAGACGCCGAAGCTCTTCGTCAATGCCGACCCCGGGTCGATCCTTATCGGACCCCCGCGCGACCGCTGCCGGGTTTGGGCCAACCAGACCGAGGTGACGGTGCGCGGTAGCCATTTCGTCCAAGAGGACTCGGGGCCCGAGATCGCCTCCGCGATCGCCTCCTGGATGAGCGGCATCTAGGTCGGTCGGGTGGTGGCCGGGAAGGACGAGGGTTGGGGCGGCGGGCCCGAGCGGCTCGTGCCCGCCCGGCTGGTGATCGCCCGTCATGGCGAGACGGAAGGCAATCGCGCCGGAGTGCACCAGGGCCAGACCGATTCTCCCCTCACCGTCGCCGGGCGCTCCCAGGCACAGGAACTCGGGAATGAGCTGCGGCGACGCTACCCCGCGGCGAGTGCCGTCTACAGCAGCCCGCTGAGCCGGGCATTGTCCACCGCCACGGCTGCCGCAGGGCCGTTCGGGCTGCCCGTGAAGGTTGAACCCGATCTGATCGAAGGCAGTCTCGGGGATTGGGAGGGCCTCCCCAGTGCCCGGTTCGATCAGCTGGGATTCTGGGCGAATGCCAAGGCCGATCCTGACTTCTCGGCGCCCGGGGGGGAATCGTTCCGGGCATGTGGCACGCGGGCGGCCGACGCATTCGAGCGGCTGGCCCGGTTCGCCGGAGGATCCCCGGTGATCGTGGTTACTCACCAGGGGCCGATATGTCAGGGGCTGGCGACCTTGCTCGAAACACCTCTGCCTGGGTTCGAGTACGGGCTCGGCAACGGCGGGTTCTGCGAAATTGTCTTCACCGGCGAGGGTGCGAGCCGGAGCGCGGTCTGGCGATCCCGACCCGTCAATCGGTAGGCCCGGGGGGACTCTCCAGCAGTCGCTTCAATCGTCTGTAATCGCCGTCGACCGATCGCTTGACGAGGGCACGAAGCAGCGGCGTCATCAGGCGGAAGATGCCTCCGGCGTCTCCGCGCACGTCGGCCGATATCAGGCAGCCGCCGTTGGCCGGGATGACGGTCCGGGTCACGGTGATCGGGAACGTTCCCTCGATTGTGTCGATCGTCACCAGGCGACCCGGCTCGAGCTCGACCACCTCGAACAGCGACCGAATCTCCCTGCCGAGGAAGCCGGCGTGCTGGACGTAGCGAGACCCCACGGCCAAGGGTGGTTTAGTTACCCACTCCGCCGCCTTCATGCCGCGTTGCCACTCCGGGTTGCGCGCGAAGTCCGCCACAACGCTCCAGGCCAATGCCGGCGGGACGTCGACGGCGACGGACGACGAAATCCGAAGACTTCCCATACCGCCGGGAGCCTACGCCCTGGACTAGTCACATGTCCCGGCTCTCGGCAATTGGAGCACCCTGCAATAAACTGTGAGGGCTCGCTGCCACGCAGTGAGAGGAGGAACACGAGATGGGTGGACGACGCTCAGTTCAGCGCTCAGTTCAGCAAGGACGGCGGCGCAAATCGGAGCCGAAAGGTTTCAGAGAGCGCATCGAGACGATTACGACGCCGCGCGATCGCCCGGCCCCTGCTCCCAGCTTCGGTTCGGGCGTGATTGCTCCGGGGACTTCTCGCTATCAGCGGATGTCGGCACATCTACCGTCCGGCGTGGAGCCGTTCCAGGGGTTGGGTGTAAGGCCGGCAGACGTCTCGATAGACCTTTCATCCGAGGAACCCGTACTCGAGCTGGACGGCTGAGCCGGACTCAAACGTCCCGCATCACCCAGCCGTTCTTCAAGCCGAGGCGCTCATCCACCGCGGCGGGTCCCCAGGTGCCTGCCGGATACGGCAACGCCGGAAGGTCCATCTCGAGCAGCGGGGTGTACAGCGCCCACGAGTTCTCGACCTCGTCGGAGCGTACAAACAGCGTCTGGTCGCCCTCCATCACGTCGAGTATCAGCGTTTGATACGCATCCGGCAGGCGGGCAAATGCCTCGTCGTAGTCGAAGTGGAGCGGCTGGGACACCAGTGTCAGCGGGCTGCCGGGTGCCTTGACGTCGAAGCGAACCTCGAAGCCCTCGTTCGGTTGCAGGGTGATGATGACGACGTTCTGATGCGACGAGCATTCGTCCTTGACGCCGTGGAAGATGCACACCGGGGGCCGGCGGAACACGACCGCAATCTGGGTTGTCTTCCGGGGCAGACGTTTGCCGGTGCGAACGAAGATCGGCACTCCCTCCCAGCGCCAGTTGGCAATGCCGAGACGCATCGCTACGAACGTCGCTGTATTCGACCCAGCGGCGACTTCGGGATCGTCCGCGTAGGCCGGAACCGCCTCACCGTCGATCACGCCGGCTTCGTACTGCCCGTACACCACGTCCTCCGCCTTGATCGGGGCGATGGATTCGAGCACGTCGACCTTCTGGTTTCGGATCTCGTCGGCCTCGAAAGCGTTCGGCGCCTCCATGGAAATCAGGCTGATCAGCTGCGTGATGTGGTTCTGCACCATGTCACGGATGACCCCGGCGTGGTCGTAGTACCCGGCCCGGCCCTCGGTGCCGAGGTGCTCGGCAACGGTGATCTCGATCGCCTCCACTCGATCACGATTCCAGGCCGACTCGAACAGGAGGTTGGCGAACCGGAAGGCCAGCAGGTTCTGCACCGTCTCCTTGCCGAGGTAGTGGTCGATGCGATACACCTGGTGCTCGTCGAAATGGGCGTGGATCTGGTCGTTCAGCTGGTGGGCCGTCGCCAGATCGTGCCCGAACGGCTTCTCGACGACGAGGCGGGTCCATCCGGGCCCGGTCGCCAGTCCCGCCCTGCCGAGCTGATCTATCACACTGGAGAACGCTACCGGCGGCAGAGCCAGGTAGAAGATCCGATTGCCGGACAGACCGAGGTCTGCCTCGATCGCCTCGATCCGGTCGCGCAGCGAGTCGAGATCGGTCGTGCCGCGTTCGGTCTGGTGGTAGAACACTCGTTCCCGGCACCACTCCTCGACCAACGATCCGTCGTAGCCTGCGGTGTGCAACGCCTCGTTCGTGAATTGGCGGAACTCGTCGTCTGACCCATCGCTGCGTGACACGCCGAGGAGGTTGTGGGCCGCGGCGGCGCCATCCTCGGTCATGACCCGGAAGATCGAAGGTATCAGCTTGCGACGGGTCAGGTCGCCCGTTGCTCCGAAGATGACGAAGAGGTGCGGGTCAACCGGCTCCACCGTCACTCCTCCCGCTTGATGCTGTGGCCACCGAACTGGTTCCGCATGGCCGACAACAGGCGGTGGGAGAAGCCGATGTCGTCGCGTGATCCGATGCGCGCCAGCAACGAATGGGTGATCACCGGCGCCGCTACGTTGAGCTCTATCGATTCGGCGACCGTCCAGCGCCCCTCTCCGGAATCGGGGACATGCGGGGCGATCCCGGCCATTGTCGGGTTGTCGTCGAGCGCGTTGACGGTGAGGTCCAGCAACCAGGAGCGGATCACCGATCCGTGCTGCCATACCTTTCCGGCCGCGGCGAGGTCGAGGGCAAACTCCTCCTTGGCCGCGAGGATGGCGAAGCCCTCGGCGTACGCCTGCATGATCCCGTATTCGATGCCGTTGTGGACCATCTTGACGAAGTGGCCCGAGCCGGCCGGCCCTACATGGCCCCAGCCCTTGTCGGGAGCCGGCGCCAGTGTCTCGAAGATCGGCGTCAGGCCGGATACGACTTCGGGGTCCCCCCCGACCATCATCGAGTAACCCTCAGCGAGGCCCCATACGCCCCCGCTGGTGCCGACGTCGACGAAGTGGTGACCGGCTGAAGTGCACTCGCCGTGGCGTCGCACCGTCTCTTTGTAGAGGCTGTTGCCTCCATCGATGATGATGTCACCCGGATCGAGCAGAGGCCGCAGCGCCTCGATGGTGGAATCGACCGGGGCCCCGTGCGGCACCATGATCCAAACCGCCCGCGGCGCTGCGAGCCGGCTCACGAGGTCCTCGACCGAGGTGGCACCGCGAGCTCCGATCGCAACGACACGCTCGATCGACTCTGGATTCAGGTCGTAGCCAACCACGTCGTGGCCGCCGCGCACCAGGCGCTCCGACATGTTGGCCCCCATCTTTCCGAGGCCGATCATTCCGAGTTGCATCTCGCTCCTTGCTGGGTCGGTTCGATGGGACAACCCGGCCCGGTCCGTCACGATTCCGGATTGCCGGGGGCCAGCTAAGCACAGCGGCCCTGGGAGCCGGGCTTCTCATGCCATTCTTATGCGGTCGGCCGATGCTGGCTGAGAGGCGTAACCTCCGGTTGCTGCCGGGTACCTAGGTGGATTGACACGATGGAATCGAACGGGCTCATTCTCGTTGCCGAGGACGATCGGGCAGTGCGCGATGCCGTCGAGCGCGCTCTGGCGTTCGAGGGCTACGAAGTGATCACCGCCCGTGACGGCTCCGAGGCGCTGCAACGGGTGCTCAACGACAAGCCCGATCTCGTCGTCCTCGACGTGATGATGCCGATCATCGATGGATTCGAGACGTGCCGCCGCCTCCGCGCCAGTGGCAACCAGGTGCCGGTCCTCATGCTCACCGCCCGCACCGAAGTCTCCGATCGGGTCGAGGGTCTCGACGCCGGAGCCGATGACTACCTGGCAAAGCCGTTTGCCCTCGAGGAGCTACTGGCTCGAATGCGGGCCCTCCTGCGGCGCTCCTCCGGTGGGGGCGGAGACGCCCACCGGGTGGGCGATCTCGTCCTCGACCCGGAGGCGCGAACCGTTATTCGCGGCGGGGACTCTCTCCAGCTGACGAAGACCGAGTTCGACCTGCTCGAGTTTCTCGTGGAGAACGCGGGTGTGGTGTTGAGTCGGGATCAGATCTATGAGCACATATGGGGGTACGATTTCGAAACGACGTCCAACTCGCTCGATGTCTACATCGGATACCTGCGGCGCAAGACCGAGGCCGATGGCCGGTCCCGGGTCGTTCACACGGTGCGCGGCGTCGGCTACGTGGCACGCGAGGAGTGACGGTGAGCTTGCGAACCCGAATCGCGCTCATCGCATCTGCAGCAGTCGCCGTGGCCGTTCTGGCGATTTCAGTCACTGTGTATGTGGCCGCGGAGAATCGGCTCGTAGACGAGGTGGATCGCAGCCTCACCGAACGGTTTGCGACGCCGCGTGCCTTCAGGGACTTGTTGGACGATGTCAATCAGCGCCGACCTCGCGGTCCCTTCCAGACCCAACGGGATCTGATCTACCTACAGGTGACAAACAGCGACGGCAACGTCGGCGTCCCCCCCGACCAGGAGATCCTGTTGCCTCCCTTTCCTCAGGGATCTGGTCGTGAGGGGTATGCGGTGATGACCGAAGCAACCGTGCAGGACGTCCATCTGCGGATCGCCAATTTCGAGCTGGCGTCGGGGTCCGGCGTGCTCCAGATCGCCACATCGCTCGAAGAAGTGGACGCCACGCTCGCCTCCCTGGCATGGACGTTATCGCTGATCGGCGTCGTGGGTATTGCCGCCGCGGCGCTGCTCGGGCTGTTTGTCGCCCGCAGCTCGCTGCGGCCGATAGGGGAACTCACCGACGCCGCGGAGAAGGTGGCCGCCACAAAGGAGCTGGCCGAGCGGATCGACGTCGATCGGGAGGACGAGCTGGGTCGGCTCGCCGGAGCATTCAACGAGATGATGGAAGCCCTCGAGGGCTCCCGCGAGCAGCAGCGCCGCCTCGTGCGCGACGCCGGGCACGAGCTGCGGACGCCGCTGACCGCGTTGCGTACCAATATCGAGTTCCTGGCCAAGGCCGCAGAGCTTCCGGAAGCCGATAAGGCCGCGATCTACGCCGACCTCAGCACGGAGTTGGGCGAGCTGACCGACCTGGTGAACGAGGTGGTTGAAGTCGCCGCCGAGACCGACGTCGCCGAGCCGGAGACAGAAGTCGATCTTGGAGAGCTGGCCGAAGAGGTGGTCACCCGATTCCGCCGGCGGGCAACGCAACCTGTCGAGCTGCACCTCGAGACACCGGCCGCTCTCCAGGGCCGCCGGACGAGCCTCGAACGTGCGCTGGGCAACTTGATAGACAACGCGATCAAGTGGAGCGCACCCGAAGTCCCGATCGAAGTGAGCGTGGCCGGTTCGACGATTGTGGTGGAGAACCACGGGCCGGGTATCGCGCCCGAGGACCGCGACCGGGTGTTTGATCGTTTCTATCGGGCTGTGGCTGCTCGCTCCAAGCCCGGGTCCGGATTGGGGCTGTCGATCGTCAAACAGGTGGTAGAGAGCCACGGGGGGCGGGTGTTTGTGGAGGAGAGACCGTCCGGGGCCACCGCCGTGGGCTTCGCACTGCCTCCGAGCGGAGGGCAACCCGTCTCAGACGATTCTTAGATTCGTTTCAGATACTCCTTATGCGGGTCGCCGATTCTGAAGCTGCAATCAACGACCCTCCGAAAGGAGACCAGGAAATGAAGAAGGTTTTAGCGGCTCTGGCGGCATCAGGAGTGCTCATTGCGGGCGGCTTCGTCACCTCGGCAGTCAGTGCTCCCAACACGGCCGTGGCCCAGGAGGCCCCGGAAACCACCGACGACACGATACGACCCGAGAAGGGGGCAATCCTCGATGAGGTGCTCGACGGCTTGGTGACGGATGGTGTCATCGACTCAGACCAGGCCACCAAGATCAAGGAAGCTCTCGAGGCGAAGCACGAAGAGCTGCGGGAGCAGTTCGGCGACCGGGGGCCCCGGCACCACGGCTTTCGCGACGGCAATCGCCTCAATGTGCGCGGTTTCCTCGAGGACGGCGTGATCGACGCCGACGAGCTTGCGCAACTCCCCGACGGGCACCCGTTGACGGACCCCGATGGACCGGCTGCGGACTACCTCGATGACGGCCAGCTCACGGCCGAGGAGCTCGAAGAACTTCACGCCGAGTTCGGCGGACGCCGCGGCCCCGGCCCTCGCGGCTTCGGTGGACCGGCCGCAGGTGAGGAGGCCTCGAGCGCCTAGCACAGGACCCAAAGGACATCGAGGCATTGCCTGTCCTCGATCCATCTCAGGACCCTCCCATCCTGAGAGTCGGCACGGCTCCCGGCCAGTAGCTCTCTGAGCCCTCTCCCTCTCCCCGGGAGGCCAATCCGACCCGATGCTCACCTCCTCGAGGTGGGCATCGGCGCGTCACGGGCTCAGGGCTGCCACTCGCCGCGGATCAGCACAGTGTCGACATCGAAGTCGGGGAGCTGCCGCGCCGAGTCGAGGTGCGTGTTGAGAGCCCTGATCGCTCCTTTGATCTGCAGCAGGCGATCCCTTGCCTCCGGCGGTGCCAGGGTGAGCGCTTCGCCAACATCGTCTGCGAGGCGGGCGCGCACCGACTCAGAATCCCGACGGGCGGCGTCCCGCTTCACCCAGCGCTCCGCCCACCACGCAGGGCCGTACTGCGCATCGAGGTCGGCAATCGGCTCACCACTTCCCGAAAGGTCGTCGAAGTAACCCTCGGCGGCCAACTCATTGAGACGCTCTTCGATCCAGCTCACCGGCAAATGTTACGCGTACTGCGTAGCGTGCGGAGGTGCGAATGGCTCAACTCGATCTGATGTTCCGGCGGGCCGTCGAGGCCGTCGACCCGACAGCGCTGGTCGCACGGGCTCTGGCGGATCTGGCGCTCGACCCCCGCGACCGCCCGGTGACCGTGCTTGCCCTCGGTAAAGCTGCACACGGCATGGTCTGGGGCGCCCATCGCGTGTTTGGTGACGCCATCACCGGAGCGGCGGCGCTCCATGCACCTGGATCCCTTCCGGCAGGTATCCGGGGCGTGGTTGGAGGACATCCGATCCCTGATCAGCGCAGCGTGCTCGCCGGCGAGAGCCTGCTGGCGACGGCCGAGGCGGTACCTCCCGGGTCGTTGGTGCTCTGCCTCGTGTCGGGAGGTGGATCCGCTCTCGCGGAGGTCCCGGCACCCGGCCTCGCCATCGCTGATCTGGCAACAGTGAACCAACTGCTGCTCGCCTCGGGAGCCACGATCAGCGAGATGAACGTGGTGCGCCGTGCTATGTCGCAGATCAAAGGCGGGCGGCTCGGTGCCCGAATGGCGACCGCTCGATTGGTGACCCTGGCGATCTCGGACGTGGGATCCGCTCCGCCGGCGACCATCGCTTCGGGTCCCACCATTCCGCCAGGGAGCGCCGGTCCGTCGCCACAGGAAATCCTCGAGGGCTACGACCTCCTCGGCCGGGTCCCGCCGGGAGTGGCCGGGGCGGGTATGGCGACCGGCGCGATGTCGCCACCGAATCACGTTTTCGAGGTGATCGCCGACGGGTCGATCGCCGCAAAGGGCGCCGTCGCGGCCGCCGCCGCCATGGGACTGGATGCCTCGGTCGTTGACCGCGAGTTGGCCGGCGAGGCCCGCGAGGAAGCGCAGCGCGTCCTCGCGGATGCCGGCCAACAGCGAGCCGATGTAGCGATTCACACTGGCGAGACCACGGTCACCGTCACCGGAGATGGCCGCGGAGGACGCAACCACGAAGCGGCCCTCAGCGCCGCGCTGGCACTTGATGGGGGTGAGGGGGCTTTCCTCGCCGGCGGCACCGACGGGGTCGATGGCTCGGCGCGAGGCGCCGGTGCGGTTGTCGACGGGATGACAGCCGGAATCGCCCTTCGTCTCGGCCGGGACCCGGAGCGGCATCTCGAAGCGAATGACAGCGGGGGGTTTTTCGATGTCGTCCCCGGCCGCATCGTCACCGGTCCCACCGGCACAAACGTTGCGGACGTCTGGCTGACAACCCGCCGCGGGCAGGCCGACCCATAGCCGCGTAACCTGGGCCGATGATTGAGCTCCCAGCTCCGTATACCGCCCATCCGGGACGGCTGGAGGATCTCGAGGAGATTTGGCGGCTGCTCGTTGCCGTGAGCATGGCCGAAGCGGGAACTCCCGGTTTCGGGTTCGACGATATTGAGAACTGGCTGACGGGGTTTCCGATCGTGATCGGAGAAGACGTACTCCTGATCCGTGACGCGGCGGGCGTGCCGGCCGCAGTCGAGATCTTCCACTCGCGGGAGCCGTATGTGCGGCCGATCGCAGTGGGCGGCGTCCACCCCGAGCATGTTGGTCGCGGCCTCGGTTCTGCCCTCGTTGAGTGGGCCCTGGGCCGCGCCGGGGCACAAGTGCCCAAGGCTCCGGCCGACACCAGAGTCAAGTTCGTGATTCACGTGGCCGCCGGGCACGAGCCGTCGGAGACTCTGATGCATGAAACCGGCTTCGAACTCACGCGCTACTTCATCGACATGGAGGTCGAGTTCTCCGCGCCGCCCGCGGCGGCACAGATACCGGATGGAATCACGATCCGTGAAGTCGAACCGCCATCGGATATCCCGGCGCTGGCGGACGCGATTCGCGACAGCTTTCGAGATCACTATGGGTTCGTCGAGACTCCCCAGCAGCGCCAGATCGATCAGTTGAATCATTGGGCCGGCGCGTCGGGCCATGATCCGTCGTTGTGGTGGGTCGCCGAATCCGGAGGCGCCATTGTCGGTTTCAACCTGTGCGATGACGCCAGTGAAGGCAACGAAGAGATCGGTTACGTTGCCACGCTTGGGGTACTTCGGGAGCATCGGCGTAAGGGCTTGGGCAGGGCATTGCTGCTCGTAGCCTTCAACGCCTTCTACGACCGCGGCAAACGGGGAGCCGCCCTCGGCGTGGATGCCGATTCGCTCACCGGAGCGACCAGGCTCTACGAGAGCGTGGGCATGCGCCCCGGTGCCCGCTACAGCACGTGGGAGATTGAGATCCGTCCGGGCATCGACATGGCCACCGCCGATGCCCGGGGCGGCGGGGCGGGGCCCGAGTAGCCGGAATCTAAGCCCCGACCGGGATGGTTCAGCCCGCCCGGTCGGTGTCCGATAACCGAGTGAGTCAGCGGACCCGGTGCGAAGAATGAAGAACACACAAACGGCGGCTCCCCCGCTCTGGCGCCGCTTGGCCCCGGCGCTGGTGGCTATTGTGATAGTTGTCCACACGGTGCAACCCCGCTGGGTGCTGGACTCCCTGGATCAGCTGACAACAGGGCCCGTCGCCCTGCTGAATCCGGCCGACTTTCTGTTGATCCCCTTCGTCTTCATGGCCGGGCCTGCGATGCGCCGGGCGGTGCGGGCAACTCCTTGGAGCATGCCCCTCTGGATAGGGGCCCTGCTCGTGGTCGGAGGCCTGCTGGCGGTGGCGGTGCACCCCTCCGTTCGTGGCGGAGTCATCGTGTTTCGCCTGATCGCCGGGCTCGGGATGATCTGGCTGATTGCCCAATTCAGCAAAGAGGAATTTGTGGGGTTGCTGGCGCTCCCCGTCATGGCTGTGGCCTTTGTCGAGGGGATACTGGCGATTGCTCAACTGCAAACGGAAAGCGCCATACTGCCGGCCTGGACCGGTGCCGCGGCCCCGGTTGCGATCGATGGAGTGGAGCGCGCCGCCGGAACGCTGGGGAGTGTCCAAGAGATGGCAGCCCTGGGATTGATAGCCGTCGGTTTGGGAGTCGCCGCGTTTCGAACGGTGCCTTTGCGCCGCCGCCGGCTGTGGCTCATTCCCATCGCAGCCGGGGCGTTGCCGGTGGCGATCTCGTTTTCTCGGGCAGCCCTGGTCGGTGCGGTTCTCATTGTCGGGACGCTGTTTTGGGGGATGATCCGCGAGACCCGCGATTGGGCGCCGGTCGTAGCTGCCGTGTCTATCGGCCTGGCGCTCCCGGCTGTCGTCTTTGCCGGGAGCTGGGCTACGCGGGTGGAGCAATCGATCGGCGACGCTGAGGAATCCGGACTCAACGTTCGCATCGAGCAACTCGAGCACGCCTGGAGTTTGATCGAAACGGACTGGCCGATTGGTGTCGGTCCCGGCCTGCACGCGGTGACTCTCGAGGAGCGGCTCGACCACGGCGCCCCGCAGGCCTCAACGGTCCAGAGCGTGCCCGTGCATGTCGCAGCCGAGGACGGCGCCGTGGTGGGCGGGTTGCTGGTATTGATGTTTCTGGCATTGGCCATCAACGCCGGTCGGCGGTCGACGGAAAACCGCGTGCTGTTCATCGCGCCGCTGGCTGTTGGTGTCTTCTATGCGATGCCGTACACAAGTCCGGCGGGACTGCTCATGTCGGCCTGGTGGCTTGGCGGTTTGGCCGCCCTGGAGTCGCGACGGGAGCTGTGAGCACGCGACCGGCTCACCGGCGCGGCACCGTCAAGTACTGATCGTCACCCTTTGTCGATCCAGATCTCCAGCCGGCCGGAGGCGATCCTGCTCGGTGCACCGATGAGCGTGCGCTCCCAGGCCTCCGCAGTGAACTCGTGTGACAGCTCCGGGGGGCTCCGGAGTAGGCGCGATTGGGCGGCGATGACGACATCGGGCTCCACGTCGTAGGCGGCACCGGCCGGGGTGGTAGCCACGCTGACGTGGCACCAGGAGCGCAGCGGCGGGCCGAGAATCCATGAAAGGGGCAGGTCCGGGTCACTGTCGAGGATGAGGACGGATTCGCTGTCGCCGAGTTTCTCGCAAAGCGAGAGGACCTGGTCCTCCATACCGGCATGATCAGAATGGAACACCAGGGGCGCGGAAGTGACGAGGATCGGGAGGCCTGCGGTCAATGCCAGGGCGGCGGCCAACGGCCCGGCAACCCGCCGGTTCGCTACTCGGTCGACGGCCTCCTCGACTGTTGTCATCGCGTACATGACCAGGAGCGGGATGACAACGGGGAGAAAACGCCTGATGGCCCAGATCTGGTCGGGGTTGATCGATGGCCGAACAAAGTAGATCGCCGCCGGAACGAGGAAGGCAAGAAGGATCATTCGGCGGGCCGCAGTTGCCGGTTCCAGGGAGCGCCTGGCGGCCGCGACCACGCCGATGAAGCCGAGCAACACGATCGGTATCCCCACATACCAAACGATCCAGTGCACGGAGAGCTCGGCGTACGAACGCGTCGGATCGATGGCGAGTCCCTGGCGGGCCTGGATTCCCTCGAGGTCGTAGCCGCCCCCGATTCCCTGCGTGACGAGTGGGCGCACGACCCAAAGAAACGTTACCGAGGCGACGAGTGTAGCGGTCGTGGCCAGCTTGACTCGATTCAGATGCCGCAGAAACGATGGCAGCAAACGCGAGATCGGCATCGCGGCGGCAAGGAGCGCAAGAAATCGGGGGGCGAGTGCCGCGGCAACCACCATGATGATGAGTTGGCTGTGACCGACTAGATAGGGCTGGGAGAAGGCCACCAGGTCGATCATGCTGAGGATGCCACCGAGAGCGAAGCCGAGATACAGCTTCTCGGCGATCTCTGTCTCGCGTCGTTCCCCAAGAAGGATCGTTGTCAAGACCAGCAGACCGAGTGAGATCCCCACCATCCAGGAGTCAATCCGCACAAGAACGGTGCCGCCGAGCAACAGACCGGCAGGAAGCGCGAGGCGTTGGGAGGTCGTCAGCGCCAGATGCGCCAGCCACAGGCCCCCCATGGTGAGAGCCAATGCTGACATCTCGCTGAACGTCCCCCGGGCGTAGTACATGTAGGGCAGCGATGCCGCCGTCAGTGCCGAAGCCAGCACGGCCCACCATGCCGACATGAACCGAGAGGCCAGAAAGAACATCGCGAGCACGCCGACGCCGGACACAAAGGCGTTGACGAAGAACAGAGCCGATTTGCCGAAGAGCTCGCCGAAGAAGCCGTATAGGGCCGGGGTTGAGTGAAGGAATTGTTGCCAAAAGGTACCATCTGGACGGACTTCAAAGCCGGGCGCCCCGAAACCCAAGTCGGCCCCGATGAAGGGATCCTCGACGGCGGGTGGATGGAGCCCGGAGCCCTCTACCAGGAAGCTGGCGGTGTTTGCATACGTCGCCCCATCGCGACTGGTGAGGAGGAGTTCCGACCGCGATCCGGCGTTGAGCAGAGTCACACCCACCACGACCAGCAGCAGCACGGCTGCAACCCCGCCCGGCCGGGCCGCTTCCGCTCGCCGCGGCATGAGGCGATAGAGGGCTCCACCGACGATCAGGGCAAGGGGAGCTTGCAGATAGGCATGGTGGAGACCGGCCATTGCCAGCACCAGGCCGGACACCAGGAGTGCGAAAAGAGCAGCCAGCGAAGCCGATGTCACGATCATCAGAGGGTCGAGCCGCCCGGGAGCGGTCGGTGCCGCGGCGTGGGCAGCAACCGGCGCCGCGGCTTGCTCAGTGTTTTGGGTTTTCGTCATGAGCTGTCTTCCGAGCTGGGGCGGATGCCTGGTGCGCGCCTGATCGCAGTATCAGGCCGGCGATAGAGCGATCGGCGCGCCGCCCATCGACCTGAACGAAAACGCCCCATCGCAGCGCTTCTCATCGCGGGTCACGGAGACGAATCCGAGTCCGATTCTCCGTCATGCGAACGGTGTTTGTGCGCTGTTCGAACGCGCGATCGAGGGCGCGGCTGTTGGTGTTGGTGCAGCCGCCGTCCTCCCATGTCTGGTAGTTGGCGGTGGCTTCGCCGACGGTGTGCCACTGATCGGATTGGTCTGCGACCTGAAGTTCGGTCCAGCGAACGGCGACGGGTGGGCCATCACACGGCGCAAAGACTTCGGCCCAGACCATGGGAGCCGTCAGGTGGGTGCCGCCGCCGTCGAGCTCCCGGATCTCTGCCACCTCTCCGGCGGCCACGTCCTCGACGGTGCCTTGCCACCAGCCCGGGTGCGATCCCTGTTCGATTGTGAGTCGGTAGCTGCGGTGGGGCTTCCACGGATAGTCCCTCGTGTTGGGGTCGTTGGGTCGTGAAGGCAGTTGGGACTCACTTCCGGCGAGTACGGCCCCACCCCGCTGCTGTGACTGATAGCCGCCCCAATTGACGGCGGTTGACCCCGGATGGCGCCGATTCCACTGGAGGCCGACATGCCCGCCACCATGATCGACACCGCCGCCGTGGAAGGTCGCCTGGAGCGCAAAGAAGTACAAATCCGATGTCTGCGGCGGCTCGGCCACCTGGAGTGTCGCCCTGACCGCGGAGAAGGTGTCCCGCGGGGCGTGCCAGATCAAGTGCAGCGAAGATGCCCCGTTGCCGGACGGTGGCCGACCCCGATCACGAATTGGAAGGGGCCCGGCAGGCTCGGCCGTGTTGCCAAACAACCGGTTCAAGAACGATCGCACGCCAAAACACTAGTGACCAGGCCGATCCAGCCGGACGATCGGCCGTTTCGGCGATCGCCGGGGACCTCCGTGACTACACCTAGCAACCGCGCCTCTTACTATGCGCCGAGCGAGGCTATGTAGGCGCCGTCGGTGTCGAACGCAAGCGGAGGCAGCTCGCCGAGGGGGAACCAGCCGACGTCATCGGCATCGTCGCCGGCCGCGAGCCTGCCGCCGGTCAGCTCGCCGGCGAACCAAATCCCGATTGTGACCTTCGCCGGGTCGTGGGTGTTCGTCGCCACCCAAACGGGCTCTCCGATGGTCGCGATCAGCCCGGTTTCCTCGAGTAGCTCGCGAGCAGCGCCGGCCCGCACGTCCTCGCCGTAGTCGACGTAGCCGGCCGGTATCGACCAGAGACCGGCGCGAGTTGCATGGGGCCCCCGGCGGACGAGCAGGAGGCGATCTTGCTCATCGCGGAGCACGACGGCGGCGCCTACGCCCGGATTGCGGAAGTGGACAAACCCACAGGATTCGCAAGCAGGGCGCCGTTTGCCGCCCACGAGGCGTCGTGTCAGCGAGTCGCCGCACATCGGGCAGAAACGGAATTCTCCCGGCCATTCTCCGAATCCGCGATCCGGATCGGAAGAGGCCTCCGGCAATGAGTCGTGTGAGTGCATGGTGGGTGCTCCGGGCGCTGGATGCCGGAGCCTAGGTGTCTGTCAAGCGATCCGTGGATGGATCTGTGCAACCCCATCGTCCTCTGCGCAGGCAGGGCGTTGCGAGCCGCAGGGATGCTGCAACTGGCTTGCCCGGCGGGCTCCCTGCCCATTGGCGGGGCGCCGGTTGGCCGAGCGGGGCTCTGATGTGTCGACAATGCCCTTTGATCAACGGGTTTCCGGCTCGGCGGGGACCGGTGAGCATCCCTCAATTTCCAGTTCCAACCTGCCGATTGACACGATACGTGAGCCTGGCAAGCATTCCGGGGAAACCGACAAAGGTCCTCCGCGATAGAGCGGTCGTCAATCGGCCCTCTGCGGAGGCGCTCTACAGCGCGTTCTTCGCCAACAGCCAAGAAGCTCTACTGGTGCTCGCGGCAGATCTGACCATCGTCGCGGCCAATCCCGCCGCTCGAGAGCTGCTTGGTCTGGAGGACTCCGGCGCGGGCAGAAGCTTCATCGACTTGTGCACGGATTCACCCGGTGAGGCTCCCTGCCTTCTGCTGGCGGCACTCGATGATGGCGATTCATCTTGTGAGCCGGATGCCGTGTGCGTTGGGCGCGACTTCTTCGATTATCCGGTCAAGATCGCGGCCAACCGCTTCGAACTCGATGGCGAGATGCTGCTTGCGGTGGCGATTCGTGACCGCAGCGAATCGGAGGCCGCTCTCGAGGTCCAGCGAAAGGAGCGGCACCAATATGAGTCGCTCTTCGACCTGACGCCGATCCCGCTTCGCGAAGAGGACTTCTCCTCCGTGGGCAGATGGTTTGACCGGCTCCGTGCAGCGGGCGTCACCGATCTCGATGGCTACATGCGGTCCCGTCCGGGCGAGCTGATCGACGCCATCCTGGACATCAGCACGATTCGGGTGAACCGGGCGATGCTCAATCTCATGGGAGCAGAGCGCGCCGAAGACCTGGAGAGTTTCTCGCGAGACGAGATGACCGACGAAGTTCTCGACTCGTTCCGGCATGAGTTCAGTACGTTGTGGCACGGGGGCACTTTCCACCGGGCTGAGTTCGTCGGGCTCAATCTCCATGGTGAGCCCTTTGAGTGTCTTCTGACCCTCTCGGCTCGGGCAGTCGACGGCAATCCCGATATGTCGCGAGTGATCGTCGCCCTGCAAGACGTGACCCAAGTGCGGGCCTATCAGAGAACTCTCGAGAAGCTCATTGCCGGAAAGGACCGATTCGTAGCCAGCATCTCCCATGAGTTGCGGACGCCGCTGGCGACCGTTCTCGGCCTGTCCCAGGAGTTGTACGAGCTCTGGGACCACTTCGAGTCAGATGAGGCACGCGAGCTGATGGGTCTCATCGCCCTCGGCGCGACCGACCTCGCCACGCTGGTCGAGGACCTGCTGCTGGCGGCGCAGATCGAAGTCGGTGAGGGCGTGCAGGCGAAGGCCGAGGACTTCGAGCTCTGGACCGTGGTTGATCAGGCGGTGGGGGACTGTGTCACGGCCGGCGAGTTGAGTATGCGCCCTCCCATAGAGCAGAGCGATGTTCGATGCTTCGCCGATCCAGGGCGTGTCGGTCAGATCATCCGCAACCTGGTGTCGAACGCGGCCCGCTACGGCGGCGGGAAGATCGACATCATCCTCCGATCGGATCCACAGCCGACGGTGCAGGTCTGTGATGACGGTCCCGGGATTCCGCCTGCCGAGTGGGAGAGGATCTTCAATGCCCACGAGCAGACCGGAACGGACGGCACCCGCGGGGCACTCGGTCTTGGCCTCGCGATCTCCCGGCAGCTCGCCGACATCATGAATGGGTCGTTGAAGTACAGCTACGTCAACGGCACCAACGCCTTCACACTGACCCTTCCCGCAGGGCCGGATTCCGCGGTAGGGCCTTAGGACCGGTCGCGGCGTAGATCTCCCCCCGGTTCGATCATCCACCGTCAACTCGCGCCCGCGTCGAGGAGTCGTAGCGCCGCCGCGGCGTCCTTGCGGGCACATTGGAGCCTGAACTTGGGAGGCCCCCACGGGGGCCGGTCGCTCAGCACAGTGCTGGGCACGCCGCCTGCGACGAGAGTCGACCACGCCGCTTCTGCGGCGTCGCGCGACGCGAACTCGGCTACGTCGATGGGCTCGGCGTCGCGTCGGCTCAAGCTGCCGCCCTCGCTGCGCTTGCGCCTGGCACCTATTTGACCCCGGTGTCAGCTAGTGGGCGTGTTCGCTGCCTTCGGCGTGATCATGGTCACCTTCGATTTCCTTGCGCACCTCGTCCATGTCCAGCGCCATTGCCTGGTCGATGAGGTCGCGAAACGCAGGCTCCGGCAACGCGCCGGGCTGAGAGTAGATGCCGATCTGGTCGCGGAAGATCATGAGGGTCGGAATCGAACGAATCCCGAAATGGGACGCGAGCTCCTGCTGATCCTCGGTATCGACCTTGGCGAAGACGATCTCGGGATGCTCGCCCGACACGGTCTCAAACGTCGGTCCAAACATCTTGCACGGTCCGCACCACTCGGCCCAGAAATCGACGATCACAGTGTCGTTTTCGAGGATCGTGCTTTCGAACGTGTCCTTGGTCAATGCAACGGTTGCCAATTTGGTCTTCCTTGATTAGCGATTAGCTCGGCAAGAGAAACACCTTTGGCTGGCACGATATTCCCGTGACTAGTCATGGTGGTGCAACTGGTAACCCACCTTATGGCAGGTCTCACATGCTGTTACTATCAGTGTGGTCCACACCACGTTGGGTAGGGTTTCTACACATGTTCGAGTCGTCCCGCTGGCGCGTCACAATTGGAGCGGTTCTCGCCGCAACTTCTCTCTCCGTTATCGGCGCGCCCTCCCCCTCAGGGGCGGCGGCTGTGGAGTGCTTTTCGTTCGCTCCCGACTGGTCGTTTGGCGACCGGATGGACGTGGATGCGATCGACGAGGCGTCCGGACTGGTCATGTCGCGCCAGATGCCGGGTGTCATGTGGACTCACAACGATCACGACCCGAGCTCCGGCAACGACAACAACCGGATCTACGCGGTGAACATGAGCGGAGATCTGCTCGCCACCGTGCAGTTCAACATGTCATCACAGCTCGACATCGTTCCCGACACGACCTTCTTCGAGCTGGAGGACATCTCGTTTGGGCACGGCCCCGGGCGCGACCCCGACTACCTGTACTTGGCGGACACGGGAGACAACGATCTCAACCGGGAATTCGCCAGTGTCTACCGGTTTGCGGAACCGGTGTTCAATCCGGATCCGCAAAACCCCGCCACCATCAACATTGCCGAGAGTGAGCTCGATGCCACGCGCATCAGGTACGAGGATTTCCGCAACCCGAGCCAGACCAGGCCTCGCAACGTCGAGGGGATGTTCGTTGACCCGGCGTCCGGAGATCTGTTCCTGTTCGAGAAGGCGCTTCACGCGTTCGACGGAAACGGCGAAGTCATCGACGACCCCGTCGGGCCCGAGGAGTACTCGTTCGTTCACCGGGTGGCAGCCGACAAGCTGTTTCCCGCCAACCCGGTACGAGTCCGCAAGGCGGCGATTGCGACCTACGTTCGCGGCAAGTTCGCGGCGGATACGTTCGGGATTCTGGCTGCGGATATCTCCGCAGACGGCACGATCATCGCACTCAAGAACACCGATGAGACCTTCTACTGGGTCAAGAAGCCGGGCGACAGCGTGGTGACCGTATTCGAGCAGGCCCACGACGCGCCGTGTCAGGTCCCGCCGGGTAGCAACGGCGTGACCATGAAAGGCGAAGGCCTCGCGATCGGGCCGACGTCCGACCGTTTCGTGTCGATCCGTGAGGGCCTCCTCAGCCCGATATTCGAGGCGGACTTCGCCAACCCCAACATCTGTTTTGGCCAGCCGGCAACGATCCGTGGAACGTCCGGCGACGACGTGATCATCGGTACCGACGCCGCCGACGTCATCGTGACCTTCAGCGGCGACGACGTCGTTTACGGAAAGGGCGGAGCCGATCGCATCTGCCTCGGACCCGGCGACGACTACGGCAACGGTGGCAAGCACGGCGATCGCCTCGACGGCAGTTGGGGCGATGACACGCTCCTCGGTGCCAACGGCAGGGATATTCTCCGCGGTAGCGGCGGCCGCGACTCGATTTCGGGCAACGACCACAACGACGTTATCTACGGGGGCGACGGTAGGGACACACTCGGAGGCGGGCCGGACTCCGATTCCGTCTACGGCGAGGCCGGTTCCGACCGCATCAACGGGTGGACCGGAGGCGACAACCTGGTGGGGGGCTCGGGCGGTGATACCGTCGATGGAGGGGCCGGTAACGACAGCATCCTCGGGGGTAGTGGCTCCGACTCGTGCGAAGGTGGCGCCGGCACGGACACGGCCAGCGGGTGTGAGGACGTGAGCGGTGTTCCCTAGGGCACAGCGGAGCCAGCGTTTTGGGGGTTCGGCGCAGCCCGCAATACACTCCGAGCCGATGTCACCGGCTTCCCCCTTGATTGAACTATCCGGCGTCTCCGCGCGCGCTGGGGCGACGACGATTCTGCGCGACGTCGATCTCGTCGTGAACGCCGGTGAGGCCGTTGCTCTCTACGGTTCGAACGGCGCGGGCAAGACGACCGTGCTACGGATTCTGGCCACCTTGCTGCCCCCATCGGCCGGGACGGTCTCTGTGCTCGGCGCCGACCTGGGTTCGCTGGAACGCTTCGAGGTACGCCGCCGCATCGGGCTCATCGGACACACGCCGGCCCTCTATCCCGAGCTGTCGATCCGCGCCAACCTGCAGTATGTGGCCAGCGTCGGCGGCTTCGACTTCGAGGAAGTGGAGAACGTGCTCGCCACTGTCGGCCTCGCGGGAGCCGCCGGCCGACCGGTCGAGGCGGCCTCGCACGGTATGCAGCGCCGTTGTGAAATCGCCCGGGAGCTGATGCGTCTGCCCGAGGTGCTGCTCCTCGACGAGCCGCACTCGGCTCTCGACGAGTCGGCCGTCGAGTTGGTTGCTCACCTGGTGGAGTTGGTAACTGAGCGCGCCGGCTGCGCGGTGGTGGCTTCGCATGACAGGCACCAGGTCGACAAGCTGACCGACCGCCACGTGATGCTGACCGGAGGCAGCCTGTCATGACATCTCCCACCCTATTGGAGCAGACGATCGTGGCGGCCAAGCGAGACCTCGGCCGGGAGCGGCGCCGCGGCGAGGTGCTGTGGGTAACCATTCCATTCGGCGTGATTGCCATGCTGCTGATCCCGATGGCCGTCAGCACCGATGCTCCCCGTCTGCGCGAACTTGGACCCGGGCTTTACTGGGTGGTCGTGCTGCTCTTCGGTGTCCTGGTGACGGTGCGTTCGACCGCCGCCGATTCGCAGCAGCAGCGCGATCTCAACCGGCTCATCGGCCTCGACCCGGCGGCCGGCTTCGCCGGGCGCACCCTCGCCAGCTTTGTACTCCTGATGGCTTTTGAGCTCGTCGTCGGCGCCGCGACCGTCACCCTCTACGACGTTGCGCTGACCGGCTGGGTCTGGCTCCCGATCATTCTCGTCGTCGCCGGCGCCGGTCTCGCTCTCATCGGAAGTCTGGCGGCGTCGATCGCCGGCAGCGTTGCCACCGGGTCCGCTCTGGTTCCGCTGCTCGTCGCCCCGATGGCAGTGCCCCTCCTACTAGGAGCAACTCAGGCTTTGGATGGATTGCGCCTGGGCAACACTATTATCCAATGGGTACTACTGATGGTCACTGTGGTGATCGTCCTCATGATCGTCGGGGTAGTTACGGCCAGAGCGCTACAGGAGACACGATGACCGAGACTGTAAACAGGTGGTTGCCGCGGCTGACGGGCCTTTTCGTCGTCCTGGCTCTGTTCTTCGCCTTTTCCTCACCCCGTGAGGTCACTCTCGGCCAGTCCGCCCGGCTCTTCTTCGTGCACGTTCCCAGCATCATGGTCGCCTACCTCTCATTCACCGCGACGCTGATCGCCAGCGCGCTCTACCTGGCGAGAAAGCAGATGAAGTGGGATCACCTCGCCCTGGCGTCTGCCGAGGCCGGAGCAGTGTTCACCGGGATGACGCTGGTCATTGGAATGATCTGGGCCAAACCCACGTGGGGCGTCTACTGGACCTGGAGCGCCCGCCTCACCCTCACCGCCATCCTGTTCTTTGTGTATCTCGGCTACCTGGCCTTGCGCCGGGCGATAACCGATCCTGAGGTGCGGGCGCGCCGGGCGGCGATCCTCGGCATCCTCTCGGTTTTTCAGATCCCGATTGTGCATATGTCCGTGATTTGGTGGCGCGACGTTCACCAGCCGCCGACACTGGCGACTCCGGGAGAAATGCAGATCGACCCGCCCATTTTCATAGCTTTCCTGGTCTCTGCGGTGGCGTTTGTTCTCTTGGCCACCCTGCTGATAAGCCTGCGGTATCGCATTGCCCAGGCCGAGTACATACTGGAAACGGCCGATCCAACGACCGGGGTCGCCGGCGATGCCGTCACGGCGCCGGTTCTCACGAGGGAGACATAGATGGGCGAATGGGGATGGCCGATTCTCGGCTATGCGATCACATTCGTCGCGCTGGGGTCATACACGATGTGGCTCAACTTCCGGCTGCGCCGCGTACAACGAGAAGTACAGGAGATGAAGTGACATGAAGCGATACTGGCGGTTCCTGGTTCCGGCCGTCGCCATCGTGGCCGTGATGGTCTTCCTCTTGGCGACGCTTTCGAGCAACCTGGTCTATTTCAAGACGCCGACCGAGATCAGCGACGAGGTAGCGGATCCCGAGGCGCGGCTCCGCCTGGGCGGCCAGGTGGCCGGCGGCACAGTTTCCGACACGGCCGATGGCGTGGCATTTGCCGTCACCGACGGTCGGGTCGCGGTCAACGTGGTTCACACGGGTGCGCCCCAGGATTTGTTCCAAGAATGTATCGGGGTCGTGCTCGAAGGTGAGTGGGACGGCTCCGTCTTTCGCTCCGACAGCATGCTGATCAGCCACGATGAGCAGTACCGGACTGACGACGGGGAATACGACTCCGCCGAGCACACCTCGGATTGTCCAACTGAGTCGTGATCGCAGCGGTCGGCCTCCTGTGCGTTCTGATCGCACTGGGGGCGGCAGGAATCCTCTCGTGGCGCGGACTGGCCGCGGCCCGCTCGGGTGAGGTCAACCGCAAGCTTCTGATCCAGCCGGCCGCGGTTCTCCTGATCGCCGGTATCGCCGCCTTCTTCTGGCTCGAGCTGGCGATCGTCTCTCACGACTTCTCGATCAAGTACGTCGCCAACACGACTTCGCGCGACACGCCGTTCATCTTCCTCCTGGCCAGCGGCTGGGCGGCGCTCGAGGGGTCGATCGTGCTCTGGGGGATGCTGCTCGGCGGGTTCGTGTGGTTCGTCGTGCGGCGCATCCGGGACGGCGATCGGTTGGCCGCCGGTGCGGCCGGGATCATGGGTCTCGTCGCCGTCTTCTGGTTCGGTCTGATGGCGACAGTCGCCAACCCATTCGAAATCTGCACGGCGCCGGCGGTTGACGCCGGGTGCAATGGGTCGAGCTGGTCGCCGTTGGCCGCGGCGATGGCTCCTCTGGACGGTCGCGGCGCCAACCCGCTCCTGCAGAACCACATCCTGATGGCGGTCCATCCACCGCTGCTGTACGTCGGCTACGTCGGCTTCACGGTCCCGTTCGCTTTCGCCATTGCCGCGCTGTGGCTCCGCCAAACCGGGTCCCGCTGGCTGGAGGTCACTCACCGCTGGTCGCTCATCTCCTGGGTGTTTCTCACCGTGGGGATCCTGCTTGGAGCCTGGTGGTCCTACGAGGTGCTCGGCTGGGGTGGTTATTGGGCGTGGGACCCGGTCGAGAACGCCGCCCTTCTCCCGTGGTTGGTGGCGACCGCCTTCATCCACTCTGCCGTCGTCCAGCGCAAGCGCGGCATGCTCCAGGCCTGGAACATCGTCCTCGTGATCTCCACATTTGCGCTCACCGTGCTCGGTACCTTCCTCACCCGATCCGGCGTGATCTTCTCGGTGCACTCATTCACACAGTCGGCCGTCGGCCCCGCCCTCCTCTGGTTCCTCGGCATAGTCGTTGTGGGAGGTTTTGGTCTGTTCGCGGCGCGGGCCGACGTGGTCGGCTCCTCGCCCCGTCTCGATTCCCTGGCAAGCCGCGAAGGCGTGTTCCTGGCCAACAACCTGCTGCTCACTCTGTTTGCCTTTACGGTGCTGCTGGGAACAATGCTGCCGCTCCTCGTCGAAGCTTTTGCCGGCAACCAGGTGACCGTGGGGCGTCCGTTCTTCGACCGGGCGGCCATCCCGCTGTCGTTTGCCCTCCTCCTCGCAATGGGCATCGGGCCGGTCGTTCCGTATCGGAGCGCCCGCGGTGAGATCGTCTGGGAGCGAATCCGCCCCGGGCTCGTCTTCGGTTTGGGAGCAGGTGCGCTGGCCGTCGTCGGCGCCGTGCGTTCGGTTCCGGTGGTGATAGCGGTGATTCTCGGGGGCTTCGTTGTGGCCACCATCATGCGCCACTATCTGATGCGAGTGGTTGCAGTGCGGCGAACCGGTGTCGGATGGTTGGGAGCCGCCGGCAGGGTGATCAATCATGAACCGAGTTATTGGGGCGGCCAGATCTCGCATCTCGGCCTGGCGTTGGCGGCCGTTGCCATTGCCACCTCTTCGGGAATTGCCGTGCGGCAGTCCGTGACGCTCGCGGCCGGCGAGTCGATGGTGGTCGACGAGTACTGCGTCGAATACCTGGGGCCGTTCACGCGCGTAGAGGCCAACCGGTCGGTGACCGGTGTCGAGGTGGCTCTGATGCGCGCCGACTGCAGCACGCCCCTGAAGGTCATGCAGCCGAGGCTGAATCGTTATCCCCATGCCGACCAGGCCGTGGCAACTCCCGACGTGCGCACCGGATTCGTCGACGATGTGTACTTGTCCCTCTCCAGCCTCACCAGCGGCGGCACGGTGTCGTTCGACGTGTTCGTGTTCCCCTTGATGTGGTTTTTGTGGTTGGGAGGGATCGTCACGGCACTCGGCGGGTCGATCGCCCTGCGCGCCGGGCGACGCACCCGGGAGAGCGCAGTTGAACTGAGCAACGTCGCATGAGCCGGCGGACGAGCAACTACCTCTATATGGGGGCGATTGTCGCGCTGCTCGCTGTAGTGGTGATCGGCCTGATCCCGCGGGAGGCAGCCGTCGAGACGGATGCCGAGCGGGCCCACCGGATTGCCAGCGGCTTGCGCTGCCCATTCTGTAGTGGGGAGTCGATCGCCGAAGCGCCATCCGGGATTGGGAGCGATCTGCGGGCGCTCATCGCCGAGCAGGTCGCCGGTGGCATGAGTGATGACGAGATCTTCGACTACTACGTGAGCGTCTATACCGAGCGGGTGCTCCTGTCGCCGCCGCTTCTCGGGTGGGGCCTGATTCTGTGGCTCCTTCCGGTTCTCCTTCTCGTCGCCGGAATCCTCGCTGTGTTGGGCCGGCGCGTGCGGGCAGGACCCCTTCCTTCCGGTGCCGTCCTGGCCTCGCGAGACGCTCTCGAAGATGCCAGGGAAGCCGTTGCCATGGATCTCGCGGATCTCGACATGCAGGAAGCGGCCGGCGAACTCGACCCGGCGACAGGGGCGCAGTTGCGAGCAGCCTACGAGGCGGAGCGAGATGCGCTCGCGGCGACAGTGATCGAGCCCGCAGCCGACGACGGTGGTCGCAATCGGAGTCGGGGTCGGACAGTTGCCGGCGCGGTGGTCCTGTTCGGAGGCGCGCTCCTGCTGACCGTCCTCGTCGTGGTGACGGTGCGCGACCGTGCGCCGGGGGACCTGATCACGGGTGGGATCGCGTCCGACGCGCAGCAGCTCGACTTCTCCACCATCAGCAACGAGGAACTGGAGGAGACGGTCGCCTCCCATCCGGACAGTATCCCGATACGGCTGATGCTGGCTGCCCGCTACTTCACCGATGGGGATTACGCGGCGGCTAGTGAGCAGTACATCGAGGTCCTCAATCGGGAGCGTCATCCCGAAGCACTCGCCAACGTAGGCTGGATGCTCCACCTGGGGGGTGATTCCGCGAGCGGCCTGCAGTTGGTTGAAGAGTCGCTCGCCTTGACGGGTGAGTTGGCGCTGCCGCATTGGTATCTGGCCAATATCAGGTACCACGGGTTTGGTGACGCGGCCGGTGCCGTTGCCCCGCTCGACACCCTCATGGCGGTTGAGACGCTGCCAGAAGTCTTCCGCTCGCTCGTGGCTGAGCTGCTAGCCGAAGTCGAGGCGGCCTCGTGACCACGCCGCCGCAGCGCTCTGGACTGGGAACTTGGGTGACCGTCGGTATCGGGCTGGTCGTCATCGTGTTCGGAGCCGTCTTTGCCGGACGCTTCAACAGGGATCCCGACATGGTCGCGTCACCCATGATCGGCCGGCCGGCGCCGGCGGTCGCGATGCCGTATCTCGAGAAGGACGGCGAGCTGGTGCTGGCCGACCTCCAGGGTGACATCGTTGTCGTCAACTTCTGGGCGTCGTGGTGCACCGGGTGTCGGACTGAACACGAGGCGCTCGTGACCGCGGCTGGAGCCTACGCCGGTTCCGACGTCAGCTTCGTCGGCGTCCTCCATCAGGATCGTGCTCAACCCGGGATCGGGTTTCTCGACGAATTCGGCCGCAGTGCATCCTTCGCCTACGTCATGGACGAGGGATCGAAGGCGGGGATTGGCTTCGGGGTGCTCGGATTGCCCCAGACGTTCTTCCTTGATCGGTCGGGAACGATTGTCGGCCAGGTGAATGGGCCCATCAGTTTCAGCATGCTGGTCAACACCCTCGACGCCATCCTGGTCGGCCGGCGGGTCGATCCGGTCACAGAGACCGGGGATCTGGAGAATCGGTAGGATCGTCATGACGGCCGTCTGCGAACTGTAGGTAGGCTGCCCGCCCAGCCACCAGGAGTTCTCCACGATGTCCACCGAAGCCGACCACCGACTGCCGCGATCGGTCATACCGAATCACTACGACCTGCGGATTGAGCCGAATCTCGAGACTTTTGAGTTCAGGGGCCGGGTCGTGATCGAGGCGGCGGCTGTGGAAAGAGTCGACGAGATCGTTCTCAATGCGATTGAGATCGATCTGCATCGGGTGGAGGTGAGGTCTGCAGGCGCCACTCAGGAAGCGGCGCTCGACTACGACCCCGGCAACGAGCGGGTGACGCTCGTGCTCGCTACGCCGGTGGATGCCGGAGCGCTCGAGATCGCGATCGACTACACGGGGACCATCAACGACAACCTCCAGGGCTTTTACCGGTCGACCTACAAGACGGCTGAGGGTGAAGAGAAGGTCATTGCCACGACTCAGTTCGAGGCCACAGATGCCCGGCGAGCATTCCCGTGCTGGGACGAGCCCGATCTCAAGGCGACCTACCAGGTGACCCTGGTCGTTCCGGACCACGTGATGGCGGTGTCCAACTCCGCCGTGATCGCCGAATCGATCGCAGACGATGGTCGCCGTGTCGTCAAGTTCGACAAGACGATGGTCATGTCGACCTATCTGGTGGCCTTTGTGGTCGGCGAGTTGGAGGCCACCGATCCGGTGGATGTCGACGGCACCCCGTTGCGCATAGTCCACGTTCCCGGCAAGGCCCATCTGGCTCAATTCGCCAACGACGTCGGCGCGTTCGCCCTGCGCTATTTCGCCGACTACTACGGAATCCCGTATCCGGGCGACAAGCTCGACATGATCGCGGTCCCCGATTTCGCCTGGGGGGCGATGGAGAACCTGGGGGCGGTCACGTATCGGGAGACGGCGCTATTGGTCGATCCGTCCAAGGCCACCCAGGTAGAGCTGGCCCGGGTCGCCGACGTAATCGCCCACGAGCTGGCCCACATGTGGTTCGGTGATCTGGTGACCATGAAGTGGTGGAACGGGATCTGGCTCAATGAGGCCTTCGCCACCTTCATGGAGCTGAAGTGCATCGACGCGTTCCGGCCCGACTGGAAGCGGTGGCTGGCGTTTGCCGCCTCGCGCAACGCGGCGATGGATACCGACAGCCTGGCCTCGACGCGTCCTATCGAGTATCCGGTCGGCTCGCCGGAAGAGGCGAACGAGATGTTCGACATCCTCACTTACTCGAAAGGCTCCGCGGTGCTGCGGATGCTCGAGGTGTATCTCGGCGAAGACGTGTTCCGCGACGGGATTCGTCACTACCTCGAGACCCATTCCTACGCCAATACCGAGACCGCGGATCTGTGGGCCGCGCTCGAGAAGGTCAGTGGCGAGCCGGTCGGCGAGATAATGCACGGCTGGATATTCCAGGGGGGCTACCCCCGCCTGAATGTCGAACGCGCCGCCGATGGGTACGCCATCCGCCAAGAGCACTTCCGCTATCTCGGAGACGGGGAAGGTTCCTGGGATGTTCCGGCTCTCTTCGGCGGAGAGACGGCCGACGGGCGCATGCTCATGGGCGACGAAGCCGCCGTCGGCCCCAATGACGAGTTCCGGCTCAACCGCCGCGGCCAGGGCTTCTATCGAGTGCAGTACGACGGCGAGCTGCGTGAGGAGCTGGCCGGCCGGGCGGGGGCGCTGCCGGGGGAGGAGCGCTACTCGCTGGTGAGCGACCTCTGGGCCAACGTGCTCGCCGGCGATGTTCCCGCCGGCGACTTCCTCGAGCTGGCCGCCCAGTTCAAGGATGAGCCCGAGCCGGAGATATGGGCCGCCATCATCGGCGGCCTCGGTGAGCTGAATCGCGTCGTGTCTTCGGATGATCGTCCCGACCTGCAGCGCTTCATCAGGGATCTCGTGACCCCGGCGGCAGACCGGATGGGCTGGGAACCGGCAGATGACGAGTCGGATCTCGACCGGCGCCTGCGCGGCTTGCTGCAACGGACCCGCGGAGTGCTTGGTGACGACAAGTCGGCGGTGCCCGAAGCGCGGGCGTTGTTCGAGGCCAGCCTCGGGGGAGAGGCCGTCGACGGCGAGGTCGCGGCAGCCGCGCTCGCCATCGTCGCCGCCAACGGCGGTCAGGAGGAGTTCGACACGTTTATCGAGGCGTTCCGGACGGCGGGATCGCCGCAGGACGAGGTGCGCTACCTGCAGGCGGCGATCGCCGTGCCCGAGCAGGAGACGGCTGCGCAGCTGCTCGATATGCTGATCAGCGGTGAGATCCGCCGCCAGGATGGTGCCTGGGTCACAGCCCGGCTGATCGGCCACCGCACCACAGGCGCCGAGAGCTGGCAGCGGATCAAGGACCGCTGGGACGACGTGCTGGCGGCCGTACCACCGCAGAGCCAGCGGCGGATTCTCGATTGGTTGCCGTTCCGATCTGAGCCGGAAGTTGCCGCCGACATCGAGGACTGGCTCGAAGGAAACGCGCTGGCCGGCGGGTCGAAATTCGTCGAACAGCAGCTCGAGCTGCTCAAGGTGCGCGTCGGATTGCGGGGCCGCGAGGAAGGCCGTCTCGGAGAAAGCCTGTGATATTGCGCACGCCCGCACCAGGGCACTTACAATTAGACGACAATCTCTTCAAGGAGTAGCAAATGGGACTCATGGACACCATCAAGGGATGGTTCAGCAAAGGCACCGCAATGGCTGGCGATGTCGCCGAGAAAGCCGGTGACGCAGCTGAAGGTGCTTGGGACAAGACCAAGGACGTGGCAGGCGACGTGGCCGACAAGGCCGGCGACATGGCTGAAGGTGCTTGGGACAAAGCCAAGGACGTAGCCGAGGACGTCAAGGACAAGTTCGACGGAGATGACGACGCGGGCGACGCTCCGGCGTAGCCGACTCTCGCATCAACACGAGAAACGCCGCCACCTCGTGGCGGCGTTTCTGTGTTTCGATTGCCGTGCCAAGCAGGCCTGGCACGAGTTAGCTCTGTCTCCTCCCCTCGCGAGCGAAGCGAGTGTTGGGGAGGTGCCGAGCGCCAGCGAGGCGGAGGGGGTAGCTGGGGTAGTTCGGAGCAGCTTTCGCCGCGGACTAGAGCGCGCCAGGCGTTGGTCCCGCGCCTCTGCTGCCCCCCTCCCCCTCCTTCGTCGGGGACTCCCCCCAAACGTTTCCCGACTCCGTCGTCCCGACTCCGTCGTGAAACGGGGGGAGAGACGCTCCGCCACAATTGGGGTTGGACCTTGTACGTTGTACGGAGGACGTCAATCGTGAGGAAGTCCAATGCGTAGTCATGAAGTCGAGTACGAGGTTTATGGGGACGATCTGCAGTTCGTTGAGGTTGTGCTTGATCCCGCGGAGACGGTGATCGCCGAGGCCGGGGCGATGATGTACGTCGAGGATGGTGTCGACTTCGAGACCGTCATGGGGGACGGCTCAGAACCGGATGCCGGCCTGTTTGGCAAACTCAAGTCGGCGGGCAAACGTGCCATCACCGGCGAGTCGATCTTCATGACTCACTTCACCAACAACGGCGGCGGTACCCAGCGGGTCGCCTTCGCCGCCCCGTATCCCGGGAAGATCGTGCCCGTCGATCTGGCAGTGACCAACGGCCGGCTGATCTGTCAGAAGGACGCGTTCCTGTGTGCCGCGATGGGCGTCAAGGTCGGCATCGTGTTCAACAAGAAGATCGGACGTGGGCTGTTCGGTGGCGAAGGCTTCATTCTTCAGGATCTCACGGGCGACGGTCTGGTGTTTCTCCACGCCGGTGGCACCATCATCGAGAAGCGACTGACGGGAGATCGGCTGCGTGTCGACACCGGCTGCCTGGTGGCGTTCGAAGAGACGGTCGACTACTCGATCGAGCGGGCCGGCAAGCTCAAGTCGCAGGTCTTCGGCGGCGAGGGCCTGTTCCTGGCGACGCTGCAGGGCACCGGGCGGGTCTGGCTGCAATCGCTGCCGTTCTCCCGCCTGGCCGACCGGATCGCACCCATGGGGGCCACTCAGGGTGAGGGCTCCGTCATCGGTGGGATCTCCACCATGTTTGAGCGGTGATAGCAGGAGCCTTCCCCTTCCTCAGCCTCGAGCATCCGATCCGGCTGGCCCACCGCGGCAGCCGGGTGTTCTGGCCGGAGAACACGATGGAGGCCTTCCACGGCGCCGTTGCGCTCGGCTACCGGTATATCGAAACGGACGTTCGGATCTCGAGCGACGGCCATGTCGTCGTGTTCCACGACGAGACATTGGAACGGACCACTAACGGGCGCGGGAAGGTGATCGACCGGACGCTGGATGAGCTGCGGGAGTTCGATGCCGGCTATGGCTTTGATCCCGACCGCGGCTTCCCGATGCGCGGGCAGGGCGTCCGTATCTCGACATTGGCTGAGGTGTTCGCCGAGTTCCCGGACGTGTACTTCAACCTGGATCTCAAGGGTTCCGGCCTGGAGTGGGCCGTGGCGGATGTGATCAAGGCCGCCGGCAGGGAGGATTCGACGCTCATCGGCTCCTTCTACGATCACCGAAGCGCCAAGTTCCGCCGAATCACGCGTGGGGCGGTGGCGACCTCGGCGGGACCGTCGGCAACGATATCGATGTGGCTGGCGTCTCGGGTCGGGCGGCACGTGTCGCGGCCGGTGGCCGCCTATCAGATACCGTTCGACTATCGCTCACTCCCGATCGATCAGAAATACGTGGATGCGATCCACGAGGCCGGCGTCCAGGTTCACTTCTGGACCGTGAACGAAGTCGCCGACATGAACCGGCTACTCGACATGGGAGCCGACGGTCTGGTGACCGACCGGCCGGACCTGCTCAACGAGGTGCTGCGCGACCGCGGCCACGATGCTTGAGCCGGGACTCGGCTCAGCTGTGGTTGCCCTCTTCCGTTCTTGCGGACATGCGCGCCGATATCGGCGCGCATGTCCGCAAGAACGGGGAGACGGGCCCGGCTAGACCGCGGCCTTCAGGAGTTCGTCGAGGACGCCGTCCTGGTGGAGCGCCAGCAGGTCGTCGAATCCTCCCACGTGGGTCTCGCCGACGACGATCTGAGGAACGGTGCGCTGGCCGGTAATTGTTTCGAGTTGGCCGCGGGGGTCGTCCCACTGCTCGACGTCGATCTCCGAATATGTGACGCCCCTGTTCTCGAAGAACGCCTTGGCGTTGACGCACGAGGGGCACCATGAAGTGGTGTAGATGGTTGCTTGATTCATTTCCTGGCCTTTCGGGTTCACCGCAGGATACAACGGCCAGAAGACCCCAGAACGAGGAGGCAGTCCGCGCCCGCGGGGAAATCTCCGGGCTTAGCTGGACGCCACCGCCTACCATCCACCCATGGCTACCGACCACCCCGTGATCATTCAGGGCGGCATGGGCATTGCCGTGTCCGGCTGGAAGCTCGCTCGCGCCGTGTCGTCAGAGGGACAGCTGGGCGTGGTATCGGGCACCGCGCTCGACGGGGTTCTCGTGAGGCGGCTCCAGTTGGGCGATCCCGACGGTGACGTACGGCGGGCGCTAGACGCATTTCCGATCCCCGAAGTGGCCGAGAACGTTCTCGAGCGCTATTTCGTCGAAGGCGGTATCGAGACGGGCACTCGCTTCAAGGCGCGGCCGATGCACAAGCTGGCCCTCACCCGCCGCTCCCAGGAGCTGCTGGTGACCGCCAACTTCGTGGAGGTATTTCTGGCCAAAGAGGGCCACGGCAACCCCGTCGGAATCAACTTCCTCGAGAAAGTGCAGATCCCGACGTTGCCGTCGATCTATGGAGCCATGCTCGGGGGGGTCGACTACGTGCTGATGGGAGCCGGGATTCCGCGGGCGATCCCGGGCGTCCTCGACCAGCTGGCGAAGGGCGAGGCGGTGCAGCTCAAGATCGACGTCAAAGGGGCCACCGAAGACGACGACCCCTACAACCGGTTCGACCCGGCCGAATTCGCCGGAGGCACGGTGCCCGCGGTAACCCGGCCCGATTTCCTGGCGATCGTGTCGTCGCACATCCTGGCCACGATGCTCGCCAAGAAGATCGAGTCGAGAGTCGACGGGTTTGTAGTCGAAGCGCCCACCGCCGGCGGGCACAATGCGCCGCCGCGGGGCCGTCTCGAGCTCACTGAAACGGGCGAACCCCGCTACGGCGACAAGGACGTGCCCGACCTCGAGGTGATTCGCGAGCTGGGTCTGCCATTCTGGCTTGCCGGCTCATACGCCGAGCCGGAAAAGGTGCAAGAGGCTCTGGCGCTTGGCGCAGCCGGCGTTCAGGTGGGTACAGCATTCGCCTATTGCGAAGAGTCGGGCTTCGCCCCCAGCATCAAGGCGCGAGTCCTCGAGATGAGCCGTGCCGGCCGGGCCCGGGTGTTCACCAGCGCGGTAGCGTCACCAACAGGCTTCCCGTTCAAGATCGTGCCGATCGAAGACACCATGTCGGAAGATGAGGTCTACGAGGTGCGGCCCCGCGAATGCGACCTCGGCTATCTCCGAAGCGCCTACCGTCGCGAGGATGGGTCGGTCGGCTGGCGCTGCGCCTCAGAGCCGGTTGCGGACTATGTGGCCAAGGGCGGGTCCGAGGCGGAGACGGTGGGCCGCAAGTGCTTGTGCAACGCCCTCATGGTGAACGTCGGGCTTGGGCAGATCCATCGCGACGGCTACGTCGAACCGCCGCTGGTCACCTCGGGCGACGATGTCGAGAACGTTGCCCGATTCCTCCCTCTGGGGGCCGAGACTTACCGGGCCGCCGATGTGCTCGACTACCTGCTTCCGGAGCGCTTGGAACCGGCGGGCACATAAGGCAATCCGCCTAGCTGGAGCAACGCGTCGACGGCGGCCTCGCGGGCAGCATCGAAGTCACCACGGATCTCCGCAGCGGCCTCACCCTTCTCCTGCGTGTACACCCGGTAGGTGCCGTCGTCGCGGAGAATGTAGAGGCCATCGCGGGGGCCGACGATGTTGCGTCCGAGGCGGAGCAGCGCTTCCTCGTCGGGAATCGCCGCGATGAGGTCGATGTGTTCGACATTGAACGCTTCGGAGAAGTCCGCGGCGTTGGTGGCCCGCCGCCCAAGGATTTCGGAGGCCAGCCGATGGCCGCGCAACTTGAGGATTGCGATGGCCTGCTCGTGGCGGGTCGGGCGATCCACGCGGTCTAGCCGAGGGACGGCTTGAAGCCGGCCCGGCCGGCCTCGTACGAGTCGATGGCCTCGCCGTTCTGCAGCGTCAGGCCGATGTTGTCGAGGCCGTTGATGAGGCGGTGTTTGGCGTGGCCGTCGATCTCGAAGTGCGCCTGGAAATCTCCGCACGTGACGGTTTGCTTGTCGAGATCGATCACGACCTGGTTGGCAGGGTCGTGGGCCAGTTCGGTCAGCTCGGTCACCTCGGCCTCGCGCAGCGTCACCGGGAGCAGCCCGATGTTGATGCAGTTGTTGTAGAAGATGTCGGCGAACGAGGGGGCGATGACCGCCTCGAATCCCCAGTCCTCCAGGCCCCACGGGGCGTGCTCGCGCGAGGAACCGGAGCCGAAGTTGTGCCCGGAGACCAGCACGCTGGAGTTCTGATACCCGGGATGGTTGAGGATGAAGTCGGCGTGCGGTTCGCCTTCCTGGTCGTAGCGCCAGTCGTAGAAGACATATGGCCCAAAGCCCGAGCGTTCCACCCGCTTGAGGTGTTGCTTGGGCATGATCTGATCCGTGTCGACGTTGTTTCGGGGCAGCGGCACCATCTGGCCGGCAACCGTGTTGACCTGTTTCATGACTGCTCCCATCCGCGGACGTCAACGAAGTGGCCGGTTATCGCCGCCGCCGCAGCCATTGCCGGGCTGACGAGGTGGGTACGCCCGCCGCGGCCCTGGCGGCCTTCGAAGTTGCGATTCGACGTCGACGCGCAGCGCTCCCCCGGCAGAAGGATATCCGGGTTCATGCCGAGGCACATCGAGCAGCCGGCATCGCGCCACTCGAATCCTGCCTCCTTGAACACCTGATCCAGGCCTTCGCTCTCGGCCTGCAGCTTCACCAGGCCCGATCCGGGAACCACCATGGCGTTGACCCCCGCCGTCACCGCACGGCCTTTCGCGATGGCCGCTGCGGCCCGCAGATCTTCGATGCGGCCGTTGGTGCAGCTTCCGATGAAGACCCGGTCGATCTCGATCTGGGCGATAGGGGTGCCCGCCTCGAGATCCATGTACTGAAGGGCGCGCGCCGTCGAGTCCTGCTCGAGCGGATCGGTGAAGTCCTCAGGTGCGGGGACGGCTCCTGAGATCGGCAATGTCTGGGCCGGGTTGGTTCCCCAGGACACGTGCGGCTCCAGGGCGGCGGCATCGATGTCGACCGCGGCATCGAACGCGGCATCCGGGTCGCTCGGCAGAGTGCGCCAGTAGGCGAGGGCGGCATCCCAGTCGGCTCCCGCCGGAGCCTGGGGCCGGCCTTTCAGGTACTCGAAGGTCTTCTCATCGGGAGCGATCAAGCCGGCCCGCGCCCCGGCTTCGATCGACATGTTGCAGATCGTCATGCGGCCTTCCATCGATAGCGCCTCGATGGCCGCGCCGCGGTACTCGATGACGTAGCCGGTGCCGCCGCCGACGCCGATCTTGGCGATGATCCCCAGGATGATGTCTTTGGCGGTGACGCCGGCGGGAAGGGCCCCGTCGACGTTGACCGCCATCGCCTTCGGCTTGAGTTGGGGGAGCGTCTGTGTTGCCAGGACGTGTTCCACCTCGGAGGTGCCGATGCCGAACGCCAACGCCCCAAATGCACCGTGAGTCGCTGTGTGAGAATCGCCGCAGACGATCGTCATGCCGGGCTGAGTGACACCCTGCTCCGGGCCGATCACGTGGACGATGCCCTGGCGGGGATCGTCGAGTCCGTACAGTGTGATTCCGGTGCGTTCACAGTTGGCGATCAACGTGTCGATCTGAATCTTCGAAAGCGGATCCTTGATCCCGAGCTCGCGGCCTTCGGTGGGCACTCCGTGGTCGATCGTCGCCAGCGTGAGGTCGGGCCGGCGCACCGGACGTCCCTGGAGCTGCAGCGATTCGAACGCCTGAGGCGAGGTCACTTCGTGGACGAGATGCAGGTCGATATACAGGAGGTCGGGCTCACCGACACCGCGACGCACGACGTGGTCGTCCCACATCTTGTCGAGCAGGGTTCTGGGTGCGGACATGGATGCCTCTCGTGCCTGGTCTTGCAGGTCGGCAATAGTAGGCACTACGCGAGAGGGTATCGTGCGGCCGATGCCGTTCCTCCTTGCGCTGCTGCTCAGTGTTGCCTTGAGCCCGCCCTTCGGCGAGGCGTCGGCCAGGCTGATCGGTTTCACGCCGACGGACGTCACGATCGAGGTGAGTGTCGAGGTGCAGGACTCGGCGTCCGTCGTGCTGATGCGCGGCCAGGACGTGTCCGGACAGGAGCTCGATGCGGTGGCGTTGCTGCTCCGTGACGACGGCACGTGGGGAGCTGTGGTCGAGCTGCCGGCCCGGTCCGATCTTCGCATCATCTTCGAGCTAATCCCTGTGGGCGGCGTGAGCACGCTGTCGGAGGCATCGACACTGGCCGACCTCGGGATCGATCCGCAGCGCCTGACGCTGGTTGACCGCCCCGCCCCGGTGGAGGAACCTACATCGCGTCCCGGTCTGGCCTGGATCATCGTTGCGATCATCGCCGCGCTGGCGGCCCTGGCGCTTCTCGTGGTGTGGGCTCGCCCGTCAGAGGGCTCGGAGATCCAATAGCGGGGTGCGCGAGTGCGTTCGTTGTGCCTAATCCGGTGCTATGACCCCGTTTTAAGCACAACGAACGCACTGATGCCCCGGTCGGTTGACAAATGGTCGAGAAAACCCGACAATTCGTCGCATGTGGAGATTCCCGCGTCGTAGTAGCGAGGCCGAGGGCCGGCCCGCCGCCGGGCATATCGTCGATTACGAGATGGAAGACTTCATGCGCGCCGATTCCACCGAGCATTACAAGGCTCTGGGCAACCCGACTCGCGAACAGGTGATGGCCCTGCTCAGTGAGCGGGCCGCCACCATCACCCAGCTGGCAGCGGCGATGGGGAAACCCAAGGGTTCGGTGGGGTACCACGTGAAGGTTCTCGAACAGGCCGGTCTGGTGCGAGTGGTGCGCACCAACAAGGTCCGGGCCATGACGGAGAAGTATTACGGGCGCACCGCCCGGACAGTGATCCTGGGAAAGGCCAACGAGGACGATCCGTTCTTCATGCTCGACGCCGTCCGCCGCGAAGCCGCTGTGGTTGATGATGAGGCGCTCCCGATGTTCACCATGCGGCGAGCCCGGATCACCGAAGAGCAGGCGGTGGCCTTCACGGAGCGCCTGCTCGAACTCTCGGAGGAGTTCCTCGCCCAGCCGCGAGAGGGCGACCGGGTGTACGGGCTGATCGCCGGGGTATACCCCACCTCGCTGGCGGCGCTCGAGGAGGAGGATTCCGGTGGGAGATGATGCCGTGACGGATGAGGCGGCCGAGGAGGCGATCCAGGACGCAGGAAAGGTCGAGCTCGGGGTCAATTACTGGCGGCTGTGGACCGCGTCGGTGATCTCGAACCTGGGCGACGGAGTTGCGTTCATCGCATACCCGTGGCTGGCCTCGGCGGTCACTCGCAACGGTCTTCTCATCGGATTGATCGCCGTCGCCCAGCGGCTGCCGTGGCTCGTGTTCACCTTGCCGGCGGGAGTCATCACCGACCGGGTCGACCGGCGCAAGATCATGGTGTCGATGGACGTGGTGCGTGCCGCTCTCACGGTCGTGGTCGGTTTCGCGGTGCTGGCCCGCCAGGGGGTCCTTCCGGCTCCCGAGGAGATCGCCGCCGGACTAGAGCTGACGACCGACGGCACCCTCTACATCGTCCTGCTGCTGGCCTCTCTGTTCTTCGGATTCGCCGAGGTGCTGCGCGACAACGCGGCGCAGACCATCCTCCCCGCCATCGTCGAGCCTCGCGGCCTGGAGAAGGCCAACGGCCAGATGTGGGGCATCGAAATGGTCGCCAACAGCTTCGTCGGACCTCCGCTCGGATCGCTCCTCATCGGAGTCGCCTTCTCCCTGCCCTTCTTCTTCGACGCCGGTACCTTTGCCGTTGCGGCGGCTCTGGTGTGGATCATCTCCGGCACGTTTCGGGCGGACGGCGCCGCTGAAGCTGCCGGGACAAAGGTCAACTGGCGAGGTGAGATCTCAGAGGGTTTCGGTTGGTTGTGGCGCCATCCTCTACTGCGGCCGATGGCGATCATTCTTGGCTTGATGAATGGGCTTGGCATGGTGACCGCTGCCACGCTGGTGCTCTTCGCGCAGGAGGTGCTGGGCACCTCGGCCTTTGAATTCGCCATTCTGGGCACCGGCGCGGCCATCGGGGGCCTGGCAGGCACATTTCTCGCTTCGAAGGTGTCGGACAAGCTGGGCAGCGGAACATCGTTGTTCCTGACCTTGCTCGCCAGCGTCTTCATTCCGGTCATCATCGGCATCAGCTCGCACTGGCTAATCGTGTGGGCGGCCTTCGGCCTCTTCACTTTCACAGCCATTTTGTGGAACGTGATCACGGTCTCGCTCCGCCAAACCATCATTCCCGATCGGCTGCTGGGCAGGGTCAACAGCGTCTACCGGTTCTTTGCATGGGGCATGATGCCGATCGGCTCTGTCATCGGTGGACTGCTCGTTGTCGGCACCGAAGCCGTGGGCAGCCGGGAGCTGGCGCTGCGGATGCCGTGGTTCGTCGCCGCTGCTGCCTACGTGTTCCTTCTCACATACGCCGCGCCCAAGCTGACCACCGAGAAGATCGAAGCCGCCCGCGCCGAGGGAATCGCCGCCAAGGAAGCCGCCGGGGAATCGACCACCCCCGGCATGGTGGTCGATGACGTCATCGCCGAATCCGGCATACCCGGCGCCCCACCACCGCTCGACGACGACTGAGGGAACCCTCGGGACTGCGGACGCCCGGGACCAGCGTCCGGCGCGGCCACATTCACACCTTCACACCTGGACTTCGAAGGACGTTTCGGCTACGACCGTGCCGGCGACCTGGAGCTCGACCAGGTGCGTTCCGGCGCGGTATTGCCGCGTTGATGCCTGCTGGATCATGCGCCGTTTCTGCAGGGCCACAGTTTCGCCCGGCGCGATGGTGAGCGTCTTCCACTTGAAGACCTTGGGCGAAGTGCCTCCCGAGGCGTTGACGTGGTGGATGACGAAGTCCACGACTAGGTGTTGGTCGGCCGCCGCGGTGGAACGCACCTTCATCTCGAGGGTGATGTGATCCCCCATGGTCACGACGTCGGGCGCAACACTGAATCCGTGTATGTCGAGCGATGCCGCAGTCGTGAAACCCAGCACTTCGAGAGCCCCGGAATTCCCCGCCTTGACCAGCGTGCGGAGCGCATGGGCGAGCATCCGGCGCTCTACAGGGGGTTCCGCCGCCACCCAGTCACGAACAGTGGCGACGACGAGGTCGGGGTGGTCTTTGGCGACGTCGTTGAGGTGGTTGGCGACAGAGCGGCGCACCGTCTCGGATGGATCGTTTCGCAGCCGGGCAACCAGCGCCAGTCCGGGAACGGGGTCCGCGATGAGCCGGGGCACCTGCGTGCCCCAGGGGAGGCGGGGTCTGGTGCCTTCCGAGGGGAGCCGGCGGACGGCCTCGTCGTCATTTGCCGTGAACTCCACAAGTTGGGCGTAGGCGACGTCCCAATGCGCCCGCAGAAACGGCCGGATAGCGAACTCGCAGCTGGCTCGCTTGGTGAGGTGTTCCATTGCGGGCAGGGATACTGCAGGATCGTCGACACCGAAGATCTCGACGAATGTGCACAGCGGCCACGCGGCGAATCCTGCGATCGGTGGCTCAGCCCTGGCGACTGCCACCATGGCCTCCAGGGCGGCCGGGTAATCCGGCAGGCCGGCCGCAATGCGCCGGGCGATCGCCTCGATCCGTGGTTTGAGCTCGAGCTCCGGCAACATCGCCATCAGGTCGGAGACGAACCCCCCGGTGTCGAAGCGGGAATCAACCCGGGCAATCCGGGTCGCGATGTCTTCGACAACCTGACGATCGACCATGTGTTTCAGCGCCTCGGCCACCGGCCGAAGCTACCAGCTCGGGGATTACCCGGGTTGCGTGCCGGCCCTAGCCCTCTCGGACGCGCCGGGTGCGGCTCGTCCGGCTCATCCAGCCCGACCGCCACAGCCAGAAGCCCCCGCCGACCACAAGCACCAGCAAGGCACCGGCCAGAAGCCTGCCGGGCCCACCGCCCGACCCGGCATCGTCGCCTTCGAGGTCGACGACGTAGCGGGCCACGTTCCGGACCTCGTCGGGGTCGAGAACGCCATCGAAGGCGGGCATGCCGTCCTCGTGACCGCCGTAAACCCGGGAAATGATCTCGTCCTCATCGAGCCCGGTGTTGAGCAGCGACGATCCGACGCCACCTGAGCCGTCGGCGCCGTGGCAAGTGGCGCAGCGGCCGATGTAGACCTCGGCACCCGTCTGCAATCCGCCGGCGGCATCGACGAGGCCGGACGAGTCCGTCGTATCGACCGGATCGGGAGCCGCTGTGGTATCCGGCGGGGTGGTCGCGTCGGGCGCGGTCGAGCCGCTCTCGGCTGCGATGCGAGCTTCCAGATACGCTACCGTCGCCGCAAGGTGATCTCCGGTGATGGCGTCACCGAATCCCACCATTCCGCCGAAGCCATCCACGATGGCGGACTCCAGTTCGGCGGTGGTCAATGTGCTGTCCTTCAACGACCGGGCCGAGGCACCAGAGGCATCGACGCCGTGGCATGCTGCACAATTCTCGCCGTAAACGACCGCGCCGAGAGCAACCGGCGAAGGTCCCTCGGTGCGGGGGGCGCTCCCCAGGTCGGCCACGAATTGAGCAATCGACTCGATCTCGTCTGCATCGAGGATGGCGCTGTAGCCCGGCATGCCGCCGACTCCGTTGGCAATGATGGTCAACAGTTCCTCGTTGGTGAGTGACGTGCCACTCACCGCCGGCGCGGATGCACCGGTTCCGTCGGCGCCATGGCAGGCGGCACAATTGGCGGCGTACCCGGCGGCGCCGGCCTCATTGGTGGGCGGTGTCTCGCCCGGATCGCTTGGTTCCGGCGCGTCGGTGCGCAGACTCTCGACATGTCGGCTCACCGCCTCGATCTCCACGGCACTCAGTGTCGGGCCAAAGGCCGGCATGCCGGCGCTGCCGTTGGTTGTTACCAGGACGATGTCCTCAAATGGGGTGGTCGCTTCCTGGATGCTGGGTGCGACGCCGCCTTCGCCGCTCGGGCCGTGACAGGGAGCGCATTGGCTGGTCCAGATCTCTTCGCCGACGCTCGAACTGTCGACGAAGGCGGCGACGTAATCAGTTATTGCCTGGAGCTCGTCGGTTGACAGCGTCAGGGAGTAGCCGGGCATCGCTGCGAAGCCGTCGGCAATGATGCTGTAGCGGTCGGCGTCGGTCAGCATGCTCTGCTGGAGGTCGGGGCCCACTCCACCTTCGCCGGCCGAGCCGTGGCATGGGGCGCATTGGGCCGCGTAGATCTCGACAACGGTGAAGTCGTCCAAATAGCCGGCGAGACCTTCGATCTGCGCAGCCGAGAGGGTCGGGCCGTATGCCGGCATGCCGCCCTGCCCGTTGGTGATTACTGCGATTCGATCCGGCACTTCGAGTGCGGATTCGGTAAGCGCTCCACCGACGCCACCCTCGCCGTTATCGCCGTGACAAGCGGCGCACTGCTGGGCATAGAGATCGGCGGACTCGTTTCCGCTCGATTGGTATAGAGCACCGGCAGTGGCGGGGGACGAGGAGGCGATTAACAGGATCGCTGCAACGGTCACTGCGAGCGCGATGGCAGCGCCGAGTATCCACTCGGTCCCGGCCCGCGAAACTGTTTGCCTTGTCATTTATTGGCACCGCCTTCAATCCAGGCCAGGATCGTGTCGATATCTTCCTGCGCGAGCGCCTGGCCGGGAGGCATCATCCCACCGGTCGTCTGAGTTCCCAAAACTCTCTGCGCCAGGACGCTGGCGTTGACGTCTCCCGGGACCACCGCCGAGCCACTCGCGCCCGTCGTCACCGCAGAGTCGTAATCGGTGGCCGTCCAGCCACCGGCGCCACCATGGCAGCCGGTGCAGTTCGCCTCAAAGATCGGAAGTACCTGATCGAAGCCCACGGCTGCGGCGGATTCGTCGGGCGGTTGCGACGTGTCGGACGTTTCCTCGGTGGCAGGCGCCGCCGTGGTCGTCGGCGCCGCGGTCGTAGGCGCCTCGCCGCTGAGGCGATCGCGGGCTTCGAGCAGGAACGCGTGAATCGCGTCGAGCTGGCCGTTGCTCAGGTCGCTTTCCGAGTAGGCGGGCATCCCACCGGGTTGTCCCGATCGGGTAACCGAGTCCAGCCAGTCCCGAGTGGCGAATGCGGGGGACCGGGCCGCCGCCGTTCCTTGGGCATTGACGCCATGGCAACTGGCGCATCCGGCACTCATAAAGAGGACGCGGCCATCGGCGATGGCATCACCGCTGAGGGATTCCTCAGCGTGGCCCAGTCCGGCGTAGAGATAGCTTGCCTCGAGGTAGGCAACCGCGGTCCGGTCGTAGCCCTCCGGGTTCAGGTTGGAGTGAGTCTCGGGGCCCCGCAAGAGGAGCGCCAGGAGACCGATCGCGATGAAGCCCATGAGCCCGGTTGCGATGACGGCCACGTTGAACCGGCTCGAGCCCGCAGATTCCAGTGGAGCCGCATTGGCATCTCCCGGCTCTGCCTTACCCCGGGCGATCACGACCATGCCGACGGCGGCCGTGATCATGATGGTCCATGCAGACAGGATGACGAAGGGCACGATCCACGAGCCGAGGCCCGGAATGGAGACTCCGGCTTCCGAGGTTATTAGCTGTGAACCGAGTCGAATGGGGATGGAGACCGACTTGGGCTCCGCTTCCGGGTGCTCGAGGAGCTCGACACGAATCGTGTGGAGCCGGCTCACTGAGAAAGTCGGTTGCAGCGTCGCCACTCCGATGACGTTGCTCTCGGCCCTGCCGAGCTCGACTTCGCCGATGACTCCCGCAAAGCTGGCATCGCCGTAGTACACGACCTCGGCCCCTTCGATGGGCTCGCCGGTGTCCGCATCGCGTACGGTTGCCGCGATCTCCACCGGTTCTCCGAGGATGCCCTCATCGGGGGCCGCCACCTCGATGATGAGATCCTCTGCGCTGGCGATTCCCGCCATGGCGGTCACAGCCGCCGCGAAGAAGAGGGTGACGGCGAGGGTTCGCACGGTGGTCCTCATTGCTCCACCTCCCGGGCGAGCCGATCCGCTTCGTGTTCGGCCATGTCCACCTCGAGTTTCGCCGCCGTCTCCTCGCGTTCCTCGACCATCTCGTAGACGGCCATGATCGGGAAGACCTTGACGAACAACGTGACGAGCAATGCGAAGAACGCGAATCCCCCGGCGGTAATCGACCACTCCACCCATGACGGAGCGTAGTTGGCCGGCTCGTAGGACAGCAGGGGAGCCCGCAGCCCGGTGACAACGATGAAGTACCGCTCAACAAACATCGCGAGGTCCACCAGGATGGCGGCGACAACGATGCCGGTCACGGTGCGGAAAGGCCTGATGAACATCATGCCGATGGGGATGATCAGCCCCCCTATCAAGTAGAACCAGAAGTAGGGAGCGAACTCATCGACGAAGAGCTGCCGGAAGACGAACTCGGCGCCTTCCTCCAGCTTGAATCCGGCGGTGACATACTCCGAGATGTTGGCGTACAGCATCACTGCCGCCATCGCGGCCATCAGGTACGCGAGGTACTGGAAGTGCCGCAGAGTCACCAGCTTCTCGAGGCGATAGACCCGGCGCAGAATCGCCATCATGATGATGAGAGTGGCAATTCCGGAGAAGATGGCGCCGGCCACGAAGAAGAAGCCGAAGATGGCGCTGTTCCATGCTTCCCGGAGCGTCATGGCGAAGATCCATGACACCACCGTATGCACCGACACCGCGATCGGGATGATGACGATCATCATGATCGTTATCGAGGTGTGCAACTGGCGCTTCTGGGCGCCGGTGCCCCGCCAGTTGATGGCAAGGACTCGATATATGTAGTGCTTCCAACCGGCAACCTGGCCACGCAACCGATCCCGGAAGAAAGCCAGGTCGGGGATCATCGGCAGGTACAGGTAGACGAGGCTGGCCGTCAGGTAGGTCGTGATCGCCGTGACGTCCCAGACGATCGGCGACTGCCAGCGGCCGTGGATGAGCACGAAGAAGAGTCGATCAGGTCGGCCGAGGTCGACCACGACGAACAGCGCACCGGTCATGAGCGCTACCGCCGTTATGAACTCTGCCATCCGGGTGACCGGGGTTCGCCACGTGGCGTTGGAGACTCGCAGGATTGCCGAGATCAAAGTGCCGGCGTGGCTGATGCCGATGAAGAAGACGAACAGCGTGATGTAGAGGCCCCACGAGATCCGGTCCCGCATTCCGGTGACCACCAGACCTTCGGTGACCTGGACGTAGTAGGCGTATAGCGCCCAAGCGATGACGGCCAAGAGGCCGCCGACCAACATGTAGTAGCCCCGGGTCGTCGTTCGCGCCGGCTCGAGCGTCGTCTCTTCGAGGTCGGCTTGCCAGCGGCTCATCGAGTCCATGAGGTGCTCCCATCTGCCACGCGGCTCCACGGCCACTGGACTTTGAGCCTGCCCTCACGGGTGGGCTCCCGACCCACCGCTTCGCCGTGGCCGGGGATGTAGAACACCCTTGGCTGAGTTCCCAGCTCCTCCTTGATGTGAAAGGCGTTGTTGTCGGCCAGATAGCGAGAGATCGAGACCAGCTCCCGACCATTGGTGGCGAGGTCCTCTTCGAGGTCGCCGTAGTAGATCGCCCGGTGGGGGCAACCCTGGATGCAGTAGGGAAGAGTGCCGGCGCGCACCATGTCGGGGCAGAAGTCGCACTTCATCACGGTGCCTTTCCTGGCAGGAACCTGGTGCTCGAGGTCGTAGGTGGCCGCCAGGGCCTCCGGCGGAATGGGCGGCTCGCCCCAGTTGAACGATCGGCGATCGTAGGGACAGGCGGCCATGCAGATGCGACAGCCGATGCAACGATCCTGGTCGATGAGGACGAGACCTTCAGGGCTGGAGAAAGTGGCCGCGACTGGGCAGACATTCACACACGGCGGGTTCTGACAGTGCTGGCACGGGGTGGGGACAAAACGGGTGCCTTCGCCCTCCACCTCCTCTTCGAAGACCTCGATCCACTCCATGGGTTCGGGGGTGAGGTGACCCTCGATGCACGCAGTCGTGCATTGCGGCGGAAGCCCGATGCTCTGGCACCCGTCGCAGGATCGCAGGTCGATGATCATCGTCCACTGCCGCCGCCGGGCCGCCTGGGTCACCTCGGCGGCTGCCAGTGTTTCGGCCGGCCGAGCGAGCACACCCTGGAGCAGGCTGGGGATGACCTTGATCGGCCCGACGAAGAGGGCCGTCAGGCCGAACATCCTGATGGCGGTGCGGCGGTCGATGGCCCAGATCCCGTCCGCGAACAGGCGACTCTTCCAGTCGTCGCGCGGCGAGGCCTGCGCGGCGTGAGCGATCATCGAACCGACGGCCGTGAACGCGGTGCCGCCTATTGCCAGCACGAGCAGCCCGGGGACGAGGCCGACGGTGAGTCCGACGAGGAGCACGGCGGCCGCAAGCACGGCCCAACCAACTCGCCAGCCCCGGCCGTTGGTGATGGCCCGCAAGACCGAGTGGTGTGGCTCGGTGCCTGCCTCTCGAATCTCGTCGGGTTGCCGCCTTGCCGGCTTGATATGGAAAGACACGCGTTCTCCTCACCGCTGGGTCCCTGGTGCAGGAGTACAGCCGTCCGCGGGGTCGGCAACAAGGGTCCAATGGCCCTATCCGCAGGGGATTAGGTCGAACACTGTGCACCGGCGCAACGTCGGTGGAAGCCGACATACGCCCTGGTAAACGGCAATATCGCGTGGGCCCGCAGGCCAATCGCTTCCGGTTCAGGAACTCCCGCGTGGACGCGTCGAAATCGTCGGACGGAGTACCGATGGGCGGCGTCGGGTGCCGGCCGTGTCTGGTCCAAGGCGGGTCATCCCAAGCCCAGAGTGGGCGGGCGGGTCGGCCGCCGGATCGATCAGGTGGTGGCCCGCCGCTTGAGGAGGGCCATTCCAATGGCTCCAAGCACTGCCGCAGCCACCGTCGCTCCGCTGATGATCGGTACCGGTTTGCGCAACCGGGTGCTCAGGCTGACGGGGCGGTTGAACTCGACAATAGGCCAGTCGTTTTCCTCTGCGTGTTTGCGCAGGTCCTTCTCCGGGTTCACGGCCACCGGGTGGCCGACGACCTCCATCATCGGGAGATCGGTGGCGCTGTCGCTGTAGGCATACGACTCGGAGAGGTCGATGTCTTCCCGGGTGGCCAGTTCCTGAATCGCATCTGCCTTGCCGGGCCCCATGGCGTAGACGTCGAGCTCGGGAAGGAAGAACCCGGCGGCATCCGTCTTGACCTTGGTGGCGATGATGTTGGTGACGCCGATGTAGCGGCCGATCGGCCGGACGATCTCGATGGGGCTTGCCGACACCAGGTAGACCTTGCGGCCTTCACGCTTGTGCTCGTCGATGAGCGTGAGCGCTTCGGCGTAGACCAGGGGGTCGGCTACTTCTTCGAGGGTCTCTTCGACGAGCTGCTCGATCTCGGTGCGGTGCCAGCCCGCGGTCAGGTTGAGCATCTGGTCGCGAACCCGCTCGAGCTGATCCTCATCGGCGCCGAAGAGCACATAGAAGATCTGGGCGAAGCCGAACTTCATGAGAGTGCGTTTGCCGACGAACCCGGCGCGATAGAACGGCCGCCCGAAGGCCAGAGTCGAAGACTTGGCGATGACGGTCTTGTCGAGGTCGAAGAATGCGGCAATGTTCATATGTTCAGCTACAAACGTACAACGTAGAACGTACAACGGGGAACTTCGGCATCTATAGGGGGCACGCTGAGAGTTTCCGGCCGCATTGCGTGCCGGAGCCTGCTCGGTGCGGTCCGCCTCACCGTAGGATCCGGTCGAACTCGATGTCCTGGGCCGCGAGCACGTAGGCAACTGCCGGAAGATGGCGGGTGCGGTCGATGAGGTAGCGGAGATGTGCCGCGAACGCTTCGAGATCTTCGGTGGGCCGGGGAAGGCCGATGAACGTCAGGTCGGCGGGGGTTGCCGCTGCGGCGATGACATCGAGCGGACGCCGGGCATCAACGACAACTTCGACATTGGCCTGCATTCGCGTCGAAGATATCAGCCCGGCCAGGTTCTCGCGGGCTCCGTTTGCGCCGGACTCATCCCGCACGATCATGCGCACATTGAGGTCGACGTTGGTCCAGGAGAGACTGGTGGAGATTAGATGGCCGAGGGTCACCATCAGGCTGCCATTACCGCGCATGCTCTGCCACCACACGTCGATGTGGCGCCGCTCTCCGAAGAGGCGCTTGGCGTCTGCCTGGATGATCACGACGTTGCGGTTGGCACGGTAGAAGCTGGCGATCATCTGGGCGTATTCGAGGGGGTCCTGTGTGGTTTCACCGTCGCCGAGCAGCACCGTGTTCGGCACGAGGTAGCCCATCCCGTAGGCCTCGACCAGCGTGACCGCTCCCTGATACGGACTGGGCGCCGACACCACACGGACCAGGGCGTCGACATCCCGCTCTTCGAGGTGGTCGCGGATCGTCGCGGCGAGATTGTCCTTTCGTTTTGTTGAGGCTGAGCCGGGGAGGATGGTCGCCACGCTCAGGATGCCGCGATCGTGGGAGATCGTGTTGGCCAGGTCGATCAGATACCAGCGCTTCTCGGGGTTGCCGGCCATGACGAGAAAATGGGGCCGCCAGCTGCGCGCCTCGGTGTCCGCTCGCAGGTTGAAGAGACCCCAGCGGATCATCGCCTGCCACACGCCTTGACGGACGTCACCCCACGTGCTGCGAAGCCCCTGCCGCTTGAGCCAGAGATAGACCGCGAGGACGATCACCGCCGAGATCGCCGTCGCCGGTGCGTCGATGAGGAACATCACGGCAGCACATCCGGCGGCTCCGAGCAGCGAGAGCCCCCAGTGGACCCGGAATGTGGGGCGGAAGGAGGGGCTGCGCAGCAGGCGTTCGACGGCCGACACGATGTTGACGACGGCGTAGGTCGCCAGGAAGAACATTGTCAAGATGGGGGCAATGGCGTCGAGGTCGCCGAGAGCGACCGCGGTGAGGGCGAGCCCGAGAGTGAAGAAGGTACCGATGCGCGGCTCATCGGCGGTCCCGCTGCCCCTTCCCAGAAAGCGAAGTGGCTTGGGAAGGATGTTGTCCCGAGCGATCGCCTGCAAGACGCGTGGAGCGCCCAAGATGCTACCCAGGGCACTGGAAAGGGTGGCTCCCCAGACGCCCACGAGGATGGCGTTTCCCCACACGGCGATGTTCCGCATGATGAGGGGGTCCGCCACCAGCTGTGCCGGCGTGGCCCGTTCGGAGAGGAAGACGGGTATCAGCATGTAGATCAGGTAGCTGACGCCGATCGCCGCCAGCGTGCCGCGGGGGATCGATCGGCGCGGGTCGGCCAGGTCCCCCGACATGTTGACCCCCGCCATGATGCCGGTGACGGCCGGGAAGAAGATGGCGAAGACCTGCCAGAAACCCACCGGATCGAAGTCCGGCGCCGCGGTGACCGTGGCGTTGTGCCCGAAGAAGAAGGACAGCAGTGATAGAGCGATTCCGGCCATGATGAAGTACTGAATGCGGATGGCGACTTTTGCGGAAATGAGCGCCACCGCGGTAACGAGGAGCGTGGTGACGAGCCCCACGACCCGGGCGTTGAGGGCGGGGAAGACCCGGGCCACACTCTCGGCGAAACCGATCGTGTACAGCGCCACCGATAGCGCCTGAGCGAGGTACAGAGGGATGCCGATTGCTCCGCCGATCTCCACTCCGAGTGCCCGGCTGATCATGTAGTAGGCGCCGCCGGCCCGGACTCGCTGATCGGTCGCGATCTGGGAGATCGACAGGGCGGTCAGGAGCGTGATTGCCGAGGCAATTGTCACGATGGCAAACGATCCGGCCAGCCCGGCCTGGCCGACGACCCAGCCGAACCGCAGGTACATGATGACGCCGAGAATGGTCAGGATCGATGGAGTGAAGACTCCGCCGAAGGCTCCCAGCCCTTGTGCAGGTATCTGCGGACGGTCGGCGCTAGTGCGCACTTGACTGTTTCCCTCCGGCGTTCGGCGCCTGAGGCTAGTTGGTTCCCGTCGAACGATTCCTGTCGAACGGTTCTCGTCGTTCCGTTCTTGCGGACATACGCGCCGATATCGGCGCGTATGTCCGCAAGAACGGAAAGGCGCGGCGGCCGGCGGACGGCCCTCTTGAATCTGTCCGGCCCGGCGGATACGTTGGCGAGGCTTCCCCTTCCGGACCACCTTTGTTCCGACTGCCGAACCACTGGAACCGATGCCTGCTCTTGCGACCTGGGCGCCGGAGGACGGGGTGCTCGGGGCTGTTGCCCCGCTAGCGCTCGCCACAACACAACCGACTGCACTCGTTGTCGATCTCGATCCCGGGGGACCGCACTACCCGAGTGCCCGCTCCCTCCGTGAGCTCGTCGTCGAAGGGCCCCGGGCCGCTGACTTGAGCCCGGTTCGCCCGGGGGTTGCGGTGCTCGCGAATGGCGGGATCGCACTCGAGGATTCGCGAGATCTGGTCGGTCTCCTGCTACGAGGTTGGCCTGCGGTGGTGCTGCGCTTGGCGCTGCAGGCTCCAGATGACGTCCCCGCCCCGATTGTCCCGGTGCACCTGCTCACCCCCGGCAGGTTGTTCCGCCCGCAGGGGCGGGGCGTCTACCAACCCACTGCCGCCGGCTTCCGCGTGCGCCGGCGTCTGGAAGCGGAGGGCTCGGTCGTATTGCCGGCAGCGCCGCGGCGGGTCGTTCGGGCGCTGCTCGACGGCTCGCGGCCAGTCGCCAGCCGGTGGAGCGCGGCCTGGCGGAGAGTGTGGGCTGCATCATGGTGAGACAGCCCGCTGTCAACCGCATCGCGACGCGCCTGCTGGACACCGGCACGGAGTTGCGGCGGCGGCCACTGCTACAGGCGGCGATGCCGATCGCGGCTGAGGAGGATCCCCTCGGAGGCCGCGCCAGTGCGGTGGCCGCCGTCGACTCTTTGCTCGGCCTCGGCCCGCTCGAGCCTTTGCTCGCCGACGAGACTATCTCCGACATCCTGGTCAACGGTCCCGGCGAGGTTTGGATCGAGCGGGCCGGCCGTCTCGAGCGCAGCCCCGTCACGTTCTCCGACGGCCCCGCCATCGCCGCCGCCGTCGAACGGGTCATCGCCCCGCTCGGACTCAGGCTCGACCACGCCAGCCCCGTGGTCGACGCCCGTCTGCCGGACGGCTCCCGGATCCACGCTGTGCTCCCTCCCATCGCTCCGGATGGGCCGATCGTCGCGATCCGCCGCTTCACCAACGTCGTCGGATCTTTGGAGGCTCTCCAGGACACGGGGGCCCTCTCGCTCGATGGAGTGGAGCTCCTGCGGTCGGCGGTGGCGGACCGGCGCAACATCCTGGTGTGCGGAGGGACCGGCACCGGCAAGACGACATTGCTGAACCTACTCTCGATTGAGATCCCGGCGGGGGAGCGCGTCGTCACTATCGAGGACGCGGCCGAGCTGGCGCTGTTCGGCCATGTGGTGCGGCTCGAGTCGCGGGCGGCGAACTCCGAGGGCGTCGGTTCCATCTCCATGCAGCAGCTTGTGCGCCACGCCCTCCGCCTTCGGCCCGACCGCATCATTGTGGGTGAAGTCCGCGGCGCCGAGGCGATCGACATGATCCAGGCGATGGCCACCGGTCACGCCGGATCGATGTCCACCGTGCACGCCAAGGACGCGGCCGAAGCTCTGTGGCGTCTCGAGGTTCTCGCCGGGGGAGGCGACACCGGGCTGGCCGCCGACGCCGTGCGGGCGCTGTTGCGCTCCGGGCTCGATTTGGTCGTTGCGATGGGCCGTGAGGGGGATTCCCGCCTCGTCCGGCAGGTCGTCGCGGTGGAAGCCGATCGGCTCGAGGTGATCCTGTGATCGTTGCGGTGCTCCTGATTGGTTCGCTCGCGCGGCTGGCGCCCCTGGTGCGAGGCCGCTATCGCGCCCACCGGGTGGCTCGGCCCCCCGGTCCGGCCGAGGCCGCTCGCTACTTCGATGCCGTCGCCGGGGAGCTGCGTCGCGGAGCCGCCCTCCGCCAGGCTCTCGCCATTCCGGTTCCTGAGACCCGCCTCGCTCGGCTCGCTCTCACCGGGCAGCCGATCGAACTCGCGGCCATCGAGGTCCGAACGATGTTTGCACTAGACGACGAACTGGCCACGGCCGGGATCCGGCTTGCCAGTCGATCCGGAGCTCCGGCCGGCCCTCTCTTCTCCCGGCTCGGCGAGCGACTTCGATCCGCCGAGCAATTGGCCCGCGATCGCAAGGCGCTGACAGCGCAGGCCCGCCTCTCCGCGGCGGTGATTGGCCTGCTGCCGGCGGCTCCCGCTGTGATCATGCTGGCGTCCGGCGGTGGCCGATTGCTGGAGCCGGGACCGAGCCGGTCGGTGGTCCTGTTGGGTCTGGCGTTGCAGCTGCTTGGGGTTCTGGTCATCATCGGATTGCTGAGGGCGGACCGATGATTCCGGCCCTGGGATTGGCGCTTCTGATCCTGTCGACGCCGTCCTGGCGACTGGTGCGACGGCGGCGGCGTGCCCACCCGACGGCGGACGATCTCATCGTCCTCGCCACCCTCGTTTCTCTCGGGCTCGACGCGGGGATGACGCCGGGAGCAGCGATCGCGTGGACCCGGCCCTACCTGCACCCGGCGCTGGCCGGCGGAGTCACCGCCGTGACGAGGCGGGCTCATCTCGATGGGCTCGCGGTCGGCCTGCGGTCGGCAGTCGGAGTTGCGTCCGATTTGTTCGCGTCTCTGGCGAGGGCGGTGGAGACCGGAGCGGCCCTGGCCCCGGTTCTCGATGCCTACCAGGAGGGGCTCGCCGCGGATGCCCGTGCCCAGGCTGAGGCCCGTCTCCGCCGGCTCCCGGTCAAGTTGGTGTTCCCCCTCGCCCTTCTGATGCTCCCGGGCCTGGTGCTGATGGTGTCCGGCCCGGCGCTGATCGATGTCTTCGGGCGCCTCACGTGAGCGCCCCCAACCGAAAGGGGCTCCATGAAGCTCTACAGAGACGAAACCGGTCAAGCGACCGCCGAATATGCCCTGGTGATGGTGGCAGCCGCCACCGTGGCCCTGGCTCTGATCCTGTGGGCCACGAACACATCGGTGCTCCCCGACCTTTTCGACGCCGTCATCGCCCGGGTCCGGGCGATCGGCGGGTGAGTCGGGAGAGGGGTGCGGCCGCAGTGGAGATCGCCCTCGTCCTGCCGCTGATCCTGGCGCTCCTGCTGGCCGTGGCCGAAGTAGCCGTCGTCGCCCGCACCCAGCTCGAGCTGATCAACGGAGCGCGCGAGGGGGCCCGGGCGGCCGCCGTGAGCCCGGAGCCGGCAGACGCCGTTGAGGCTGTGCAGGAGGTTCTTGGTGAGCTGGCAAGCGAGGCGCGGATCAGCGTGACCCGTCCTCACGTCGTGGGGGAGAATGCCGTCATCGCGATCAGGTTGCGCCACCGGCTGGCCCCGTTCTTCTTTGGCGGCACCGCGGTCGAGCTGCGCGCCTCCGCGGCGATGCGGGTCGAGCGCTGAGCAGCGCCTCGCGCGAACGGGGCGCGGTGTCGCTGGTGATGCTGGCGCTGGCCGCCGTGGTGGTGATCCTCGGGCTGCTCATCGCCGACGTGTCGATCTACCTGGGAGCCCGCGCCCGGGCGCAGGTTGCCGCCGACGCCGCGGCGCTCGCCGCCGCCCCGGTCACTTTCCGGCCCTTTGGTGCGGTCGGGTCGGCGGTCGACGAAGCAAGGCGGTTCGCGGCAGGGAACGGGGGCACCCTGTTGGAGTGCCGGTGCGCCCAGGACCAGAGTTGGCGGAGCCGCACGGTCACCGTCCTCGTGAGTGTGCCGGCCGATCTGGTACTTCTCGGTGCGACACAAGTCACGGCATGGAGCAGCGCCGACTTCGACCCGACGCGTTTGGGTCGCTAGCAATCTGTCCCTCCCACCCGGCGGGCTCGCGTTGGCGCGTCGAACCACGCTACGGCTCGTCGATGACACCGTCGGCCAGGTCGAGGTAGTAATCGGTCGCCGCATCGGCCAGGAACACGACAGAACGATCGCCGGCCGTGCCCACGGAGCCGGGGAGCACCAGATTCACCATCTCCTCCGGGGTGAGGTAGTAGACGGTGGCCGCCATGGTCAGGAGGTCCTCGGTCGACAGGTCGGTCCAGGTGTGATCGAGCAGGATGTCGAGCAGTCCGGGTAGCTCGTCGATGCCCATCTCCTGAACCGCGATCATGCCGGCCTGCATGATGAGGCCGTGGTTCTCCGACCTGGCGAAGTCGCCGCCGTTGAGTGTCTTGCGGATACGCGCCAGCCGTAGCAGCGCGGTCGGCCCGAGCTTCTGCACTCCGCTCGGGTAGTTCTGCCAGCCTTCGATCCCGCTCCGGATGGATTTCGGCAGGTCGATGGTCAGGCCGCCCAGATCCTCGATGAGGCCCTCGAAGCCAACGAACCCGGTCACCACGTACCCATCGAGATCGAGCGCGGTCAACGCCTCCGTGGTTTCCAGCATCACCGCCGGTCCGCGGCCCGCCATGATGTTGGTGAATTTGTTCTTACCGGCCGGGCCCTCCACCCAGGAGTCCCTGGGGAATCCGACAATCGAACCCTCGCTCCGGGAGGGGTCGATTCCGACAATGTGAATGCTGTCGGCCCGCAACCGTCTTTGGTTCTGACCCTTGCGGGCATCGGAGCCGAGCACGAGCAGCAGTCGGGGGCTCTCGCCAAGCCACGGCGGCTGTCCGGTGAGGCTGGCCCCGGCAATCCGCCACGGCTTTCTGTCCTCGACCATGAAGATGACATCGTCGGCAACATGGATGACGGCGACACTGTCGCCGCCTTGGAGTTCGTGAACGACGCCGGAGGCCGTGACGGAGGGCAATACCGGTTGGCCCGGCTCGAGGGTCTCCAGCATCGCAGCGGGAACCGGTGGGTCGGGGTTGCGCTCGTCGGCCAGCCAGCTGTAGAGGTCCGCAACGGCGGCGAGGATCGGCCCGGGAAGGTCGCCGGTGGCCGTAATGGTCCGCGGCGGGCCGGTCGTCGTGGTGGCCAGCGTTGTTGTCGGCGCGGCCGTCGTTGTAGTCGTGGTCGGCGCGACCGTGGTGGTGGTTTCGGCCTCGGGGGGTCCGGACGCACTGCACGCCCCGGCCACGAGGGCGAAGGCAATCAGAGCGAGAGTGAGACGACGGGGGGACACGGCCGCCGATGGTAGACCCCACACGCCGGTAGGCGATTCGACGGTCGGGAGAGCCGTCTTCTGAGGGATCGTTCCGCTAGCACCTAAACGGGCGTGCGGACAACTAGCCTTCAGCCGTTAGGCAAGAAGAGCAGGTAGATGAGAATCGTCATTGTCGGCGCCGGGGCCGTTGGGTCGCACCTTGCAGAGCGCCTATCCGCAGAGCGCCAGGACATCGTCGTTGTCGAGTCGGACCAGGCCCGCGCCGCCGAGTTGCAGGCGGAACTCGACGTACTGGTGGTCGTCGGCAATGGGGCGAGCCCAACCACCTTGCAGGAAGCCGAGGTTGAACGAGCCGACCTGCTCATTGCGGTCACCAGCTCGGACGCCACCAACGTCCTGGCTGCACACGCGGCCGGCCGTCTCGGCGTAGAACGCCGGATCGCCAGGGTGGAAGATCCGCAACTCTTCGAAGAGGCCGAGGAGCTGGGCGTGGACCTCTTGATCGACCCCACCGAGGCTGTGGCCAACCAGCTCGTGCGGTCGATCAAGTCGGGAGGCATAGGGGAGGCAATCGATTTCGCCGACGGGCGGCTCAGACTCTTCGGTGGCTTCATCGCCCCGGGAGCACCTGCCGCCCATCTGACCCTGTCGCGGCTACGGTTGATGGTCAAGGGTTGGTCATGGGTGGTCGTTGCTGTGATCCGGGAGACGGAAACCCTGATCGCCAGGGGAGCCACGGAGCTATTGCCGGGCGATCACGTTCTGATCATGGCCGAGGAAGGCAAAGCCACCGAGGCGTTCGGGATCTTCGGCTGGCAGGAAGAGCCCTTCAACAAAGTCATCATCCTCGGGACGACCCGCCTCGCCATACGTACGGCGAGCCTGCTCTGCCATGAAGACATCAGCACCACTCTGATCGATCAGGACATGGATCGGGTGCGCCGGGTCGCCATGAGCGAGCCCCGGGTCATCGCGGTCCACGGTGACCCCACAGATCCCAAGGTTTTGAGCTCGGAGGGAGCGGAACACTCCGACGCGGTCCTGGCGCTCACCGGCTGGGACGAGATCAATATCCTCGGCTGCCTGGTCGCCAAGGCGATGGGCGCCCGCAAGACGGTGGCCCGGTTCCATCGATTCGACCTCGTGAAGATCCTCCCTGGCGTCGGAATCGACTCGGGTGTGTCTGCCCGTCTCGCCGCCGCCAATGAGATCCTCCGGTTTGTTCGCGGCGGCAGCATCCACTCGGTGGTGACGTTCCGCGACAGCGCGGCCGAGGCCATAGAGCTGACCGTTGAGGCGACCAGCCCCGTGGTCGGGAGGACGTTCAGCGAGGTGCACCTGCCGCACGAGATGATCGTCGGGGGCATTATTCGCGGCGACGACGTCTTCGTGCCGATTGGCGAATCTACCTTTGAGGCAGGAGATCGCCTCATCGTTATCGCCCTGCCGGAAGCCTTCCCCGAACTCGAGAAACTGTCCGGCTGATGCTGCTTCGGCGATTGCTGCACCTAATCGGCGCGGTCGTCTCAGCAATCGGTGCCGCCATGTTTGCCGCGGTCATCACATCACTGATCTACCGCGAGTGGGACGAAGCGGCCTGGATCTCCGTCGCCGCCCTCATCACGATCGGGTTCGGCTACTTGACTTGGAACCACTACGAGAGACCGCGCGATCTGTCCCGCAAAGAGGGTTTCGCCATTGTCGGCCTGTCCTGGTTCGCCATCTCAGTGTTCGGCACGCTGCCATACCTCCTCACCGGCAGCATCGGCAATGTCACCGATGCCTTCTTCGAGACGGCCGCCGGCTTCACGACGACCGGCGCCTCAGTGATCCCCGACCCGGGTGCCATGTCGCACGGCATACTGATATGGCGGGCACTGACCCAGTGGATCGGCGGTATGGGCATCATCGTGCTGTCGATCGCCGTGCTGCCGCTACTGGGGAGCGGTGGCGTCGAGTTGGCGCGGGCCGAATCGCCCGGACCGAAGCCCGACCGCCTCACGCCGCGGTTCCGGGAAACGGCGAAGCGACTGTGGTGGGTCTATGCCGGCCTGTCGGCTCTCCAGGTGCTGTTTCTGATCTTGGGCGACATGACGCTGTTCGAGGCCATTGCACACAGTTTTACGACCATGTCCACCGGTGGGTTCGGCACCGATGTTCGATCGATCGGTGCTTTCAGCGCGTACAGCCAATGGATCGTGATCATCTTCATGGTGCTCGCCGGCGCCTCGTTTGCGCTTCACTTCCGGGCGTTGCGCGACCCCCGGGTGTATGGCCGCAACACCGAGCTCAAGCTATACGTCGGCATCCTCGTCGTGGCATCGGCGATCATCGCAATCGGTAGTCGCGGTAGTGCCGCGGCCGACATGATCCGCGATGCGGTGTTCACCGCGGTCTCCATTGTCACGACGACCGGCTACGCCACCGCCGACTTTGGGGCGTGGGTTCCGGCGCTCCAGGTACTCGTGGTGGGGTTGATGTTCGTCGGCGGGATGTCCGGCTCCACCGGCGGTTCCGTCAAGCCGTACCGCCTGGGGGTGCTCTCCGGGGCCGCGCTGTCCGATCTGCGCCGCGTGATTCACCCGCGCGGGATCTTCGTCACCCGGTTCGGCAAGGAAGCGATCCCGCAGGACATCGTCGAATCGGTCCAGACCTTCTTCCTCCTCTACATGTTCATTTTCATGACGGGGACCATGCTGTTCGCCGTTTTCGCACAGGCGGCCGGCGCCGGATTCGACCTCGTGAGCTCGGCATCTGCGGTGGCCTCTTCGCTGGGCAACGTCGGCCCCGGGTTGAGCTCGGTGGGACCGAGCTCCAACTACCTGGCGGTGCCGGCCCTCGGCAAGTGGCTGCTCTCACTGCTGATGCTGGTTGGTCGTCTGGAGATCTTCCCGATCCTGTTGCTCTTCACCCGAGAGCTGTGGCGCCGGTGACGAGCTGCAACCGGGAGGCCATCCGAGATCGGTCTCCCGAGCAGGCGCCGGAACCCACGCCATCCCCCAACCTCCCCAAGCCTCGAAAACGCGACTTCGGCATCATCGCGAAAGCCCAAGTGGATTACAGGCATATGTAGTGATCGGCGTGTTTGGCGTATGTGTCTCTCCGGAGGGGAGAAGGGCCCCGCCGGCGGCGCAGCCGACGAGTGGGTAGAGGGGCGCATCCTCACAGGTTGCTCCCGTTTCCGAGGTGGTTCGAGCTCCTGGGGCAACAGGTCCTGTGAACCGGGAGCCACCTCCAGCTACCGCCCCCCTCTGGCCCTGCGGGCCGGTCTCCCCCCTTCGGGTGGAGCCATCGCGCGGTGGCTCGACTCGCGCCCGTATCACTCACCGCCAGGAGCGATCTCGCGCAGTTCGTTCCCAGCAGATGCAGCAATCCCGAGCACTCAGAAGATCACGCTCAGCAGCTGCCAGGCTCCGATGGCGCGGCCGCCTAATCGAGCCCGTCAAGAGCCGGAAGTGTCAACAACGTCGCGGGTCAGTACATCCAGTGGTTTGTCGGGCTCGGGCTAGCTCCGGCAGGACCCGTGTCCCCAATCCTGAGATCACGCCTTCCGGGGCCGTTGCCCTTTATCGGTACCGTCGCCCGGCCGATAGATATGCGGTAGCTCTTGCGACAACTGGAGACTCCCGCATGCGGACCACATTGGCCATTGCTCTTGTCTGCCTTGCGTTGACCGCCTGCGGCGGAAGCAGCGCCGACCCCGAAGTCACCGGGGAAGGGTACGACGGCCTTGTAACTCTCAGCGACGCCGGTGCCGGCGAGCAGCGGACTCTGCGGTACAACCTGGCGGAGGGTGATAGCGGTCAAGCCGTGATGACATTCGCCATGACAATGGACCAGCAGATCGATGGTGTCTCGATGGGCGCCCAGACAGTGGAGTACTCCGTAGTGATGGAGTACGAGGTGACCGCGGTTTCCGCCGACGGCGACTATGTGGTTGCCGCCCGCTATGTCGAGGTCGACGCCGATCCCATTCTTCGCCAGGCCATGGAACCGATTCTGGACATGGAGATCGAGCAGACGATTAGCCCCCGGGGCGAGATCCGTGATGCCGACTTCCGTCTGCCGCCCGGTGTCGATCCCGTCCTCCGCAGCACCCTCGATCAGATGTCGGAGCAAATGGGTGATCTGGCGGCGCCTCTGCCGCTGGACCCCGTCGGTGTCGGTGCCACCTGGTCGCACACGGCAACGGCCGACGTGGGCGGGCTCGAGTCCACGATGGTCACCCAATACGAGGTGACCGGTTTCGAAGGTGAGCGGGTAGTCATGGCGACATCGATGGAAGTCACCGACTTTGCCGAAGAGCTGACGGCTCCGGGAATGCCTCCCGGGACGAAGATGGCGATCACCGACTTTGAATCAACCGCGACGGGCACCAGCAAACTCGATCTCGCGCGGCCGCTCTCCTCGCCGGCCTCCGTGACCACGAGCTTGTTCATGAACATGCACCTCGAGGGCGACGGGCAGTCGTTCGACATGGAGCAGAACATGACGATGAAGATGACGGTCGCTGAGCGCTAGGAGCCTGCTGAGCAATCCAATTGCGGCGTCTCTGCGGCTCTCTGGCTCGGGACGTTTGGCTTTCGGCATGCCGGTACTCTGGGCCGCGGTGGCCTCACCCAAACCCCCCTCGACCCCTGCCTTCGTCCGGCGACCTCGAAGTATCTAGCGATACTCCACAGGAATCCGAAGGATTCCCGCTCCCCGGACTGTGGCAGATGACGATGAGATTCCGCACATCCATCCACAGTGATTGCTCAGCAGGCTCCTGGCTCCGTGGGCAGGTCCGGTTCCGGTCCGGAATAGTGGCTGGGGCGGTGGCTGGCTAAACTCTCGCCGATTCTTCACCGACCTTTGGAGCAGCACTTCCGTGGACCCGATGATCTGGCTTTATCTCGCCCTCCTCGCCGCCGTCGCCGCGCTGGTTCTCGCCGGCGTATTCGCCAGGCAAGTGAACGCCGCCGACCCCGGCAACGAAACGATGGTCGACCTCATGGGGTCCATTCGCGAAGGCGCCATGACGTTCATCCGCCGCGAATACACCGCGGTCGCGGGCTTCGTTGTAGTTCTCGCACTCCTCATAGGCATCCTGCTCGACTGGGGATGGCCATGGGGTTGGATCGCGTACATCTTCGGCGCCGTCCTCTCGGCGCTCGCCGGCTTCATTGGAATGAGGATCGCCACGGCGGCCAATGCCCGCACGGCCGAAGCAGCCCGTACCGGTGGGGTCAATGCCGCGCTGCCGCTCGCCTTCCGCGGCGGTGCAGTCATGGGCTTCACGGTGGCCGGTCTCGGACTCCTCGGCCTTTCTCTCGGCTACCTCTTCTTCAAGGAGATTCTGAACGACAATGATGCCTTTGAGATCATCACCGCCATTGGTCTCGGCGCTTCTTCGATTGCCCTGTTCTCTAGGGTCGGCGGCGGCATCTACACGAAAGCGGCCGATGTCGGTGCCGACCTCGTCGGCAAGGTCGAGGCGGGAATCCCGGAGGACGACCCGCGCAACCCTGCGGTGATTGCCGACAACGTTGGCGACAACGTCGGTGACGTCGCCGGCATGGGTGCCGACCTCTTCGAGTCATACGTCGGCTCGTTGATCGCCCCGATAGCGTTTGCCGCTTTTGCGTTTGCCGGCAGCGGATTCCAGGAGCAGGCTTTCTTCTACCCGTTGATGATCGCCACGCTCGGCATGGGCGGTTCGATCATCGGCTCGTTCTTCGTCAAGCCCGGAGGCGGCAGCTTGGCGGCAGCGCTCCACAAGGGAACCTGGGTGGCGATGGGAATCACCGTGCTCGGTACGGTGATCCTGACACCGATCCTGTTTGGCGACACGCCGGACGTCACCAACAACGCTTGGGGTCTGGTGGTCTCCGTCGTCACCGGTCTGGTGGTCGGCTACTTGATCGGACAGATCTCCGAATGGTTCACCTCGGACCATCACAAGGTCGTGAAAGAAGTCGCCCGCCAGGCACAAACCGGCCCGGCAACCGTGGCGCTGGCGGGAATCGCCGAGGGGATGCGCTCCGCAGCCTTCTCCGTGATCCTCGTCGCGTTCGGCATGCTCGCTGCGTTCTGGGGTGGCACTGCGGCCTTTGAGGGTCCCGATGCCATCACCGGGATCTACGGCATCGCTATCGCCGCCATCGGGGTGCTGTCCACCCTCGGGATAACCGTATCCGTCGACGCGTACGGCCCGATCGCCGACAACGCGGGCGGCATCGCCGAGATGGCCCACCTGCCGCCCGAGGTCCGTGAGGCCACCGATGCCCTCGACTCGCTCGGCAACACCACGGCGGCGGTTGCCAAGGGCTTCGCCATCGGCTCGGCGGCCGTGACCGCTCTCGCCTTGTTCTTCACCTTCCGGCAGGCGGTCAACGTAGCCGCTCTCGAGAAGGGCCTGGAACCGGTGTTGACGACGATCGACATCCTCGAGATTCCAGTCATCGTGGGTCTCTTCCTCGGTGGGATGTTCCCCTTCTTGTTCGCGGCGCTCACGATCCAGGCTGTTGGCCGGGCGGCGAACCAGATGATCGAAGAGGTGCGCCGGCAGTTCCGCGAGATCCCGGGCCTGCTGGAGGGCAAGAAGGGCGTCAAGCCCGACTCGGCCCGCACGGTGGATATTTCCACCAGTGCGGCGCTTCGAGAGATGGTGATTCCCGGCGCTCTGGCCGTCGCGCTGCCTCTCGTGGTCGGTTTCATCAGCGTCCGCGCTCTCGGCGGCCTGCTTGCCGGAGCACTCGTGACCGGATTCCTTCTGGCCATCTTCATGGCCAATGCCGGAGGTGCCTGGGACAACGCCAAGAAGTTCATCGAAGCCGGCGCCTACGGCGGTAAGGGCTCAGACGCCCATCACGCCGCCGTCGTGGGAGACACCATCGGCGACCCCTTCAAAGACACTTCGGGCCCGGCGATGAACATCGTCATCAAGGTGATGACCATCGTCAGCCTGATCTTCGCCAGCGCGTTTGTCTAGAAGAGTATCCAGTACTCAGTATCCAGTACTCAGTACGCGCCGGACCTTTTCGCGCGGTACTGAATACTGAAGCGAGGCGCCAGCCGAGCGGTACTGAATACTGAGTACTGCTAACCCTTCTTCATATCGGGATCGTTGTCGCGCAGCTCTTGCTCACGCTTTTTGGCGGCCAGGTGGTGCTCGGCGGCGCGGCGCCTGGTGCGGGCGGTGAACCAGTACACGGCGAACAGAATCGCGAGGATCACGCCCCACACCACCTGGGCGTTGCCCTCGTCGGGAATTGTTTCGATCAGTCGGTCCGACTCGGTGAAGATTCGGTGGTGCATAGGCCGCCTAGCCTACCGAGCACACTGCTTCACTCGAGCCCGGGACTCAGCCAACGATGACCGACATATACATCGTCCGCCACGGAGAGACAACCTCCAATCGTGATGGCCTCTGGCAGGGCATCACTGATTCGGAGTTGACCGCGACCGGCCGGCAACAGGTCGAACGGCTCTCCGCTCGCCTGGGGTCGGCCCATTTCGATGCCGTTGTTGCATCGGACCTGGGACGAACCCGAACCACCGCGGAGGCGCTGAACATGCCTTATGCGACAAATCCGGCGTGGCGGGAGCCCAATCTCGGCATATGGGAGGGCAAGACGTCCGCACAGGTTCGGGAGATGAGCGGCCCCGATATGGATGCGTTCATGCGGGGCGAGGACGTCCGGCTCGGGGGAGCGGGCACACTCTCGGATGCCGCGGCCCGATTGATCGGCGCCTACCGGAATCTTGTCGCCCAAGTCGGTCCCAACGGATCGGCCCTGGCCGTCACCCATGGCCTCGCCATCGCGGTACTGACCGGTGTGCTCTTTCAGACCCGGTTCCCCAATCCGTTGGCCATGGCGAGCAACACCGGACTGCTTCACCTGACTTCCGCAGCCGGGTCCGATCGTCTGCGCGTCCACAACGACATAACCCACCTGGTGGACCCGCCCATTGCACATGGCTGGGGAACCGAGGTCGTGTTCATCCGCCACGGCGAGACCTTCGGCAATCTCGAGGACCGCTGGCAGGGCCAGCAGGACGGCGCCCTCACCGACGAGGGCCGCGCCCAGGCGAAAGCAGCCGTCGCGGGGCTGCCCGAATTGGACGTCCTCTACACCTCGCGTCTGGGGCGGGCGGTTGAGACCGCCGAGATAATCGGCGCCGGCCTGGGGCTGGCCCCGATCATCGTTGAGGGCGTTGAGGAACTCGGTTTTGGAGCTTGGGAGAACCTCACGACCGCCGAGATCCGGGAGACCGACCCGGATGGAGCGCGTCTTCTATTCGACCTGGGCGAGGACACCGCCCGCGGCGGCAACGGAGAAACCTGGGCAGAGCTCAAAGCAAGGGTCGCCGCAACCGCTCGTGAGCTCGCGACGCGTCACAAGGGTGAGCGGATCGGCGTCGTGTCCCATGGTGGCGCCACCCGGGCATTCGCCAACCAGGTGCTGCAGAACGACTTCTCGAACCGGCACGTCATCGCTCCGATCCGGAACACCGCATATGCCACCTTCGAGGTGGGGTCTGAGATGGTGCGGATTCTGCATTGGAACATCGCTCCGCATCTGGAGAACTGAGTTGCGCCTGCTGGTCGTCACCAACGACTTCCCCCCGAAGCCCGGCGGCATTCAGCAGTGGCTGGGCAATCTGGTCGACCACTTCGACGGGGAGGTCCGGGTCCTGGCGCCGGCAGACGGCCCGGCAGGGACTGCAGCCGGCGAAGTGATCGTGCGACGCCACCGCAGTCGTTTCATGTGGCCGACCAGGTCGGTCGCCTCCTGGGTGGCGGCTGAGGCAAGAGAGTTCGAGGCGGACGCCGTCCTGTTCGGCGCTCCGCACCCGCTGCCGTCGATCATCCCGCGGCTGCGGAGAAGTTTCTCGGGGCCTATCGCAATAATGACGCACGGTGCCGAGACAACTCTTCCAGCGGCGTTCCCGATATCGCGCCAGTGGCTGGCCCGCACGCTGCGGCGCGCCGATGTGCTCCTGGCCGTCTCCCGGTTCACGGCCGGCAGAGTGGCGCAGCTGACCGGCATGGAGGTGACTCCGACCGGCGCCGGGGTCGACCCGGCGACGTTCACTCCGGGGAAGACTCCGGCCGCTCCGATCGTCGGCTGTGTCAGCCGGTTTGTCCCCCGCAAGGGCCAGGCTCGCCTGATCCGGGCGGCGGCCCGGCTACGACGCTCGGGAGTTCCCGTTGACCTCGTCCTGGTCGGCAAGGGTCGCAAGGAGGCGGCGCTGCGCCGGCTCGCCACCAGGCGACAGGTGCCGGTCCGCTTCGAGGTCGATGTCCCCTGGGAAGCGCTGCCGGCTCTCTACCGGGACATGGCGGTGTTTGCCATGCCGTCGCGGTCTCGCTGGTTCGGACTCGAAGTCGAGGGGCTCGGAATCGTCTATCTGGAGGCGGCGGCGGCCGGCTTGCCGGTCGTCGCCGGAGACTCCGGCGGGGCCCCGGAAGCGATCATGCCCGGAGTCACCGGATACGTCGCCTCCGGCGTGGGCCCCCTCGAGAAGGCGTTGCGGCGGCTGCTCTCCGACCGGTCGCGCGCCGCCCGGATGGGAGCCGACGGCCGGGCCTGGATCGAGGCGGAGCACACATGGCGCCACGTCGCCGACCGGGTCAAAGCGGCCCTCGGCGATGGGTGATCGGCGAGGCGGGGCTGCGATGAATATCTTTAGCGCTGCGACCGTGTGGCCGACCGTTGGGGTTGACAAGCGCCCTCAGCCCATATAGAACTGCTCCCCGCCTGGCCCGGATGAAGTCCTCCAAGCCGGGGTTCCTCTCAACAATCGAGTGATATGTCCAAGAAACTTGTCATCGTCGAGTCACCGGCCAAGGCCCGGACCATCGGCGGCTATCTCGGCTCGGATTACATCGTGGAGTCGTCAATCGGCCACATCCGCGACATCCCGGGCCGCGCCAAAGACGCTCCGGAGAAACTCCAGGACGAGTGGCGCCGTACCAAATACGGCGTTGACGTCCACGACGGGTTCAAGCCGCTGTACGTCGTGTCCTCCGACAAGAAGAAGCAGGTGGCCAAGCTCAGGAAGCTCCTCAAGGAGGTGGACGAGGTCTACCTAGCAACTGACGAGGATCGGGAAGGCGAAGCCATTGCGTGGCACCTGTTTGAGGTGCTCAAGCCCAAGGTCCCTGTGTGGCGAATGGTCTTCCATGAGATCACCAGGTCGGCCATTCAGGCCGCCGTCGACAGCCCCCGCGAGATCGACCGGCAACTCGTCGATGCTCAGGAGGCGCGGCGCATTCTCGATCGTCTTTACGGCTACGAGATCAGCCCCGTGCTGTGGCGCAAGGTGCGGCCCAAACTGTCCGCCGGCCGCGTGCAGTCGCCCGCCACGCGAATCATCGTTGAGCGGGAACGGGAGCGGATGGCCTTCGTCGCCGCCAGCTACTGGGACCTCTCCGGGCAGTTCCTTGTCCCGTCGGATCCCGATCAGATCCAGTTCGGGGCGACGCTTGTCAGCGTCGACGGCGTGCGGGTCGCCTCGGGTCGCGACTTCAGCGCTCAGGGTGTGCTCTCTGGTCGCGACGTCACCGTGCTCGATGAAGCCCGTGCCGGCGCGCTCGTCGGCGGTCTCGCCGACAGCGACTTCAGCGTGGATTCGATCGAGGCCAAGCCGTACACCCGGCGTCCCTATCCACCGTTTCGGACTTCGACGCTCCAACAGGAGGCGGGACGCAAACTGCGCTTCGGCACCGGGCGCACCATGTCCGCTGCTCAACGTCTGTACGAAAACGGGCTGATCACCTATATGCGCACGGACTCGACGACACTCTCGCCGACGGCGCTCGCCGCGGCGCGCAAGCTCGTAGCGGACCGCTACGGCGCCGAGTACCTGCCGACCAAGCCGCGGAGCTATGCCGGAAAGGTCAAGAACGCTCAGGAGGCCCACGAGGCGATACGACCCGCCGGGGAGGACTTCGCTCTTCCCAAGACCGTTGCCTCGACCTACGGGGCGAATTCGGACGAAGCGAAACTCTATGAGCTGATCTGGAAGCGGACGGTCGCCAGCCAGATGAAGGATGCCAAGGGCGAAAGCATTGCGGTACGCCTGGCTGCCCAAGCGGCCACCGGCGAGAACGTCCTCTTCGCGGCGTCCGGCAAGACGATTCTGTTCGCCGGCTTCTTGCGGGCCTACGTCGAGGGTTCCGACGACCCGGAAGCGGCGCTCGATGACCAGGAGAACCACCTGCCGCCGATGACCGAGGGTGAAGAGGTGACTGCGCTCGGCGTCGAGGCGAAGCACCACGAGACGAAACCACCGGCCCGGTACACAGAGGCCTCGCTGGTGAAGCGGCTCGAAGAACTCGGAATCGGCCGCCCCTCGACCTACGCCGCAATCATTTCGCGGATCCAGGACAGGGGCTATGCCCGCAAGAAGGGCACCGCGCTGGTGCCGACGCTCACTGCCTTTGCGACGGTGGCCCTGATGGAGCAGCACTTCGCCGACTTCGTCGACTACGCATTCACCGCTCGGATGGAGGATGACCTCGATCAGATTGCTGCGGGCGATCAAGATGCCGTTCCGTGGTTGGAAGAGTTCTACTTCGGTAACGGTCACCCGGGCCTCGAAGAGATGGTGGCAAGCAACCTCGAAGCGATCGACGCTCGGGAGATCAACTCGATCGCCCTCGGCGACGCTCCCGACGGCCTGCCTGTGGTGGCGCGCGCCGGCCGGTACGGTCCGTACGTCCAGCATGGCGAGGACACTGCGAGCATTCCCGAAGAGACCGCACCCGACGAGCTCTCCGTGGCGGTCGCCCTCGAGCTGCTGGCGGCCCCCAGCGGTGACAAGATCCTTGGAGAGGACTCGGAGTCGGGCCTCACCGTGCTCGCCAAGTCGGGCCGCTACGGCCCGTACGTCCAGCTCGGTGACCCGGAACCGGGGTCCAAGACCAAGCCGAAGACGGCGTCACTCTTCAAGACCATGAGCCTCGACTCCATCAGTCTGGAGGAGGCCGTGAAGCTGTTGAGCCAGCCGCGCAATCTCGGTGACCATCCGGAGACGGGCGAACCGATCATGGTCCAAAACGGTCGCTACGGGCCCTACATCAAGTCGGGCAAGGACACCCGGAGCCTGGAATCCGAGGAAGAGATCTTCACGGTCGATTTCGATGGCGCGGTTGCCCTGCTCGCGCAGCCCAAAAAACGCGGCGGGCGTCGTGTGGTTCCACCCCTCAAGGAGCTCGGCGACGACCCGGTTTCCAAGAAGCCGATCGTCGTCAAGGACGGCCGGTGGGGGCTCTATGTCACCGACGGTGAGACCAACGCCTCGTTCCGTGTCGCCGACTCCCTCGAGAGCATCAACCTCGAACGTGCGGCCGAACTCATCCAGATGCGCCGCGACAAACAAAAGGGATAGAGAAGTACTCAGTACTCAGTATCGCTCGGCTGGCGCCTCGCTTCAGTACTCAGTATCGAGTTCGAGCTCACCGGACACCTGCAACAATTCTGTACCCGATCGCCTCTCCCGCGCGGTACTGAGTACTGGATACTGAGTACTGAGTACTCTCTTGGTACTGAGTACTCTCTTCTTGAATGAACGACTTTGTGCAGCCGCTGACTGCCGGCGCCATGATCCGGAGAGGGCCGTTTGCCCGCTTCTGGTGGGCGGCCGCCATTGGCAGCACCGGAGACTGGATCACGATCTTCGCCACGATCGGTGTCGCCGACGAGATCGGAGGTGGTGGCGGCATTCTGGTGGCCCTGCTGTCGCGGGTGCTGCCGGGGCTGGTCTTTGGTCCGTTCGTTGGGGCTATCACCGACAGCCTCGATCGCCGTCGGCTCATCGTCATCGCCGATCTGGGCCGCGCATTGATCGTGCCGTTTCTCATCTTTGCGTCGACGCTTCCGATGCTGGTCCTGATCACCGTGGCGCTCGAGATGTTGAGCCTGCTCGGGCAGGCACCGCGAGCCGCCGCAGTTCCTTCCATGGTGCGATCGGAGAACATCGTGACCGCCAACTCGCTGATGCTGGGGGCCGCCTATGGAACCATTCCGGCGGGAGCCGCATTCAACTTCGTGCTGGCTCTCTTCCCGGCGCTCGTCATCGGCACGATCATCCCGGCGGCGACCCAGGCCTTCGCCCTCGCCTTCCTGGTGGATGGGGTCACATTCCTTGTCTCGGGACTGATCGTCGCAACGCTTCCGGCCCTCAAGAGCACCCTCGCGATCGAGATCGAGGCCGACGGTGGTCACATCGCGGCCAAGGACACACTGCGCTCCATCATCGAGGGTGCCAGGTACCTGTGGCGGGATCGATCGGTCCGCCGGGTAATCGTCGGCATGACCGCAGCGTTGTTTGGCGGCGGCACCGTCATCGTCATCGGGAAGCCGTTCGTTGAGGATGTACTGCGGGCCGACGAAACGGGGTTCTTTGCCATCGTCACTGCGCTCGGCGTCGGCGCCGCCATCGGCATTGCGGCGGTTTCGGCGTACTCCTCACGGCTGACGCGGCGCGACGTTGTCTTCGCTACATCAGTTGCCCTCACCGGGGCGAGCTTGAGCCTGGCGGCCATGGTCAACACCGTCGGGGGCGCCGTCTCATGGCTCTTCTTGATGGGCCTCGGGGCCGGCGCCGCCTACGTCATGGGCCTGACCCACCTCCACGAGCATGTGGAGGATGAGATGCAAGGGCGAGTGTTTGCCACCTTGTTCGGCATGATGCGAATCGGCCTCTTCGTGTCGATGGGGATCGCGGTGCCGCTCGCCGGTGCCCTCAACGTGGCGGGTATCGGCCGTCTCAATGACCCCAACCGTCTGGTTCTGTTCTTCGGGGGTGCCATCATGCTGTTGTCCGGCGGCGCCCTTCTGTGGTCGTTGCGGGCTCTCTTCGGCCGGCCGAAGCTCGAGTCGGCGACGCATGACATCATTGCCCATGTCGATCAGGCGCGTCGCGCCAGTCGGCAACGCCAGGGGGGCGCGGGCACCACGCCACGGAACCTGGACGAGGATGAGAGCTGACCCAACGATGACGCGCGGCACATACATCGCCCTTGAGGGAATCGAAGGCGCCGGCAAGTCGACGGTGGCCGTCGCCCTCGCCGGGCTGATCGCCGGAGCCGGCCATGACGTGATGACGGTGCGCGAGCCCGGTGGCACGCCGACTGGCGAGAAGGTGCGCCGGATCCTCCTCGACACCGATGGATCGGTTGCCCCCTGGTCGGAAGCCCTGCTGTTCTCAGCGGCTCGCGCCCAACTGGCCGCCGACGTAGTCGAACCGGCCTTGCAGGCAGGCACCTGGGTGGTCTCCGACAGGTCGGTCTACTCGTCGCTGGCCTATCAGGGTGCCGGGCGCGGGCTCGGGACCGACGCCGTGCGGGCGATCAACGAACCAGGCCTGGGGCCCACATGGCCGGATCTGGTGGCACTTCTCGAGCTCGGCGTCGCCGACGGCCTCTCCCGCCAGCAGGTCCCGGACCGGATCGGAGGGGCCGGGCACGGTTTCCTTGCGACGGTGGCACAGGGATTTACGGATCTGGCCGCAGCCGAGCCGGATCGTTTCGTCGTCATCGACGCCACAATGCCGGTTGCCGATATTGCCGCGGAGATATGGAAGGCACTTCTCGATCGCCATGGATGAGCTGCAGTTGTTCAGCGACGTCATCGGCCATGAGTCCGTCAAGTCGATGCTGCACCAGGAGCTGGCACAGCCTTCGCACGCATACCTGTTCGTCGGCCCGGCCAGCGCCGGCAAAGCCACAGTCGCCCGCCGGTTCGCCGCCGGCCTCATCGGTGACGATCCGGCCACGATCCAACGGGTCCTCAACGGCGCTCATCCCGATGTGACGATCGTGGAACCCGACGGCCGGTCTGCCATCACCGTGGATCAGACGCGTCGCGCTGCCGCTCAGGCCACATTGTCGCCTCTGGAGGCCGGGCGCAAAGTCTTCCTGTTCGAGGAGGCCGGGATCATGAACGACGAGGCGGCCAACGCCCTTTTGAAGACCCTGGAGGAACCATCGCCTTCCACCGTGTTCATCCTGGTTGCCGAGTCGGAGGACGACCTCCCGGACACTATTGCCAGCAGGTCGCGCACGATTGTCCTGGGTCGGGTCGCCGACGAGGAACTTGTCGACGGCTTGGTCGGAATCGGGATTGAACCCGATCGGGCCGCGAGTGCCACCAGCATCGCCGGCGGCCGGCCGGGACTCGCGATTGCCCTGGCGACCCAGCCGCACGTCGCCGAGTTCCGGCGCGTCTGGCTCAGCATTCCCCAGCGGCTGTCGGAGCATCCCGGAGAGGCCTACGTTCTGGCCGATGAGATCCAGACGGCGGCCGAACCACTGCTGGCCACTCTGAAGGCCCGCCAGAATGACGAGCAGGCCGCTTACGATCGGGACGGTCGCGGTGGCAAGATACTCAAGGATCGTCATGATCGCGAGATGCGCCGCGCCACGGCGGCGATATATGAGTCCGGTCTCGAGATTCTGGCCGGGTTCTACCGTGACTCGGCGGCTGCCCAGTTCGGCGCCCCGGTGCGCAACGCTGATATCCCGGTCACCGAGTTGGCCAAGATCCGGCCGGAGCGCGCCATCGCCGCGGCGAGCCGCGTGCTGGCGACCGTCGAGTCCCTGCAAACCCATCAGCGACCGCAGCTTGCGTTCGCGGCACTCTTCAGCGAGCTCGGTGAAGCTACTTAGGCGCGACCCGGGTCGGTTCGTCGACTTCTCGCATCGAGTGGCGCGACCCATCGTGTGGCTCTTCAGCCGCGGATACTTCGACTACGAGCTGCGCAACGGCGACACCCTCCCGCGGCGCGGCGCTTTCATCCTGGCCCCCAATCACCTGTCGCTCGTGGACCCGGTGTACTCGTCATTGGCGGCGCATCAGAACGTCCGCTACCTGGCGGTGGACGAGTTGTTCGGCCGCAGCCGCTTTTTCGACTCCCTCACCGGATTCTGGGGTGCGATCCCAATGTCTCGGCAGGGGATTCCGTGGAGCGCTCTGCAAGCAGCCATCCGCACGATCCACGCCGACCGGCCGGTGGGGGTGTACCCGGAAGGCCGCCGCGTGGACTACTGGGGTGAGGAGCCACCGGCGTACGGTGCGTCCTGGCTGGCGTTGCTGACCGGCGCTCCGCTGTTCCCGCTGGCTCTCGAGGGAACGGAGTACGTGATGTCGCACCGCGCTCCCAAGTTCCGGCGATCATCCATTCGGGTGACGGTGTGCGACCCGATCGATCCGCTCGACTTCATGGGCTATGAAGATCCCCTGGTGGCGACGATGGCGGCGTGGCAGGAGAGCATGATCGAGGTCCTGGGCCCGCTGCGGACCTCGCGCTGAAGGCAGGTTCACTGGATGTAGCGGCGTTCCCGGTGGAACTTCTTCCAGTCCGAGCTCTTGGTCGACCACAGCACGTCGGTGGCGATTGTGCCCGCTCCAATGAGGAGCAGCGCCACCCATGCCCACCAGGGCGCTTCCATGCCCCAAGCGGCCCCCAACAAGAGGAAGGGAATCGCCTTGGTCACGATCGCGCCGGACGCATGCATCCAGGCCCGGCTCGCCGCCTGCGTTCGCAGGTACGTGGCGTAGTCGACTTTGACGCCCGGCTGTGGCATCCGAATCGTGCCGACGAACCAGTGGGTGAACCGCATTCCGAGACTGCGCCCGGCGACGAGATGGCCTAGTCCGTGAGTCGGCACCAGGACGATGCCGGTGCCGGCGAGGAGGAGCAGGCCGTTCCACGGCTCGTCCGTGTAGTAGCCGGCTGTGATCACACCGAGACCGATCAGTGTCCCGATGATGGCCAGTGCGGTGCCGACGCCGATCGGCAGCGTCAGCAGGGCCCACCGTTCAAAGGCACGGCGATCGATATCCGCCATCGTGTCGGCGAACTCGTCGGCAAGGCCCGGATTTCGCTTGACGGCGGCGACTGCATTCCAGAACGCTGTCCCGGAGAGATTGCCCGACCCGTCGGCGGCGGTTGCTGCCGCAGCCGCGTCCAGCGCAGCCGTGATCTCAGCCTTGTCCATGGAGGCTCCTCTCGCTCTGCGGTTGAGGTTAGGTGCATTGTCCGCGTCTCCCGCCGTAGGGGGGCCGCGTTGTTGATGTGGTTCCCGTTGCGAGGGCTCTGTGGGTTGGAGGGAATCGGAGCCTGGTAGCCGGGATTCAGTGTGCGGATGGGTTCCTCCGAAGGGGGACTAGGGGGGTTTGGGTGAGGCCTAGCTGTTCTGGATACTGCCGCCCCGCCGAAAGCCAAACGTCCCGAGCTGGGACTCGCCGGCGGCGGAGCCGTCGTAGTTGGTTAGGGGGCGCGTCGTTGATGTGGTTCCCGTTGCGAGGGCTCTGTGGGTTGGAGGGAATCGGAGCCCGCTAGCCGGGATTCAGTTCGGGCTCGCGCCCCCCTTCCCACCCGTCGGGCGGTGCCCCTCCCCCCCCCCGGGGGAGCCACTAGGTGGCCTTGCTCGAGCGCCGCTTTGTACGACGGGCTCTGGGCGTGCGTTGGAGCCGGAGACGGGAATCGAACCCGTGACCTACGCATTACGAGTGCGTCGCTCTGCCGACTGAGCTACCCCGGCCTGGGCGGGCAATGATAGCGGAGCCCATCCGGCGCCAATTACCGATGGCGGACCCGGGAGGACTGTCGGCTTGCCGACTAGGTGGTTCGATGACCGAGCCCTAGAGTATGAGCGTTCCAGCCACGAAAGCGCGCACTTCAATGGCAGACCAAGCCAACTTCGAAGCGGATGCTATGCAGTTTGCTCCACAGCTGTATTCCGCCGCGCTGCGGATGACCCGCAATCCGGCGGATGCCGAAGATGTTGTTCAGGAGACATTTCTCAAGGCATACCGCGCCTACGGCAGTTTTCAGGAGGGAACCAATCTCAAGGCGTGGCTCTACCGGATCCTCACCAACACCTACATCAACCGCTACCGCAAGGCGCAGCGGCGCCCCTCCGAAGTCGAGCTGGGCGAGCTCCAGGATTTGTACCTCTTCCGGCGGCTCGGCGAGCAATCGGGCGCGTCCGAGAGTGCCGAGTCGGAGGTGCTGGAGCAGTTTGTCGACGGCGACGTAATCGAAGCCCTCGAATCGCTGCCGGACAACTTCCGCATGCCTGTTCTCCTCGCCGATGTGGAGGGTTTTGCGTACAAGGAAATCGCCGAGATGCTCGACATTCCGATCGGAACTGTGATGTCGCGACTCCATCGGGGAAGAAAAGCGCTGCAAAAGAAGTTGTGGCACCTAGCGGAGGAACGCGGGATCACAGGAAGAGCCTCATGAGCCGGTCGTGCGAACAAGCTACGGAGCAGATCTACTTCTACCTCGATGGCGAGATGTCGTACTTCCGGCGGATGCGGATTCGATGGCATTTGCGGCGCTGCGGCCACTGTGATTGCGCCTTCGACTTCGAGGAAAAGGTAAAAGAGATGATCCGGAAGAAGAGCCGCACCGAACCATCTATGGAACTAATTGACCGCCTTCATACGTTATTGAGGGAGGAAGCGGGAAACGACTTCGATCGCTGACGCGTTCGGAGGCGTTCCCAAGGAGAAACGAGATCTGCCTAATGGCTGAGAATGTCCTAAAAGGCAAGAGGATCATGGGAGCCTCCCGGGCCCCCAAAGCAGTCAACGAAGCGCGTGCCTGCGCCAAGAACGACTGCGAAACCACCTTGTCGCGCTACAACAAACGTGAGTACTGCTACGCACATGCTCCGACGAAGTTCCCCCGCCTCCGCGGGCGGATCGTCGCCGAGAACTAGCAGTCGGGGCGCTCCCGCCCCGGTTCACAACCAGCCACCAACGAGGTTCCGGCTGATCACGCAGTACTGCCGCGCGTCCAGTGGCGCTGGTACCTGCCGCGGGCCGCGGTTCAAACTCGCCCTGCAAGGCGTTTGCGATCTAGTGGTCTGTCGGATGATTAGCGGGCGCGTGTCTGCGAGTCATCAGCGTCATCTGGCAAGGACGCACAACGAAGGCGCATCAGCAGATGCGTCGAGGCGGAGGACGACGCCAGGGGCGTTGAGGGCCGCAGAGACGCCTCGATTAGTCGTCCGACAGTCCA
>CAMYIJ010000005.1 GCA_947258375.1 uncultured Acidimicrobiaceae bacterium
GCCATTGTCTCCCTGGCCGCGATCGGGATGCTGGCGGCAGTCGCCGCGGTGGCGCTCGGCGCGACCGGGCAACACGGATGGGCCGCCGCGGCCGCAGTAGTCGCGGCAATCACGCCGACGGGATTTACCCATCTGCCGAACCTGGCGATGCTGGTGGCCGCTATGAATGAGATGCGACGTGCTTTCCAGAGCCGTCGGCGATCGACCGGCGTCACATGAAGCGAGCTGCGGCGGCGGCCGACGGAGCCGCGTGGCCCGAGAGAGCTTGGCAAGCATGAACCGTGACAGCGAAAGAAGGGAACCCCCGGCGGGGCCGCGTCGCGATGGCAATGGGGCTGCCACCCGAGCCACCGGAAGGCGGCGGTCGAAGTGGATCGTTCCGTTCGTGCTGGTGGTCGTGGCCGCTACCGCGTGGTGGTTCGTCAGATCGTCACCGGAGGAGCGTTCGGCTCGCGAAGATGCCGCCGCCGTCGGTGCTGTCGTCGCCGACTACGCCGCGGAGCAAGGCCGCCTGCCCCGGGTGACGGTCAGTCCGCTGGTTACCCGCAGTGGCGACGTGCAGTGGGGCGAGGACTTCCTCGTAGAGACGCACAAAGTCCCGCGGGCCGATCCCAGTCAGGCGCGTGGCTTCTACATTGTCGGTGATGCCGGCAACTGGTGCGTCGAGATGGCGTACGAGGCGCCGCGCTTTCTCGAAGATTCATCGCCCCCCGCTTGGGTAGCGGTGAAAGGCGCGCTCGGTGAGCCGGGCCGTGTGGTAGCCGGCCGCTGCGGGGTCGACTACGTATTGACCCTATCGCCCGTGACCGTCAGGGATGTGCCCACACCCGGAAGTGTCATCGACGCGGTGGGCGCTCCGGTCGGCACGTGCACTGCCGACCCGTATGCGGGGGAGGCGCCGCTCGGCGACCCCCAGCTGACCGGCGTACTCGACGTGGCCGGCTGTGAAGTGGGGCACTTTGGTGAGATCTTTCACTCCGGAAAGATCGAGGCGGCCGACTATGCGCGATATCAGGACACTGCCGCGAACACGTGCGCCGCGGAGTTGGAGGCCTTCATTGGAGTCCCGCGCAGTCTCTCCGCGTTGACCGGAGAGGGATTCACCGTCAGCGAGGAGCGATGGTACGCCGGCGAGCGTATCTTCAGCTGCATTCTGTTTTTGGGCACCGAGGCCTATCCGCTGGTGGGGTCGGCGCGCGACAGCTGGCGCTAGCCGGGACGAACCCAACCCGCCGAACTCGACGAGGCCCTCGCCGCGGCAACCCGGGCGCAGTGTCCGGGTCCGGCGGCCCCTACGCGTCGGGCTGGTTGAGCACCAGGACGGCCACTGCGGAGGCCACTTCGTCGGTGCGGGCGGTCCCGCCGATGTCGGCGGTGCGGTGTTCGCCGGCGGCCAGGGTGGTCGCCACAGCGCGTTCGATGCCGGCGGCTGCTTCGGCTTCGCCGACGTGGTCGAGCATCATCCGCACCGCCTCGATCGAGGCGATCGGGTTGACGCGCTGCATGCCCGTGTACTTCGGCGCCGAGCCGTGGATCGGCTCGAACATCGACGGATAGGTGCGCTCAGGATTGACGTTGCCGCCCGCGGCGAACCCCATGCCGCCCTGCAGCATCGCTCCCAGGTCGGTGATGATGTCGCCGAAGAGGTTGGAGGCCACGACCACATCGAACCACTCCGGGTTCTTGATGAACCACATCGTGATGGCGTCGACGAGGGCTGCATCCCTCGCCACGTCCGGGTAGGACGCGCTCACGTCGTTGTAGACCTCGTCCCAGAACACCATGGAGTAATTCAACGCGTTCGACTTGGTGCAGTTCGTTACCCGACCCACCGTTTCGCCGGCGCCCAACTTGCCGCGATCGCGTGCTAGGTCGAAGGCGTAGCGGATCACGCGCTCGCATCCCTTATACGTGAACACGCCGGTCTGGAGTGCGACCGCGTCGGGGGTTCCGCGCTTGAAGATACCGCCCATGCGGGCATATTCACCCTCGGTGTTTTCCCGGATGACCACCATGTCGACCGTGTCGGGGTTTGCAGTGGCGACGGGCGTGGGCACGCCCGGGTAGAGCTTGATGGGACGCAGGTTGACGTACTGGTCGAATCCCGTCCTGATGGCCAGCAGCATCTCCAGCGAGACATCGTCCGGCACCTTCGACGCGTCGCCGATACACCCCAGGAAGATGGCATCGAAGTCGCCCAATGTTTCGAGGGCATCTCCGGGCATCATCTCACCCGATTGCAGTAGGCGATCGCATCCCCAGTCGTACGTCTCGGTGTCGACGGCAAACCCGAATCGGGTTGCCGCGGCCGCGAGCACGTCGCCGGCCGCAGCCGAGATTTCAGTGCCGACACCATCTCCGGGGATGATTGCGAAGTTGTATGAAGCCGTCATGGGTCAGTGCCTTTCTGTCATCTGGTCATGAGCCGGGGTCGGTCTCGGCAGCCATCAGCGAAACCACGTCGTACGCCAGGTTGGCTGCAGCCAGTGCGGTGATCTCGGCATGGTCGTAGGCAGGCGAAACCTCAACGACATCGAGTCCGACGACCGGCAGCCCGCTGAGGCCGCGGATGATGCTGGCCAGCTCACGGGTGGAGAAACCGCCGATCTCCGGCGTCCCCGTGCCGGGGGCGAACGCCGGGTCGAGCACGTCGATGTCGATCGACAGGTAGACGGCGTATCCGTTGACACGATCTCGGATCTTCTCGATCAGCCCCTTGACGCCGATCTCCTCCGTTTCCCACGTGCCGACGATCGAGAAGCCCATCGCGGCGTCGTCGACGAGGTCCTGGCGGGCGCTCACCGGCCCCCGGATTCCAATATGCATGGAGTGCCCGGGGACGAAGAGCCCCTCCTCCGACGCGCGGCGGAACGGAGTGCCGTGGGTGAGGCTGGAGCCGAAGTAGCTGTCCCACGTGTCGAGGTGGGCGTCGAAGTGAACTAGAGCAACCGGCCCGTGCTGGCGCTCCATCGCCCGCAGCAGGGGGAGGGCAATGGTGTGGTCCCCGCCGAGAGTGACCAGGCGCTGCCCGGATTCGATCAGCTCGGTTGCCGCTCGATCGACTTCATCCATGGCACCCATCAGGTCGAAGGGATTGCACGAGACGTCTCCGGCGTCGACGACCTGCTGGTCGTGGAACGGTTCGGAATCCATATGCGGGTGGTAGCGGCGCAGCAGTCGGGAGCCCGCCCTGATCGCCTGGGGTCCGAATCGTGCCCCCGGTCGATACGTCGTTCCCGTGTCGAATGGGACCCCGAGGATCGCAACATCAAAGTTGGCGACCTGGTCGATTCGGGGGAGCCGGGCGAAGGTTGGCGGTCCGGCATAGCGCGGCACCACCTGGCCATCTACGGGGCCGACCACATCCCCGGATTCGCTGAATTGGTACATGACATCTCTCTCACTTGCCTACCGACTGTCTATCGATCGATAGGCGCTCGATAAACGATCGTAGTTGTCCATGGCCTCGTGTTGTCAAAGGGTGTAACGGACCTCGCTGGTCGATAGGCGGGAAGACTCAGCCCGGTTCCTCGAGTGCCGCCGTCCGTCGGATTTCATCGATCCGCTTCGGCTTGCGGAGCAGCGACCTGATGGCGTAGGCCGCCAGCTCGGCGCCGTGGGCAGCGGCGTTCACCTCGGGCTCACCCCGATGCGTTTCCAGCGTCCCCATGATCACCGACGTGATCGCTTCGTGGGCGAACTCCGGAGCGACCTGGATGAAGTCTCCCTCATCAATCGCTTGCCGAACCATCGCCAGGCGAAGGGACCGGAGGCGTTCCAGCTTCTCGCGCCAGGGGCGAAACTCCGGTCGTTTGATGAGATGGACCCGATCGAATCCCGACAGATCGTAGGGAGACGCCAGGACCCAGGCGATGTCCTTTGCCAGATAACGGTACAGACGTTCAACCGCCGGACCTTCCGCGGCAGACTCGGCCTCCGCCCATGCCAGGCCCTGTCCGAGATCGTGATCGATCAGCGCCTGCATCATTGCCTCGGTAGTCGGGAACAGTTCGGCAACTTCGGCGACCTCGACACCGGCACGTTGCGCCACCACTTCGAGCGTGGTGGCGTCATATCCGATGGAGGAAAACAGGTCCGACGCCGTCCACAGGACACGAACGACGAGCAACGAGGCCTCAGGGCTGGGGGCGGTCATTTGGCAGTCCCTTCTTCTGTGGTGTGCGAGGAGGTCTTCACCGCAATTACCGGGCACGGCGCGCCCACGAGTATCTCGTGGGCGGTGCTACCCAGGATGGCCTTCCCCACTAACGATCGGGGCTTGATGCCGATGACGACGACGGCGGCGGCTTCGTCGGCTGCCATGGCGATGACGTCCTCGGACGGGCTGTTGCCGAGGACCTGTTCACGAAATCGGTACGAAATGCCCTCGGCGTCGAGGCGCGCCCGAGCCGCCTCGGCAGCCGAATCCAGCGCAGCCATGTCTCTGGTTTGCTCGGTGTCGCCACCGCGTGACGAATACACCACGAGCAACTCGGCGTTGCGCAGCCGGGCCTCGGCAATTCCTGCCTCGAGGGCGGCGTCGCCCTCGGGTGAGAGCTTGTATCCGACAAGAACTTTGGTCATCGCAATGGCTCCTCTTCGAGCGTTTCCCCGCCGAGGTAGGTGGCGTCGAGGAGGTGTCGATCTCTTATCAGCTCCTCGGCAGTGCCCTGCATGACCAGGTCGCCGTGGTTGAGTACGTAGGCGCGATCCGACTGGGCGAGGGCGAGATCGGCGTGCTGTTCGACGAGCAGGACGCCGGCACCGGTGTCGTCGGCGATGCGGCGCACGATGGGCATCAGCTCTTCGTAGATCACAGGGGCCAGGCCGAGGCTCATCTCGTCGATCATCAGGAACTTGGGTTTGCACAGAATCGCCCGGCCGATGGCAAGCATCTGCTGCTCGCCGCCGGACAGCAGGCCGGCCTGCCGCTTCAAGAGGTCGCCGAGTGCCGGGAAGTAGTCGATGGCCGGGGTGACGTCGGTCCGCCCGCCGCGGTTCGCCAGCTGCAAGTTCTCCTCGACCGATAGCTGGAAGAGGATGCCGCGGTTTTCGGGCACGTGGCTGACACCCCAGCGCGCCAGCAAATGGGCCTGGCGCAGCTTCGGCACGGCACGCCCGAGCACAGTGATCGATCCGTCGAGGATCTGCACCATGCCGGACACCGCCATGAGCGTGGTGGTCTTGCCGGCTCCGTTGGGCCCGAGGAAGGCGACTACCTCTCCGCCCTCGACATATAGGTCGAGATCCCGGACGACGGCGACACCGTCGTAGCCGGCGTGGAGGCCTTTGATATCGAGGACTCGCTCGCTCATTCGTCTCCTCCTGACGCTCCGAGGTACGCCGCGATGACTTGTTCGTTGTTGCGGATCTCCTCGGGGGTGCCCGAGGCGATCAGTTTGCCGAATTGGAGGACGTGGATCCGATCCGACACCGACAGGACCAAGCCCATGTCGTGGTCGACCATCAAGATCGGAGTTCCGGCCTCGACGATGCGGCGCAACTGCAGACCCAGCCACACCGTCTCCTGCCTGTCGAGCCCGGCGGCCGGCTCGTCGAGCAGCAGCAGCTTGGCGTCGGCGACCAGGGCCCGCCCGACGCCGACCAGCTTGCGTTGGCCCTGGGACAGTTCGCTGGGGCTGCGGTCGGCGACATGCGACAGGTTGAGCAGTTCCAGGGTGGTGGCGATTCGTTCGTCCACATCGGAGCCCCGGAAGTAATCACGGAGGGCCTTCATGGGCGTCAGCCGGCTGCTGGCAACTTCGAGATTCGACCGGACGTCGATGTCGTCGAACAACTCGAGCGTTTGCCACGTCCGGCACAGGCCCCGATGGGCCAGCCGGCTCGGCGCGGTCCCGAGCGCTTCCTCTCCGTCGAAGTTGACACTTCCCGAGGCATTCTTGGGCAGGAAGCCGGTGACTGCGTCGATCAGCGTCGTCTTGCCGGCTCCGTTGGGCCCGATCAGGCCGGTGAGCTCACCCGGGCGGCAGTCGAGGTCGACGTCGTTGACGGCGAGCAATCCGCCGAACCTGACGGTGAGCCCCTTGGTCTGAAGCGTTGCCGTGCTCATGCCGTCACCTCCTCGGCCGTCGCTGCAGGTGTGGGCGATCGGTCTCCTCTGATCTTGCGTACCAGGTTGTAGAACTGGGTGCGCTGGAAGCCGTCGATGCCTTCGTTGTTGTAGACCGCCGTCAGGATCAAGAAGAAGCCGGCGACGTATGCGGTGTACTCCTGAACGTTGAGGTTGAACCACTCTTCGGTCACTACGATGCCGATTCCCTCGGCAAACAGGGTGCCGGCCATGACCGCACCGCCGACCGTGCTGATACCGCCGAGGTAGGCGAAGGCAAGCACGGAAAGCGAGACGAAGATGCCGAATGAGTCGGCGGTGAATTGTCCAAGCTTGAAGGCCGTGAATGCTCCGGCCATTCCGGCGAGGGCCGAGCTGATGGCGAACGCCGACATCTTGACTCCGGCGACGCTGATGCCGGCGGCGGCCGCCGCCCGCTCGTTGGCTCGCACGGCGAGCATTTGCTGGCCGAGCCGGCTGCGTCGCAGTCGCATGACCGAAATTGCGCACAGGACCGTGATCACGATGAGGAGCAAGCCGAACCCGGGGGAGGGGATCTTGCCGTCTCCGATCGGGAAGGACGAGTTGGGCCCCATCTCGAATCCGAACAGCGATGGGGCGTCGGTGTTGCGGGTGTCGGCGCTGCCGAACCAGCCCTCGTGTTTGAAGAGGAACTCCTGGATGGCCAGCCCGGACGCCAGCGTTATGACTGCGAGCGAAGCGCCGCGGGTGCGTAGCGCCGGCAATGACACGATGGCGCCGATTGCCGTCGCTGCCAGGACGGCAAGCACCAATGCAACGACGAACGGCAACCCGGCGTCGGTTCCGAACGATGCGACGGCATATGCGCCGAGCCCGGCCACAGCCATCTGCATCAGTGAGATCTGTCCGACGTAGCCGGTGACCACCACCAGCGAGAGGCCCAGCATCACGCCGACCATGGTGTTGTTCATCCCGGAGCGGAATCGGAACGGTGCGAACATGACGATGAGAACGGAAACGGCGATCAGTACCGAGTAGGCGCTGACCCGGGCGCGGGTCAGCTTGGGAACGTAGGCCTCGGGGAGCCTTCCTGCGGTGATGGCACCCCGGGAGGGCAGGGTTTCGCCTCGCAGGATCATCGCCAGAGCAATCACGATGAATGGCAGCGCCTGCGGGATATTCAAATCGGGCACCCAGCTGGCGTTCTGCTCGAGAAGGAACAGCACACTCTGGATGACTCCGATCCCGACGCCGGCAGCGGCGGCCACCACAAAGGAAGACATCCGCCCGAGCAGTGCCGCGCCGAGCGCTGGAATGATGAACAACGTCAGCTGGTTCGGCGTCAGCCCGATGATCGGTGAGGCGAGGACGCCGACGAGACCGGCCAGTACCGAGGCGAGAACCCAGCTCACGACGGCCTGGCTGTCGGCATTGACGCCCAGCAGGGTGGCGAAACGCTCGTTCTCGGCTGCTGCCCGGGTCGCCACTCCAAAGGCGGTATACCTGAACAGCGCCCACAGCCCGACGGTTAGCAGGATGACGAGGCCGAGCAGCAGGTAGCGGTCGATCGGCAGGGTGGCCCCGAACCAGTCGACTGTGTCGTCCGGCAGAATCCGGTCGGCTTGTTTGGCGCGGCTGCCGTAGCGAATGACGATGGCACCCTGGAGCAGGATCATGATGCCCACCGAAGCCACGACTTTGGCGAGAACCGGGGCGTACCGCAGTAAGCGGAACACTGCGTAGTGCGCGATCAATCCGAGCACGGCGGCAATCAGCAGGGCGATCACCAGCGCCGGAATTGTGGCGACGGAGTCGCCCACGCTGATGAAGGTAGGCAGATTGAAGATCTCGACGTTGAAGAGCCCTTCGATGGGTGCCACCGGGTTGGGCAGCGGCGGGATTGGAATTTCGCCGTCGGTGCGCAATGAGTTGTATGAGTAGGCGCAGTAGGCGGCGATGGCACCGTGGCCGAAGTTGATCACGCCAGAGGCGCGGTAGGCAACGACTAGACCGAGGGCGATGGCGGCAATGACGGCTCCCGTTCCGAAGCCCAGAATCCCGAATTCGAAGTATCGCATGTCCCTCTCCCTTGGAGGAAGGGGGCGCCGGAAGGGTCCGGCGCCCCGCTAATCGGACCCTAGCCCTCGAGGAGGAACGCGAGCTGGGTCACGTCGATGTCGACGAGCGTCTCCGGAGCCGCCTCGTCGCCGACCATCTTGACGATGGTGGCCGTCCGCAGGCAGGCACCGATGAACGGGTCCGGACCCGGACAGTCGACCGCCGGATAGGCCGGCAGGTTGTCGGAGCTGTAGCCGGTGATTGCTGATGCGATGGTCTCGCTCGTAGCGTCCGCCCCACCGGCTTCGGCGAGGACCTCTGCAGCCACGATCACGTTGGCCACTGCCCAGCAGCCGAAGCTGGAGTTCAGGGTGGCGTCGCCGCCGCCGTAGTTGTCGACGATGTCGGTGAACGAAGAGTCGGAGCGCTTGTCGGGGGCTACCGGGGCCTCGCACACGGAGATGGCGTACCAACCGTCGAGAGAACCGCTGCTGATCACATCGGTCGTCATGCAGGTATCCGCGGCAACAACCGGAATGTCGAGGCCGATGCTCCTGGCGGCGTCGGCGATCGGTACGCACTGGGAAGCGTCGGCGACGGCGATGAACACGTCGGCACCCTGGTCGGCGGCCGCAGTGACGGGCCCGGTCGGATCGCCCTCGAGGGGAACGGTTACGGCGTTGGCGGCAGGTGCGATTCCGAATACAGAGCCCAGGGCATCGACGAGCGGAACCACGATTTCGGTATAGAACGGGTCATCCGGCACGAGCAGTGTGTAGGTCTCGGCGCCGAGATTGTCGCTGGAGAACTTGAGCAGGCCGGCAGCCAGCACGACGGCGCCGGGGTCGAATGCCCATACGCCTTCCGTGATGATGTCGGGGATGTCGTTGGACAGCGTGAGGACCGGCTTGCCGACACCCGTCAGGATTTCATTGCCGGCAGGGGAGTTCAGGGTTCCCATGAGAACAAGCTTGATGTCGTCGTCGTTGGCGAACTCCTGGGCGCAACTGATCGTCGACTCGGGTGTATCGCCGGCGGTGCACACAACTACTTCGATGGGGGCGCCATCGACGCCGCCGGCCTCAGCATTGACGAACGCCTCACCGGCTCGAGCCGCGATCGAAATCTCGGGGAATGCGATCAGCTCTTCTTCCTGAGAGATGAGGCCGATCTTGACGGGGTCACCTGTTACACCGCTGTCTGCGGTCGTGGCGGTGTTCTCGCCATCTGACTGTGTGTTGTCGCTATCGCTGTCGCCGTCACCACACGCCGTCGCCACGATGGCGAGCACGAGCAGGGCGATGAACCAGCGGAGTTTTCCGTGGGCCTTCATGTGCTTCCTCCTCCGTTGACCCGCTATTTGGAGTCCTGCCGAGAACCTTAACCCATCGATTAGCGGTTTGGCAAGTAATTTACCCAGATTTTCTGTGTCACTTGTAATTAGTACACAGATTTCTATACTCCGAGCATGCGACTTCCCTTGTTTCCTGCTCGAACGATCCCTGTTCGAACGATCTCTGCTCGAGGGCCGATGTGGATCTAGCCGCCCTACTGCTCGGCCTGCTCGCCGCCGCCGCCCTGGGGGTTGCCGATTTCAGCGGAGGCGCGGCGGCCCGACTCGCAGACACAAGAGCGGTAGCCGCGTGGACGTGGGGCGCCGTCGGCGTCACCGGGCTCGTGATCGGTCCGCTGGGTTCGGCTCCTTTCCGAGCCGGAGTTCTCGCGTGGGGGATGCTCGGAGGGGTTCTGGCTGCGATCGGTACCACGGTGCTCTTCTATGGAATCGCCAACGGCCGGGTGGCGATTGTGGCGCCACTATCTGCCGTGACGGGGGCATCGGTGCCGGTCGTGCTGGATGCACTGGGTGGATCGAAGTTCAGCGCAACCGTCCTCGCAGGAATCGTGCTGGCCCTGGTGGGTGTCGTCATGACGACCTGGAGTCGCAACGACGGCCGGGGGAGTCTGGCGCTGAGCATCGCTACTGGCCTGGCCGCCGGGTTGGTCCTGGCCCTGCTCTTTGTATTAACCGCCCAAACCCTCGACGAAGTACTGTGGGTCGTGGCGCCTGTTGGGCTGGCGACCCTTGCCATCCTTGCGGTTGTCTCGATGGCGACCCGGCGTTCAATGCGACTCGGCGGCAGCGCTCTCAGATGGACTGTGGTCGCCGGCGTCGGAACTGCCATTGCGTATACCAGCTTTCTGCTGTCGGCTTCGGAATCATCCGTCGGTTTGGCCGCCGTGGTCACATCGTTGTACCCCGCGGTCACGGTCCTGGCCGCCGTCGTCATATGGAAGGAACGCCCGGCCATGATCCAACGTGTTGGGCTGGTTGTCGTAGTGGTGGCAGTCGCGCTCCTCGGCGGGGGTTGAGAACGACTCCTGATTATTACGGGTTAGGAGTGAATGATGAGCAGAGAGAGCAAGGCGGTCATGGTCGATTGGCTTCAGGCCGTCGCGAACGGCTCCATCGAGGAGGGGGCGCTGGTCGACCAACGGTGAGCGACCCGACTGGACGGTCGATCGCGGTCGGTTCGGTCACCGATTCCGGAACAGGACGTTGGCGATCTTCCAGCCGTCCGGGGTCTTGACGAGCTGGAGATAGTCGATGTACTCCGGCGACACAGTCCGCGCTGTCGCGATCTCTCCCGAAATGTCGTCGACGGTGACCTCAAACGTCGGGTCCGGCTCCTCACCGCCTCCCGACGCAGTCATCTCCACCATACGTTCCTTCGTCACTACTCGGAACTCGTGAGAACCCGACCCTTCGTCGTAGACCATGATCCGCTTCGCAAGGTCGTCATGTAGCGCTCGGTCCATCCGGGCGACGTCGCCGTTGTACCAACCCTCGATGTAGTCGGCAGCGACAGCTTCGATGGCGGCAATCTCTTTGGGGTCCATCGTCAGACGCTACCAGCCCGCGCGACGTTGTGGCCTGTGCTCGAGAGGCGCTAACGATCCTCGGCAACGCTGCTCCCGATCCCCATTCCCTCGAGGAAGTGCTCGACGAGAAGATGCGGGATGTCGTTTATGGCGATAGGCGAGTCGGGAAGCCAGTGCTCGAGGAGCAGTCCGTTTGCCAGGGCAGCAAGCAGGCGAGCCATCTCCTCAACTGACCTATCGCGGCGGATCTCGCCGGACTCCTGGCCGTCGCGCAGTATCGCTCGGAGGCGCTCGTCAAACGGATCGACAGCTCGATTCGGCCACAGCGCCCTCGCGACGTCAGCGGGCTGAGTGAGGATCTCTCGAATTGCAACCTTGGCGAAGGTCTCTCGCTCAGCGATCACCGACGCATCTGCCTGAGCGAGCGCCAGCAGGCGGGAGCGGACCGAGCCATCCTCGGGAATCTGCCCGGCTGCGGCAATGGACCTTTCAGCGAAGTCCGCCAGCACGGCGCTGAACAGAGCCTCCTTTGAGTCGAAGTAGTTGTAGATGGTGCTGCGAGCAAAGCCGGCGGCCACAGAGATGTCGTCGATGCGGGCCCCGGCGTAGCCCTTGGCGCCGAACTCCTCGGCGGCGGTATCCAGCAGGCGTCGCCGATGTTCCTCTTTGGCAGCGGCGGTCACTCTTGGCACTTCGAGATCTTCCTGTCGACAAGGCCCAACACATCGTAGGAGTGGACAACTCAAGTCCCGGTGTCTATATTACGGGTCTAAACCCGTAATAACAAACGGAGGTGAGAATGACAGACACAACCGGCTGGACGACAGAGGACTGGAAGGCGTTCTACCTTCGTTGGGAAGAAGAGCAGTACCACCAGAAGCTCGACGTTTTCGATGATTACTACGCCCCGGACCTCGTTGACCATCACCTCCCGCCCGGGTACCCGGCCGGGAGTGCGGGGAAGCGCATGCTGGTGGGCGAGCTTTTGAGCGCGTTCCCCGATTTCCGCATCACGCTCGACGACCTCATCGTCGCCGGCGACAAGGTCGTCGAACGGTTCACCGTCCGGGGCACCCACCTTGGCGAGTACGGCGGCATCCCGGCGACGGGTAAGCAGATGGAGACACACGGGATCAGCATCTGTCGTTTCGTCGACGGCCTCGAGGTCGAGCACTGGGCCGTCGTTGACGATCTCGCACTGCTGGAGCAACTCGGAGTCATTGACTCCCCGTATCAGGATTGATGGAGGGTTCCTCGCTGCCCGCGACGGCCGCCATCCAGAGGAGAGCAAGATGAACGAAATCAACGTCAATCTCCGAATCGAGAAGGGCCTGGCCGAGGTCGTTGAAGTGCCGATGCCCCACGCCACAGGAGACGGCTTCGTTGTGGTCGAACAGGCCTTTGCGGGCATTTGCACGGAGCAGAAGACCTACGCCAAGGGCTACTACGAATCTCACGAAGATCCGCTTCACATGGGCCACGAAGGCTGCGGCACGATCGTCGAGGTGGGTCCCGGGGTCAGTGGGCTTCACGAAGGGGACCGCGTCATCGTCCACATCGGATGGGCTTGTGGGCACTGCTGGGTATGCCGCAACGGCCTGACCTCGACGAACTGCGAGAACCTCCGCGTCGGCCCCGACATGGAATCCCACAACGGTGCCCCGCCCGGCTCGGGCGGCGCCGGATTCAATCGCTATCGGCTCGCTCCTGCCATCAACGTTCAGAAGATCCCGGACTCCCTGGACTTCCGGTATGCCCGAGCGGCCAACTGTCTCCTCGGGTCGACCTACTCCATCGTTCGCGACTTCGACGTCGGCCCGCAGACGTCAGCCATGGTGGCGGGGGTGGGATTCATCGGCCATGCTGCCATAGCCAATCTGAAGCACCGGGGCGCCACCGTCATCGCCCTCGGCCGCAACCCGGATCGCCTCGAGATCGCCAAGCGCCTCGGCGTCGATGCTGTCGTCAACCCCGATGATCCGGACTGGTTGGACCAGGTCAAGGAGCTCACGCCGGAAGGGCGCGGGGTCAACATCGCATACGAGTGCTCCGGGCACCCCGACTACCAGCGCAAGGCACTCGACTCGCTGGCCCGGTTCGGGCAGCTGATTCTGATGGGCTACCAGCTGGAGACGGGTTGGACGCTCGACCTCAACGTGCACGACGACATCCTCGTGCCGGCACGAAGGATTGCCGGCATGGAAGATCTGATGTTCCGCCATCGCAGCGAGCTGCTCGAACTCCTCCAGGATCCGGCCATGCAGGCGCGGCTCGACATCATGATCGCCGGGGACGCGCCTCTGGAGGACGGCGCCGGTGTTTTCGAGCAGATCCTGACTCGCAAGCACGGCAAGTTCTTCTTCCGCTTTGATCAAATCGCAGCCGCCTAATGATCGGGGAATCGCTATGAACAGTTTTGGACTCGCAGGAAGACGGGCGCTGATCACCGGCGGCACTGCCGGGATTGGTAAGGCGGTTGCCCGGCGGTTCGTCGACGAGGGTGCCCAGGTGGCCGTCGTTGGGCGCCGCGCCACCGGAGCCGACGTGGCTGAGGAGGTCGGGGCAACCTTCATCCGCACCGACATCACGTCAGAGGAGGAGGTCCGCGCGATGTTCCAGCAGGCATCGGAGTTGATGGGCGGTCTCGACGTGCTGGTGCTCAACGCGGGCATCGACCCCGGCATGGCACCGACAACCGAGGTACCTAGTGCCGACTTCGAGCGGAACTTCGACGTCAACCTGCGTCACGTCTGGTGGGGACTCGTCCACGGCCCCGCTCACCTTGCCGACGGCGGATCGATAATCACGACGTCGTCCACGGTTGCGGTTTACAAGGTGCCCAATATCTCGCACTACGCGGCCGCCAAGGCTGCGGTGGTTTCGCTCACCCAGAGTTCCGCCCTGGAGCTGGCGCATCGCGGGATTCGCGCCAACGCGGTATTGCCGGGGACGACCCTCAGCGAAATGACACCCACAGACCACTGGGAGCTGCCCGTCATGGAGAAGATGCTGCCGCTCGGGCGACACGCCATTGCGGAGCAGGACCTGGTCGGGCTCTATCAGTTCCTGGCGAGCGACGAATCGAGGTACATCACGGGTCAGGTCATCGCGGCCGACGGTGGCATGACGCTCGGCATGAGCTACGGCACGTTGCAGGCCCTCGGAGCTCCCGTCGAGCTGATGTCGCCTGCCGAGTGAGCGGTGGGTGCGGGACGATGCGCTCATGGCGTATCGTGACAGGCCACCTGGGAGGCTCACATCGTGACGGAAGATCGCAGCGCCAGTTTTGTCGAACTGTTCTTCGACCTTGTCTTTGTGTTTGGGATCACCCAGGTCGTCGCCTCCATTCACGGACATCTCGACTGGCCGACGTTGGGCAAGGCCGCCATCGTGTTGCAGCTGCTGTGGTGGGCGTGGACCCAGTTCACCTGGACTGCGGGCAATGCCGACTTCGACCAACTACGGCCGCGCCTCGTCCTCCTGGTGGCCACCGCCGCCACCTTCATCCTGGCGACCGCGGTCCAGGGGGCCTATGGGGACGACGGCGCGACATTTGCCCTGGCCTACTTCGGTGTGATGATTCTTCTCGCCGTCTTCTACGCGTCCCTCGTCATGGGGACCGACCAGATGGCCGGCTACTTGGCGTACGTCCCAAGGCTGATGGCGGGCTCGGTCCTGGTCCTGATCGGAGGCTTCGTCCCCGACGACGTCCGGGTGTGGGTATGGCTCGCGGCTGTCGTCCTCAACATCGTCAGCGCTACGGCGGTCGAGAGCAACGAGTACGTCATCGAGGCGAGCCACTTTGCCGAACGGCACGGGCTGTTCGTAATCATCGTGTTGGGTGAGGTGCTGATCGCTGTCGGCATCGGTGTGGTCGGTCAGCCTGGGTCAACAACCTTCTACATTGCCGGCACATCCATGTTGCTCATCGCTCTGGCCATGTGGTGGTCGTACTTCGACTGGCTGTTTCGGATCGGCGAGAAGGCGCTCAAGGCAGCTTCGGGGTTTGCCAAGGGGCGACTGGCGCGCGACGCCTACTCGATAGCTCACTACCCCTTGATAGCGGGCGTGATCCTCTTCGCCATCGGCGCCGAAGAGCTGCTGGCCCATCCCGAGGCTGCGCTCGAAGACGCCACACGTTGGGCTTTTGTCGGCGGCCTCATGTTGCTCCTGGCATCACAGCTGGTCATGGTGCGTCTCTTCACCGGCAACCTGGCGTGGGAGCGTTTGGTTGCCATCGCTTCGCTTGGTGCTGCCGGCCTCGTCCTCGGCGGCGTCAGCGCCGCGACGCTTGGCGCGATCGTGTGCATCGCGCTCGTGGCGACTCTTGGCGTGGAGACGGCTCGCCATCGAGACGCATTGAGCCAGATTCGGTAGGCGTCCACGCCGCGGCGAAGGTGGCCGAACAGGGCACGAGGTCCCTACGCCGCCGAATCCGGCTCCTGTACGGTCGAGGTATGAGATCGATGAGGTTCAATCACCTTTTCGGCCGTCTCGTCGGGGCCTTCAAGCGCTACCACGACACGCCGCGGTCGCCCGCCGACATCCCCCGGCTCGCGCTGGCCCGCAAGGACCTCGACGAAGCCCGCGGGGCAATGGCCGACGAACGCGATCGGCTTCGCCTCCGCGTCGGGCGGGAGCGGGGCCCGGTTCGCAAGTTTGCCGTTAGCGAAGAGCAGTTGGTGGAGCTGCGGGTTGCCCGACTGAAGGGCAGCAACCGGGGCAGCTGAGTTCGGCCGACATCCGCGGCACAGCCTTCAGCTCGATCCGACGGCGCGAAACTGCGTGGGCGTCATACCAAACCAGTCCTTGAACGCGCGATAGAACGCCGACGGCTGGGAGTATCCGAGCAGATAGGCGATTTCCTCGCCTGAGACCGAGCCCAGAGTCACATACTGGGCGGCGAGGGACTTGCGGACGGCACTCTGAATAGAACGGAAGCTGCTGCCTGCCTCGAGGAGGCGGCGCTCGAGGGTGCGCGGCGACATCATCATCTCCTCGGCGACCTTGGCGAGGCTCGGGGGACGGTTGCTGGGGACAGACAGCAGCAGCCGCCAGACGTCGTCGACCACCTCCCGGCCGGTGCCCCTTCCCTCGAGAAGCGCGTCACACTGGGCCCGGCACACCTGCTCGATCGTGGCGTCGGCCGACTGAATCGCCATCTGTTGCCAGGCGGCTGGGAAGGAGACCGAGGCATGATCCTGGGCGAATCGGATCTCACACGGAAGGAGCTCGCCATATCGGGCGGCGTAAGAGGGTGCCGGATAGTCGAGGTCGATCCGGATACGCGACATGTCGATTCCGGGAGACAGCACTTCGGCGAGGAAGACCCACAGTCCCGTGGCGAACTCCTCGCCGATCACCGTTCTGTACTCGGCAAACGCGGGCCTGATCCGGATTCGGATGGACGCCAGGTCATCGCTTGCCGACAGCTGAACCTGGTAGGCGTCCGAGGTGAGCCCGTGGTAGCGATAGAGGATGTCGAGCGCACTGCCCATGTCGCGACAGGCCAGCACGGCGTAGCCGACGAGCCCGAGGTCGAGGATCCTTCTGGCCAGTCCGAACTCGAGACAGATGCCGGGGAACCACTCGTCTGAGTTCAGCTGGTGCAGTGCCTCGGTCAGTTCGACATCGCCCACCGCGGCGTCGGCATTGAACAGGATGTGGTGCAGTCCGAGATCGGCAATCGCAGCCTCGACCCGATCCACGGGGTGCCGGCCGACCGCTTCCTCGAGGCGGGCTCGAAAGTTGGCGACGATTTGCCGATCGACCTCTTCGATCTGTCTTACCGGCATTGGACCAGTGGGCATCACAGGGACGAGCCTAGAGAGCCTTGGCGATTCATGTAACTACATTGGCGGAAAATGTACTTCCGCGAAGCGCGGCTCTGTCATACGGTGGCTACATGTCGCCGAGTAGAGGGAAGCTGCCGATGGCCGAGCACAACGTCGTACTGACAATTCCGGAACCCGGGAGGGTCGAGCTCAAAGAACGCCCCTACCCCAAGATCGCCCCGGGCTACTCCCTCGTGCAGATCGAGATCGCTCCCGTGTGCATCGAACACCAGGTGTACAAGGAGCATCGGTTCGAGTGGCACTCGGACGCCGAGCGCCAGGGCCACGAGGGTGTGGGCACCATCATCGAGGCACTCCCCGGCTCGAAGTTCAAGCCCGGCGACAGGGTCATCATCTACCAGGGCAATCCCTGTCAGGAGTGCTTCGTTTGCCAGCGCGGGCTGAGCCCCACCCATTGCCTGAGCATTCCGTACGAGGCGCTGACCGAGACCCAGAACCCCGATTCTGTGCTCGAGGCCCTTGGCGGCGGCAAGGCAATCGACGCTCCGGGCGGGCTCAAGTCGATCGAGAATGAGTGCGGCAGCGAATCGGGCGGATTCGGGTTCAGCAAATACCGGATCGCTCCCGACTACATGATCCAGCAGATTCCCGACGACCTTTCGTTCCGCTATGCGGCGCTGGCCAACTGCTCGCTCGGCTGCACTTACACGGGGATCGAGGAGGCCGGCGTCCAGAAGGACGACTGGGTCGTGGTCGCCGGGGTGGGTTTCATCGGGTTCGGGTCGATCATCAACGCCAAGTACCGCGGCGCCAAGGTGATCGTTCTCGGGCGCAATCCGTTCCGGATGGAGCAGGCACGCAAGATGGGCGCCGACTACATCGTCAACCCCGACGATGATGACTGGCTGGAACAGATCCACGAGCTGACGGGAGGCCTCAGGGGTGCCGACGTCGTCATCGAGGCCTCGGGCTATCCGTACTACCAGAAGAAGGCCCTACAGGCAGTGCGCCGGTTCGGGACGGTCTGGCTCTACGGGTTCCTCGTCGAGACCTCCGAGCCCCTGCCGATCCGGCTCCTCGACGAGATCCACAATCGTGGGGTCAAGCTCAGCGGCAGCCACGATGTTCACGTGAAGCACCGCGAAGGGTTGTTGCGGATGCTGCGGAACCCCGAAACGCAGGCGGCGGCGGATCACATAATCACTCACGAATACAACATGTCACAGGGCGCCGAGGCGTTCGAGGCGGCACTGTCCAAACAAGCCGGGAAGATCTTTCTGTACCCCCAGGAGAACTGCGATAGCCCCGGCGTGTCGGCGGAGCTTCGCGAGCTGGTTGCCGGCCACACGGACCAGACGGGAGGATGAAGATGACAGAGGACACCGCCCTCGACGAGTTCGTGGCGCATTACTACGAGGTCGCGAAGCGCTCGAAGCGGGAGAATCGCAGGATCTTCAACCAGGTCTGCATCCGGGTCGACGACATCGACGCCGCCGAACGCCTCATGGAGGAATCGTTCGGGATCACCGGCTTTGTCCGGCCCGAAGGTGAGCTGTTCCGGGGCGAGAAGGACCTCAGCGTTGCCTGGCTCAACGACGAGGTCTATCTCGAGCTCATGGAACCAGAGGAGCCCCAACAGCTGGGATACGACACCGGCTGCGGCCATCCCATCGGCCACTTGAGCGAGATCGGGTTCTTCGTCCCGAACCTGGAGGAGGAGCTGGAACGGCTGGCCGGTCTGGGATGGCAGTTGAAGGACGACATCGAGGATATCGGAGCGCGCATGGTCAAGGTCGACACTGATCCGCCGTCGGGTTTCCCGGTCGAGCTGATCGAGGTCGCATTCACGGAAGAAGAGCTGGCGCAGTGAGCGGCGACCTGTTCACCGGAGTCGTTCAAATCGGGATCGTGGTCGAGGACGCCGAACGTGTCGCGGAGAGCTACCGGGAGCTGCTCGGGATCGAATCATGGAGCGTCAATCATGTCGATACCGCACGCGGTATCGGCCGGGACTTCCGGGTGCTCGGCAAGGAGACGCCCACCAAGGCGAAGATCGTTTGGGCGGATTTCAACGGCGTCGAGATCGAGCTGATCGAGCCGCAGGACGATACGAGTGTGTATGCCGAGTTCCTCCGCGCTCGAGGCCCCGGTGTTCACCACGTCCTGTTGGGGACCCCGGATTTCGATCGGGCGTCGAGCCGTCTCGGTGACGGCGGACTGCCTCGTCTCGCCGAGGGCGAGTTGCAGGAGTCGCGCTTCCAGCTTTTCGACGCCTCGACTGAGCTTGGTCTCGTCGTCGAGATCGCAGAGGGAGACGGCCTGCAGGCCGATCATCCGCTGTAGCCGGTGCGGTTTCTCGCGTGCCAGCTAGCGGGATATCGGGTGCGGGTGGGTGCGCGATCAACTGCCTGCTAGTCGATGCTGCCCGGCGGTACGACCCACTCGCATAGTTGTCCCGTCGCTGACGCGATGAGATCGAAGTCGGCGTCGTAGTGGAGTACCGCGTAGCCTTCCTGTTCCGCAGCAGCAGCAACCAGCAGGTCCGGGATCTTGCGGCCTCGTTGGCTCTTGGTGGCGAGCAGCCGTTGCACCTGGCGTGCCCGCTGTATGTGGTGGGCGGTGGTCTCGACCAACACGAGAGCGTCGAGAGCGCCCAAGAGTTCATCCCACTCGCCTTCGTTGCGTGCCGAATAGCCAATTTCGAGATCGCTGATGCCGGCGCGAGCAGCACGACCGAGGGCGGCGAGCGGTTCGACGACGTCTCTGACCGTTGGTTCACCTAGACGAGTCAAAACGCTCGTGTCCAGCAAGTGGCTCAACGCCACGCCTCAGCGCGGTCGGCCAGTTCGGCCTTGGCCAGGACGTCAAGTGCTTCGACAACACGCGGATCCCGTCCGGCGGCGGCGGCGCGTAGCGCTTCGTTGACGGTGTCCTTTAGCGTGAGCGTTCCAAGCTCGGCTCGAGCGGCGCTCAACGCTTCTTCGTCGATGTCGACCAGATGCTTGCTCATGCAACCAGTATATACGTGACACTCCTCGTATATCTAGACCCTCGTCTCACGGTGACGGTGCGCATCGCGAGCGGACCTGGGCACCTCGCCCGCTGACCGTTTCTTGTCGGGGGTAGTTGGTACTATCGAACGTATGTTCGCTACAGATACGCTAGCTGCGGCTAACCCATTCGAGCTGCTCGAGGCGATGGAACCCGGCCCTGAACTCGCGTTGGCTCTCGACGGGGTGGATCGGGACGCACTCTCGGGTGATGAACTGGTCAGTGTGCTGGTCGCCCATAGGAGGCTCGCTTCACACTATATGGGTGAGTCGTATAGGGACATCGCCGCGATCGGCGCCGCGGTAGGCGACTCTGGGGATATGTATCACCACCGGATCGAGTACACCGCAGCTGAGATCGGGCCCGCCCTCCGGCTCACCCGCCGCTCCGCTGAAGCCGAAACCCACCTGGCGTTGGAGTTCGTGCAACGTCTCCCCCAAGTGCTCGAGGCGCTACTCGCTGGTGAGGTTGATGTGCGCCGCGCTCAAGTCCTCGTCCGAGGAACCGACCACCTCCCAGTAGCGGCTGCCCGCGAGGTGGTCGAAGGGATCATTGATGAGGCGTCCGGGCTCACTTCGGGTCAGTTGGCAGCGAGGTTGCGACGCCGCTGCATCGAGTACGACCCGCATGCCGCTGAGAAACGCTACCGGCGCTCATTGGAGTACCGCCGGGTATGTGCCACTCCGACTCCGGAAGGTACCGCCCACCTCCATGGCCTCGATCTACCACCCGAACGGGTCACCGCTATCACTCGTTTCCTCGATAAGGCCGCCCGGGATCTGCGCCGCCTCGGCGATAAGCGCACCATGGACCAGTTACGAGCCGATATCTACCTCGACATCCTTCAAGGCACCCTCACCGGAGGTGTCATCAACGGTGGAGTGCAACTCAACGTTGACTTGACCACGTTGGCTGAACTAGATGAACACCCCGGTGAGCTTGCTGGATACGGGCCGGTTGTGGCTGATGTGGCCCGCCGGGTCGCCGATGAGCAGCACCGCAGCCAATGGAGTTTCATCGTCACCGATCCCGAAACCGGCGACATCATGTACTCCGGGACTACGAGGCGGCGACCCACCACCACCCAGCAGCGGCGCATCCAGGCCCGCTACCCAACCTGTGTCTTCCCCGGATGCCGTATGCCGTCAGTCGACTGCGACCTCGACCACCGCACCCCACATGCCGACGGGGGCTGTAGCCACGACCACAACCTCGCGCCTTTGTGCCGCCACCACCACCGCATCCGCCACCACACTGGCTGGAACTACCAGCGACTCCCTAACGGCGACCACACCTGGACCACACCCCTCAGCCGCACCTACACCACCACCGGACAATCCCCCTAGGCCGCCACGCCCGACGGAGTCACGATCGCCGTCTTCAGACCGCCAGCATCTCGCGGAGGTACACCAGGTTTCCGCTCGGCTCGCGGAGCACCGACGTCCGCATCCCGGTGCGCTCGTCCATTGCCAGCTCGCTCACCCGCTCGAAGCCGGCGGCGATGGCGTCGCGGTCGGCCCGCTCCAGGTCGACCGCCTGGTAGTTGGCGCCGCTGATGACCGGGCCGTGCTCTTGCATGAGTACCCGCTCCGCCTCGCTCTGTGGCTCGGCCATGATCATCGCGATGTTGCGCTCCGCGGAGTGCTTCTCGTCGGCGAGGAACACGATGCCCTCATCCACTCCACCGTGGATTGGGCGCAGCCCGAGCACTCGCTGATACCAATCCGACATCTCGGCCAGGTTCTCTGTGAGCTGGGTCGCTCCGAAGAGCTGCAGCCCGGGGATCCCGACCGGGCGGAACTCGACGTCGGGAGTCTTGAAATCGCCGATGTAGTCCATGATCTCGATCCAGCGTCCTTCGGGGTCGGCGCAGACGTAGCCGCGGTAGACGCCGAACTCCTCGTACTCCATCCGGGTGGTGCAGCCGTTGGACATCAGGTAGTCGACCGTCGCCTTGGCGTTGGGGACGATCCAGCAGATGTGGTTGACACCGGAGCCGTGCTCGGCGTGCCATTCCTGCTCGTACTTGAACTGGAACGGCGGCGACTCCATCTGGATCTGAAATCCGGAGCCGGCCGCCAGAAACGTGTAGTCGACATGGCCTTCATCGGTGAGATGGAACTCCTCGCCACCCCAGTAGTACTGGGGGATGGCGTGGTACCACTTCAGCCAGTTCCACATGTGGTCGCGCGGCTTCTCGTCGTAGATGCACAGGTGGTGGAGCCAGTAGGCCTGGTCTGTCATGGGTACTCCTGTAGGTCGAGTGTGCAATGTAGGTCGAATGTGGCGCTAGTCGTAAGAGCGATCGGGCAGGGTGCGGAACTCCCAGCCGTCGAGGTGGGGAATCTCCGGGCTCAGCGGTTCGACTAGTTCGATGACGTTGCCCCACGGATCACGTCCGTATGTGAACCAGCCGGACTCGTCGCCGACCGGCTCGCTGTGGAATGTCATGCCGAGGCCGGTGAGCCGTCCGACCTCGCCTTGGATGTCGGACACCTGGACACACATGTGGTTGATCCCGTGGTCGGCGACCGGGTGATCGAGATCCTGCGGCGCCGGCGGGGGAGCGGTGAATTCGAATAACTCGATCACGGCGTTCCCGGTCCACAGGTTGACACCGCGCGCTGCCGATTTGTGCAAGCCGGTGACCGCGTCGGCGACCTCGGATTGCGTCCACGACTCGGTGAGGATCACCTGAAAGCCGAACGCCTCGGTGTAGAAGGCCGTTGCCGCCTCGAGGTCGGGAACCGAGACTCCGAGATGATGCAGCCCACGAATCGCCATGCCTTATGCCTCCTGATCCAGTATCGCATCCCACGGCCACTCCAGATCGGCCGGGTGGGATCCGTCGCCGGCCATCGCATCAAACCGACGGCGCAGCGTGTCGTCGACCATCACGTCGTGGGTGAAGATCCAGAACCGGCCGTCTTTGATCCCGTCGACCGCGATCCGGCCGGCCGCGTCGGGCGCCATTCCCCGGTTGAGCAATGCGTGCTCCTCGGCGCGTTTGCCGCGGTCTTCGCCGACGGCTCGTTTGATGATGTCGGTGGCGATGGGGCCCGGGCACAACACGGAGGCGGTGACCGGTGACCCCGCGTCACGCAGGTCGACGTGAAGTGACTCCATCAAACCCACGGCGGCGAACTTCGATGCGTTGTAGGCGGCGATACCGGCGTCTGCCATGTGGCCGTTGACCGAGGCGGTGGCGTTGATGTGGCCGCGGCCCTGGGCTTCCATGACCGGCAAGAAGGCATTGATCCCGTTCACGACACCGTAGAAATTGATCGCCATCACCTTCTCCCACACCGCGGGCGGCACATCGGTGATCGGCAGCGCCACGGGGGAGATTCCGGCGTTGAGGCACACCAGATCGATAGCTCCGAACTCAGCCTGGGCCACGGCGGCCAGGCCGACCATGTCGTCGGCATCGGTCACATCACCGGCGACGGCCACGGCCTTGTAGCCGTCAGCGCTGAGCCCGGCGGCGGCCTCGGCAAGGCGGTCGGCGTCGATGTCGGAGATGACGACGGACATACCGTCTTCGGCTGCAGCCCGAGCGATCCCGAGGCCGAGGCCGCCGGCAGCCCCGGTGACTATGGCCACTCCGCCTTTGGTGTTGATTGTCATGTTTCTCCTCAGAGCAGTAGCAGCGCCGGCTCTTCAATGGCATCGATGATGGTATGGATGAACTGCATGCCGGGAGCCCCGTCGACCGCACGATGGTCGAAGGTCCCCGAAATGGCCATAACCGAGGCGACGGCGATGGCGCCGTCGCGGACCACCGGCGTTTCCCGGATGCGCCCGAACGAGGCGATCGCAGTGGTGCCCGCCGGGATGATTTGCGTGGCATGATCGCCGCCCACCGGGCCCAGGTTCGAGATGGTGAACGTCTGGTCGCCGAGCTCGGTTGGGGTGAGCTTGCGCTCCCGACCCCGGGCGGCCAAGTCGGCCACGACATCGATCAGTTCCGCCATGCCGAGACGGTCGGCGTTGCGGATCACCGGCACGATGAGGCCTTCGGCGGTCCCCACGGCGAAGCCTATGTCGTAGCGGCCGTGCACGATCAGGTCGTCACCGTCGACGGTGGCGTTCATCTCCGGGAACTGCCGTAGTGCCGGCAGCGCCGCCGCGATGAGCAGCGCATCGAAGGGGACCTTGCGGTCGAGTCGGGTCCCCAGCGCCTTGCGGGCAGTGAGCAGGCGTCCGGCGTCGGCGTCGGCGTTGCCGGTGATGTGGGGGACCTGTTGCCACTGGGCGGTCATATGGGCGCCGATGGAGCGCCGCATCCGCGAGAGCGGGCGCCGCTCTGAGTGAGCCGTGGCAACCTGCGTTGCTGCGGCCCGAGCCTGCGTCGGCCCGGACGCCGCGGCCGCTTCCAGGTCCTTGCGGGTGACGCGGCCGCCGATACCGGTACCGGTGACCGTGGCCAGATCGATCCCGTGCTGACGGGCGAGCTTGCGCACCAGCGGCATGGCCCGCAGCCTGCCGTCGCCGACCTGCGCAGGGGGCGCGGCAGCAACGGGGGTCGCTTCTGCTGGTTCGGTGGCGGCCGCTGGTGCCGCGGCCGCCGCGGTATCTGGTGTGGCTGTGTCCGCGACCTGGCCCAGCTCGGCGGCTTCACCGATGACGACGAGCACCGATCCGACGGCAATGCTCTCGCCTTCAGCGGCGCCGAGCGAGAGGATGACGCCATCGAAGGGCACGGGGATTTCGACCACGGCCTTCTCCGTCTCGAGCTCACAGAGCACCGCGTCCGAGGTGACTGCGTCGCCGACCTTGACGTTCCAGGCGAGGATCTCGCCTTCCTGGAGGCCGGATCCGATGTCGGGGAGGAGGAATTTCTGTGCCATGTCAGTCCTCCATCACCCGTTGTACGGCGTCCACTATCCGGGCCGGCTGGATTACGGAGTAGTGCTCCAGCTTGGCCTGGCCCCACACCATGTCGGGATGGCCGACCCGCACCGGAGGTGTCTCGAGGAGATCGCCGGCCCGTTCGACGACGGTGGCGACGATCTCAGCTCCGAAGCCGCCGATGACCGGGGCTTCGTGGGCGACGACGAGGCGACCCGTCTTGGCGACACTCTCGAGCACTGCATCCCGGTCCCATGGTTTCAGGGTCCGCAGGTCGATGAGCTCGGGCTCGATGCCGTCGGCTGCGAGCTGGTCGGCAGCCTTGGCGGCGATGTTGACGGCATTGCCGTAGGCCACAACGGTGACGTCGCTTCCGGCGCGCACCGTCTTGGCCTTGCCGATGGGGATCGTGTAGTGCTCGGTGGGCACGCCGTCGGCCTTCACGAAGTACTTCATGACCGGCTCGAAGAACACGACCGGATCCTCAGACTCGAGGGCGGCGGCCATCAATCCCTTGGCGTCGTAGGGATTGGAGGCGTAGACCACGAACAGGCCCGGTGTATGGGCGAAGTAGGCCTCGGGATTGTCCGAGTGGCCCTCGTAGCCTTCGTGGCCGCCCCCGCCGGGGAGCCGGATCACCATCGGCATGGTGAGTTTGCCCCGCGTCCGCCACCGGTAGCGGGCGGCGTGGAAGATGATCTGGTCAAACGCCGTGTAGCCGAGGCCGGCGAATTCGAGCTCGGCGACGGGGCGCAGTCCTCCCATGGCCATTCCGACGGCCGCGCCGACGATGCCCACCTCGTTGAGCGGGGTGTCGATCAAGCGCTTGGCGCCGTAGGTCTCGTAGAGCCCGTCGGTCACCCGGAAGACTCCTCCCTCGACGCCGACATCCTCGCCGAGGACGACAGTGCGCTCATCGGTCGCCAGCTTGTGGTCGATGGCAGCCCGCAGCGCTTCGACATAGGTCATCTTGGTGGTCTCGCCCGTCGGGGCGACCTCGTCTCCCGGGACGTAGCGCTCGGCTTCGGCAAAAGCGGATTGGGCTTCGCCGGCGACGCGCTCGTCCTCATGGAGTTGCTCTTCGAGGTGGGCCGGGATCTTGTCGTAGACGTGGCGGAACGGGGCGTCGCGCCCGGGAAGGCCGGCAGCTTCGAACCCGTCGATGGCCACCGCCACCTGCTCGGCGATGTCCTTGCGCACCTCGTTCTCGAAGCCGTCGGGGAGCAGGCCCCGATCTGCCAGATGCGCCCCCAGGCGCAGCAGGGGATCCTTCGTCCGCCATTCCGCCTCCTCGTCGCGGGTGCGGTATACCGGCTCGCCGTCATAGGTTGAGTGTGCCGAGAAGCGATACATCAGAGCTTCGACGAGGGTGGGGCCGCCGCCATTGCGGGCCTTCTCGACTGCGTCGGAGAGCGCCCGATATACCGCGATGGCGTCCATGCCGTCGACCCGGACACCCTCGAATCCGTAGGCGGCTGCCTTTTCGGCGAGGGTTTCGGTCTTGGTCTGGCCGGCCAGCGGCGTCGACTGGGCGTACTGGTTGTTCTGGCAATAGAACACCACCGGGGCGTTCCACACGCCGGCGAAGTTCATACCGGCATGGAAGTCACCCTCGGATGTGGCTCCGTCGCCGAATACCGCCAGGGCCACCTCGTCCCCACCAAGTTGGCGCAGGGCGTATGCCAGGCCGGTGGCGTGCGGGAGGTGGCTGCCAATCGTTGCATTGAGGGGCGTGATGCGGCGCTCCCGCGGATCCCAGGTGACGTCGACGGCGTTGAAGAAGACGGCGAGCTCCTCGTCGACCGGTACGCCGCGAGCCAGCCGGATCGGCTGCTCCCGGTAGGCGGTTACCACCCAGTCGCGGGCGTCGAGGGCGAATGCCGCGGCGGCAGAAGCCTCCTGTCCCGATGACTGGTAGTAGGCGGGTACCCGGCCCGTGCGCTGGAGGTGGAGGACCCGCTCGTCGAATTCCCGGGCCGACAGCATGGCCCGGTAGAGCTCGAGCAGCCGGCCGTCGTCGAGTCCGTGATCGGAAGAAACCATTTGGCCTTCCTCGTCGAGGTACTGCAGCATCTCCCCTCCCGGGTGTCGGTATTCTAAGAAAATCCTTGTCCCTGAGTATAACCACAAAGAATTTCTGATGTCCAGAACTTTCTTACACAGATTATCCGTGTGAACGGCGGGGAGTGCGGAGCCAATGTTTCGACAGTCTCCCCAAGGCGATTCGGATCACATCTGTAGTGTGAGTAGAAGCAGATTGCCCGAAATCGCAGTCGGGCCTTGACCTGCCCATCGCTGCGAGAAGAAGCGGGAGTGAACGGTGAATACGCCATCCGCGAGTGAACTCGACGTGGACCAGAGCGAACAGGTCGCCGATCGAATCGAGGTGGTTCTCTGCGACGTGTTTGGGACTGTTGTCGATTGGCGTGGATCGATTATCCGCCAGCTCGAGACGATGAGCGATAGCCGTGGCTGGGACATTGACGCTTCAACGTTTGCGGATGAATGGCGGGGCCAATACGGCCCCTCGATGAACAGGGTGCTTGCCGGCGAGGTTCAATGGACCAACCTCGACGAACTACATCGAGCAAGCCTGCTGACTCTGCTCGACGAGCGCTCCATCGCCGCATCTCAGGAGGACATCGATGCCATGGTCAAGTTCTGGCATCGCCTCGACCCCTGGCCCGATTCGGCCAGCGGGATTCGGCGTCTCAAGCAGCGGTTCATCGTGGGAACGATGTCGAACGGTAACGTTGCTCTGCTTACGAACCTCGCCAAGTACGCAGGTCTCGATTGGGATGTGATCCTGTCTGCCGAGTTGGCACGTCGGTACAAGAAAGACCTGGACAGCTATCGCCACAACGTTGCGCTCCTGGATCGTCCGCTGTCGAAGGTGCTGATGGTTGCCGCCCATCCCGGGGAGCTCAACGTCGTGTCCGGCCTCGGTATGAGGACCGCCTTCGTCCATCGCCCGCATGAGTTCGGCGACAGCGGCCAGTCTCTGCCGCCCGACCAGTCCGTCGACGTCGCATGCGAGGGTTTTGACGAGCTGGCCACGGCGCTCGGTGCGTTGCCCATGTGATTCAGGATCGCGAGAAGTGCGCCCGTCGTTAGGCTCGTCGCACTGGACCCACGTCTCGAGGAGAGGACCGTGACCCCCACATCGCATCTCGAAGGCATGCAGCTCGAAGGCATGCAGCTCGAAGGTATGCAGCTCGAAGGCAAGGTGGCGATCGTCACCGGCGCCGGCCGAGCCAAGGGCATCGGGCGAGCGGCCGCCCTCGAGCTGGCGCGGCGGGGGGCCGCCGTGGCACTTGCCGACCTGGCGCGCAGTAGCGAAGAGACAGAGGTGCTCGGCAAAGCCACCGTGGCTCAGGACATGGCCGGGCTCGACGAAGCCGTCGCTGAGATCACCGAGTTCGGGGGTCAGGCGATCGCCATCTCGTGCGACGTCACCGACGAGGATGAGGTGAAAGCGGCCGTCGAGCGTACCGCGACCGAGCTCGGTGGCGTTGACGTTCTCTTCAACAACGCAGGCACCCCTGTCGGGGCGCAACCCTTCTTCGACCTGACCGACCGTGATTGGGCGCTCTCGTGGAATGTGAACGTGATGGGAATGGTGTACTTCGCCCGGGCGGTCATCCCGATCATGCGCGAGCGCGGGGGCGGCTCGATCATCAACAACTCATCTCTGGCGGGACTCAAGGGCTACGAATACTTCGCCGCCTACGGCACCACCAAGTTCGCCGTTGTCGGCCTGACCAAGTCGCTGGCGATGGACTTCGGTAGGGATGGCATCCGCGTGAACGCAGTCTGCCCCGGAGACATCGACACCCAAATGGCCGACCTGGCAATCGAGATGGGTGACGCTACCGAGACCGACTTCACCCAGGTCAACACCGAACTGTATGCCGTGCGGCGGCGCGGCCTGCCTGAGGAAGTGGGGCGGGTGGTGGCCTGGCTCGCATCCGAGGACGCGTCATTTGTGACGGGAGCCGCCATCCCTGTGGATGGCGGCCAGGCTGTGGGCCTGTAGAACGATGGGCGATGTCGTCAAGGTTCGCTATGAGATAGAGCTGTTCGGCGACCGGCCTGACCTGGACACTCCAGATGTGGACATCAGGCAGCTGGCGCCGACCGACCGGGATGCTCTGGCACATCTGATGCTGGACGCCTACATCGGGACGATCGATTACGAAGGCGAGACCCTCAAAGAGGCTCGTGACGGAGTCGATTCCTGGCTTGAAGGCTCTCCCCTGGTCGATCACTCGTGCGGAGCGATCATCGATGGCCAGATAGTGTCTGCTGTTCTTGTCTCGGTCCTGGATGAGTCACCTTTCATTGCAATCGTTATGACCGACCCCGCTCATAAAGGCGCACGATTGGCTCGGGCCGTGACCGAGGCAGCATTGATCAGCCTGAAGCGTGCCGGCCACTCGCGCGTCGCTCTCTACATCACCAAGGGCAACACGCCATCCGAGAAGCTGTTCGCCGCGATCGGGGCCCGGCCATCCTCCGCCCGCTAGCTGTGGCGCCGATTTGCTCGTGCCATGTCTGACCCACCTAATCGAGCCCGCCAAGCGCCGAGAGTGTCGATGACCTCGCGGGCCGTTACAGCTAGCTTTGCGGACCGTCGTCCTTGAGCACATAGGTGCCGGGGGCATCACAGAGCACCGGGTGCTCCCTCGAGCCCATGGCAGGCGGCGCCGTCTTCTTGCCGGCGCGGCGGCTGATCCAGCGGATCCATGGATTCCACCAGGTGTCTTCGTGCTGGGTGGCCCGAGCCTTCCAGTCGGCGGCGTCATCGCCGATCCGGGTGGCGGTGCGATAGCGAGCCTTCGGGTTGGGTGGGTTGACGATTCCGGCGATGTGGCCGGCGTTGCTCAGCACGAACCGGTTGCGCCCGCCCAGCAGCTGCGCTGTCTTGTGGCCCGACTGCCACGGCACGATGTGGTCGTTGTCGGCGGCAACGATGAACGTGTCCTGGGTCACGGCCCCGGGGTCGAGGGTCACATCGCCGACTGTGAACTCGCCCCTGGCGAACTGGTTCTCGATGTAGCAGCGCCGCAGGTACGACGTATGCATGGCCGCCGGCATCCGGGTGCTGTCGCCGTTCCATGCCAGCAGGTCGAAGGCCGGTGGATCCTGGCCGAGCAGCCAGTTGTTGACGACGTATTGAAACACGAGGTCGTTGGCGCGCAGCAGATCGAACGTGCGGGCCATCTCGGATGCCTCCAGGTAGCCGCGCTTCTTCATCTTGGCCGCCAGCGTCTCGACGGTCTTCTCGTCGGTGAACACGCCGAGCACGCCCGGCTGGGAGAAGTCGGTGTGGGTGTTGAGGAAGGTTGCAGTGTTGATGTGGTTGTCGCCGGTGGCCGCGCCGTAGGCGAGGGCGATGGCGGTCAACGTGCCGCCCAGGCAGACACTGGCGGTGTTCACCGTTTCGGCCCCGGTGATCTCGCGGATGACCTCCACGGCGGCCAGCGGGCCCTCGAAGAGGTAGTCCTCGAACTCGACGCCGGCCATCGATGCGTCGGGGTTGCGATAGGAGATCGCAAAAGCGGTGTGGCCGTGTTGGACGGCCCACTCGATCAGGCTCTTACCCGGGGCCAGATCCATTATGTAGTACTTGTTGATCCACGGCGGGCAGAACAGCACCGGGATCTCATACGTCGTTGCGGTCTGCGGCACGTACTGGATCAGCTCGATCAGCCGATTGCGGTAGACGACCTTGCCGGGTGTGGCGGCCGTGTTCACACCGACGGTGAACGGCGTGGCGTCCACCTGGGAGGGGTATCCGCCGTTGTGGCGCAGGTCGTGGAGAAAGTTGCGGGCGCCCTTGACAAGGCTGCGGCCTCCGGTTTCGACGACCTTGTCGATCACCTTCGGGTTCGTGACCGGGTTGTTGGTCGGGGCGAGCGCATCGACCAGCAACTGAGCGGCGAACTGCGCTTTGCGTTTGCGTTCGTCCGGCAAGGAGACGTCGTCGACAATGGCGAGGATCGATTGTGCGGTGGCGAGGTATGACTGCTGGATGCCGTGGTAGATCCAGTTGTTCTCCCACGCCGGATGCTGGAACCGACGATCGCCTGTCGCGGGCTCGAAAGGGGCTTCGGATTCCTGGCCGAGCGCGGTGTTCATGACCGACCGCCCGATGGCCGCCGCCGACTTCAGCATCCCGATCGAGGTTGCGGCCAACCGAATGGGCCGTCTCGCGGTGGCCGCGCCGGCATCAACCAGGGCGCGCAACAGCGAGACCGGATCTACCGTTTCGGCGACCCCGAAAGCCGCTCCGAGGGCTTCCATCTGCGTGCGTGAGACACGACTCGGGGTGTCAACGGCCATGTTTGCCCTCCAATGTCTTCTGTCCTAGCTACGGATTCTAATCCTCACGATATTGCTCCTGCGCAGGCGATGTCGCGTATGATTTCTTTGTGTGAGGATCGATTGGCGATGATATTCGCAGGTGTTCGCTGCTGCTGTCAAACACGTTGCCGTCAATCGCCGCGTCCCGGGCCGCCATGACAATGATATCAACGGCCAGATGGTTCGACAGCTATCGAAAAGGCAGTAGAATGGACTCCATGCCTTACGAGACACCCCAAAGTAACGACCTCGACGACATAGATCGGACCCTGATCGGCGGTCTGGTCGTCGACGGCCGCGCCACGTACGCTTCGCTGGCTCCTTCTGTTGGGCTGTCGCAGGCAGCGGTGCGAGCCCGCGTCCAGCGACTGCTCGACGACGACATCGTCACCGTCACCGCCAGGATCGATCCCGGGACCGCCGGGCTGGCCGTCTTCGCGTTCGCCCTTCTGCTGGTGGATGAGCCGACGACCGACGTGACTTCCCGACTCGAGGAGGTCGATGAGGTCGTGTTCGCCGCCTGTATCACGGGAAGATGGGGAGTGCTTGCCGAATTACGGTGCAGCGACAACCTTCACCTGTACGAGACACTCGACGGCCTGCGGTCGATCGCAGGGGTTGCCGAGATCGAGAGCCTCACGGTGATGGGCTATTTCAAACAGGACTGGACCGGGCTCGTCGAGGAGGTCTTCGGTCAGGAGATGCCGCCCCATCGGCCGAGCCCGGTGGCGGCGTCCGGGCTTGATGCGATCGACCTTCGGATCATCGGCGAACTCGTCGCCGATGGGCGAGCCAGCTACGCCGACCTGGCCCCCCTGGTGGAGCTGTCGCAAGCTGCCGTGCGCACCCGCGTGCAGCGGTTGCTCGAAGAGGGCATCGTCGTGATCCAGGCGTACGCCAGTGCCAAGGCGCTGGGGATCGGCTCGTTCGCCGCGATCCTCATCTCGGTGAAACGCGACGCGGATCGTCTGGTGGCCGAGTTGAAAACAATGCCTGAGATAACTCTCGTGGCGGCGACGTCGGGTCGCTATGACTTCATCTGCGAGATCTGGAGTCGCGACAACGCCGACCTGCTCGCCAGCATCGACCGAATCCGTAGCCTCGAAGAAGTCAGCGTGGTTTCGTCCCATACGTTCCTCACGGTCGTGAAAGAGGAGTACCGCATCAGCGGCGTCACCTGATCGGCGCCGGTTCCCGTTCTTGCGGAGCCGCTTTCCCGTTCTTGCGGATGTCCGCGCCGATATCGGCGCGGACATCCGCAAGAACGGAGGAAGGGAACGGCTCCGCTTAGAAGTTGACCGCTTTGACCGTGCCGCCGTCGATCCTGACGTTGGCTCCGGTGATGTAGGAGGCCGCCGGGCTGGCAAGGAAAGTCACCAGCCGGGCAACTTCGACGTCGGTACCCATCCGGCCCAGGGCGGCCAGCTTGGATACGAAGGCGAAGGTCTCGGGGTCCTCCTCCTCGACGCCGGCCCAGAATCCGCCCTCGAAGTAGATCGGACCGGGGGACACGGCATTGACCCGCACGCCCAGGGGCCCGAGGTGCTGGGCCTTCTGCGACGTGTAGCTGACCATCGCCGCCTTGAGCGCGCCGTACGCTTCGCCGCCCGGCTCTACCTCGTTGAGGTTGGCCGACACGCTCGAGATGAGAACAGCAGAACCGGCGTCGCTCTCGGCGAGCGCGCCTTCGACGGCTTCGAGTCCGCGGACCGCGTGCATCAGGTCGATCTCGAACGGCGTGAACCAGGAGGCGTCGCCGCCACCCTGCGCCGGCAGCGCAACGTTGGCCACGAAGATGTCGAGGCCACCGAGGTCTGCGACCGCGCCGGCGAGCCATGCCCGGTATGCGGCGGCGTCGGCAACGTCTACCGAGCCTCCGAAGGCTTGCACCCCCTGGGCGGCCAGTTGGCCCACGGCAACATCGATCTGCTCCTGGTTCCTAGCGCATATCGCCACGTCGACGCCCTCGGCGGCCAGGTGCGAGGCGATGGCGAGGCCGATTCCCCGGCTGCCTCCTGTAACGATGGCCTTGCAACCTGTCAACTCAAGATCCATCGATTGAATCCTTCCAAAGCGAAGAAATTAATGGTCGATACTCTAGCACGCAAAGAATTTCTCTGCCCAACCTTCGCCGCTATTCCATTCTTGCGGACATGCGCGCCGATATCGGCGCGCATATCCGCAAGAAACGGTAGGGGTACGAACCGAGGACATCCGCGCGGGGGTGTCGTCTGCTGCGGCCATGTCGGTAGGGAGTATCGCTCATCGGGAGGTCGCTCGGAACGAAGTATTGACTTATATATCTAATACATATATGCTACACACAGATAAGTAGAGAAACAAGGAACCAGATGTCGTCAACCGAAGAATCCCAGTTCCTCGCAGACTATGAAGCCACCGACTTCGAGCGACCGTCCCTAGCGGTCGACGTTGTGCTGCTGACTCAGGTAGACGGCGACATGCGCGTGCTCCTGATCCGCCGCCGCGAGCATCCGCACAAAGACACATGGACGCTGCCGGGCGCCTTCGTCCGCCCGGAAGAGTCGCTCGATTCCGCCGCCGCCCGAGTGGTTGCCGAAAAGGCGGGGGTCAAAGACGTATACCTCGAGCAGCTCTACACATTCGGTAGTCCGGGCCGTGACCCGCGCACCCGGGTCATCTCCGTGGCCTACTACGCGCTGGCCGCATGGGATCGGGTGCGAGACATCGCAGATGCGGCCGGCATCGCTCTCGCCGGGGTCGACGTTCCCTGGCAGGGGGAGCAGGGCGGTCCCGTCACACTTCGGATTGACGGCGGAGCAGCAAGGGTCGGCTTCGATCACGATGACATCATCGGCATGGCGATCAAGCGAATTCGCGGCAAGCTCGACTACGCCCCCATCGGCTATCAGCTGCTGCCAACGGAGTTCACGTTGCTCCAGTTGCAGCAGGTGCACGAGACCATCGCCGGCCAACGGCTCAACAAGGATTCTTTCAGGCGCCGCATGCTCGCCTCCCATGAACTCGAGGCGACCGGTGAGCGCCAGGACGGTGTGGGTCACCGCCCCGCCGCCCTGTATCGCTTCACGAAGCGATCCGCCATCTAGAGATCTCAAACGCAAGGAGGCTGCACATGGCAGACATCAAGAGGTATCCAATCGTTAGACATCTCAGGGCCGAGCCGGCGGCGCACGTCATCCGCTACCGGAGAGGCAAGCCGGTGACCAGCTCGCGCGGGGCCGCTTTCTTCTTCCGGCCGCTGACCGCAGCCGTCGTCGAGGTGCCGGTGGACGACAGGGAGCAGACGTTCGTCTTCACGGGGCGCAGCGCCGATTTCCAGGACGTTGCGGTCCAGGGTGTCGTCACGTTTCGAGTCACTGATCCCGAAGTGCTGGCCAGTCGGGTTGACTTCAGCATCGAACTCGACACCGGCATCCATGCGATGTCGCCGATGGAGCAGCTCACCTCGATCGTCACCCAATACGCTCAGGAGATCGTCCTCAACTACCTGGCCCACACCAAGCTACGTCCGGCGCTCCAGGACGGAGTCGCGGACATCAGGGACCTTCTCGACGATCGGCTCCGGGCCGCCGAGCAGCTCACGGCTCTCGGCATCGAGGTCGTGGCCGTCCGGATCGTTGCCGTTCGCCCGAACCCCGAGATGGAGAAGGCGTTGCAGACTCCGACCAGGGAGTCGATCCAGCAGCAGTCCGATCAGGCTATGTTCGAACGGCGGGCGGCCGCGGTCGAGAAGGAGCGGGCGATCGCCGAGAACGAGCTTGCCAACGAGATAGAGCTTGCCAGGCGTCGCCAGCAGCTCATCGACCAGGAAGGCCGCAACGTGCGCCGCCAGTTCGAGGAGCAGGCCGCGGCCGACCGTATCGACGCCGAAGGCAAAGCGGAGGTGAGGCGGATCTCGGCTGAAGCCGAGGCGGGCTGGGTCAGCGAAACCGAAGGCGCCAGGACGGATGCCGAGCGCAGTCGGATCGAGATCTACCGCGATCTCCCGGCGTCGGTACTGCACGGTTTGGCGGCCCGCGAGCTTGCCGGCAACCTGCCAACCATCGAGCACCTCACGGTCGGCGGGGATGCACTGGGGCCGATGCTGCAGCGCCTCGTCGCCGGCGGCGCCGAATTCCTCGAGGGTTAGCGATGATCGTTCCCCGTGTGGTGGTGGTGACCCGGCCCACGGAGCTGGAGGCTGCGCTCGCTCGCCACGGTACCGCCGGCCAGGTGCGGTTCTTCCTGGAACAGCGGGGCCAGTCCCTTGCCCAGTTGCGGGAGCGGCAGGGTTCCCAGGACGAGGCAGTTCGTCTCGTTCTGGGGTCGGTTCCGGCCGAATGGCGACGGGTGCGCGTTGCGCGGGCCGATCTCCCGACGTTTCTCTTCGAGCCGGAGGACATCGTGGTGCCCATTGGCCAGGACGGGCTGGTGGCCAACGTTGCCCGATACGTCGATGGTCAGGTAGTCATCGGGGTCAATCCCGATCCGGATCGGTACGACGGCGTTCTGGTTCGCCACGGTCTCGGCTCGTTGGGCCAGGTCATGGTCGCGGCCTCCGATCGGCTGCTGGAGTGTGAAGAGCGCACGATGGTGGTGGCCCACGTCGATGACGGCCAGGATCTTCTGGCACTCAATGAGATCTACGTCGGCCACCGCACGCACCAGTCGGCGCGCTACGTGTTGACGTGGAACGGGCTGGTTGAGCGGCAGTCGTCGTCCGGTGTGATAGTGGCCACAGGCACCGGCGCCACGGGGTGGGCTCGATCGATCTCAGGCGAGCGCCATTCGACCCTGAGCTTGCCGGCGCCGGAAGACGCCCGATTGGTGTTCTTCTCGCGTGAACCCTTTCCCTCGGTGGCGACCGGCACGACCCTGACAGAAGGACTGGTCGAAAAGGGCGCACGCCTGACGGTCGAGTGCGAGCTCACCGAAGGCGGAGTGGTATTCGGCGACGGGATCGAGTCCGACGGCATCGATCTCGCTTGGGGGCAGCGCGTGGCTATCGAACGGGCCGACCAGGTCCTACGACTCGGATAGACGCCGATTCGTTGGGCTGCTCAGTGGAGGCGGCCTCTCCCGATCTCCGGGTTCAGCTGCATCAGGATGCCGAGCGTATTGCGGGTTTCCCAGATCTCAGCGATCTTGACGCCTTCGATCCGGTACATCGAGATCCCGCTGAACACGATCGGTTCCCCGGTGGCCGGTTGACCCATGAACTCACCGGTGGAAATCCCGCGGGCAGTCCAGCGCACGGCCACCATCTCGCCGTGGGCGACCACCAATTTCTCCTCAACCACCAGGTCGCCGAACGCGGCCCACTTCTCATTGAGCCACTCGCCGACGCCGTCGACGCCGTAGTAGGTCGCCTCGCACGGCATTCCGGTCGGGTGAACCAGGATGTGAGGCGAAGCCAGCCCCCTGATGGCGATGTGGCTATGCCCATAGTGGACCCTGTCGAACCACCTCTTCACCACGTCGCGGCTGATCTCACCGGCAACAGCCGGGTTGCCGCCGTACGGGGGTTTGGTCTTCATCCGGTGGGTATAGACGACGCGTGGCTCCTCCTGGTCGAAGAGGTAGATGTCGATCTTCACGGCCTTGCTGCGCGGATCGTCCTGGGGCGGGCCCATTGCGACAACGGCATCGTTGAACGCGCATACCTTGTCGAAATCGGCACCGCGTGGAGGCCTCGCCAGCTGGAATGCCACGAAGTTGGCCATGGCGGCCTGGCTCAGATTGCGAGTCGGTTCGCGCGACATGACCCCCATCTGTTGCATCTCGATGAGCGGGTCCATCCCAAACCACGTCTCGGCGATCTTGCCGTCCTCGAGGCGTACGATGTTGACCATTCCGTATGCGATCGGCCCTCCCGTGGGAGGAGGCGACTTTTCGCCGGCCCCTGTGAACGTGCCGTAAGTGGGCAGCAGCACCGCTACGTAGTCGCGATCGGCAATCATCACCGGAATGGGATGCCACGAGTCGGGCGAGAGTTGCTTGAACCCGGCCCACGTGCTCACCATGCCTTCGGGGCCGGCTTGCACTGTCCCACCGAGGGGGTGGTGAAAGACATAGTCCTCGGTTAAGACCTCCCGGACTGCACCCCAGTCGTCATTGTTGAAGCCTTCGATGAACCGGGTTGCCGCAGCCAAATTGGCTTGCTCGACGCTGGTGAGGGACTCCGCATACGAAAGCGCCATTCGATCACCCCTTTCGCTGATGCGCCGCACCCGGGGGGTGGCGATTGAGGACCCGGACGCGTACGGCTGCCAGATGGTGGGGGCAGTGCTCGAGCGGTCGAGCGAACCCCACGATCCTTCCTTCACCTACACCAAAGCACACCAGAACTGTCGGGAATAGGGCCATTAGGCTCAGTCGAGTCCCCTTCTCGTGCCACTTAGGGGATTCCGTTAGCTATCTCGCAGCTGCCGGAAGTGTCGGTGCCGCCACCGCCGTTGCACTTGTCGACGCCGCTGCCACCGGAGAGGTGGTCATTTCCGGAATGCCCGAACAGCACGTCGGCGCGGGCAGCGCCGTACAGGGTGTCGTTGCCGATCCGGCCCAAGAGGCGATCGCGGCCAGACTGACCGCGGAGGATGTCAGGACCCTTGCCGCCGTAGATGGTGTCGTGGCTGATGCCGCCCCGCAGCGTGTCGGCCCCGTTGCCGCCGTAGATCGTGTCGCGGCCGGTACCTCCCCACACGGAATCGTTGCCGGGTCCGGCACAAATCACGTCGTTGTCCCCATCTGTTGTCCGACGGACGACCAAATGGGCGGCGGATTCACTTGGGCTGGGGTGCGGTGCGGTTAGTTCAGCCGGCGCAGGCGCAGCGAGTTGGTCACGACGGACACGCTGCTGAACGCCATGGCGCCGGCGGCGATCATGGGGTTGAGGAGGCCGGCGGCAGCGAGAGGGATGGCGGCCACGTTGTAGCCGAAGGCCCAGAACAGGTTCTGCCGGATCGTGCGGTACGTGGCTGCCGCCGTGTTCATGGCGGTGCCGACCAGGGCCGGGTCGCCGCTCATGAGCACGATGTCCGCGGACTCGACCGCGACATCCGTGCCGGTGCCGATGGCGATGCCGAGGTCGGCGGTGGCCAGGGCCGGAGCGTCGTTGATACCGTCACCAACGAAGCCGACGATCTCGCCGGAGTTGCGGAGCCGCTCGATCTCTGTGGCCTTCTGATCGGGAAGCACGTCGGCGATGACGGTGTCGATGCCGATCTCCTTGGCGATCGATTGCGCGGTGCGGGCGTTGTCGCCGGTGAGCATCACGGTCCTGATGTTCCGGTTCTCGAGGGTGGCGATGGTGGACTTCGAGCTGGCCCGCACCGTGTCGGCGACTCCGAGGACACCACGGACCTCGCCGTCCCAGCCGGCGAGGAAGGCGGTCTTTCCCTCGTTCTCTAGCGCGGTCAGGGTGTCGATTTGATCGGTCGAGGCAATGAGTCCGATGTCGGCCATGAGCTTGGGTTTGCCGACGACGACCTCGACACCGTCAACTGTTCCGACCACGCCATGGCCGGGAACGGCGCGCAGGTCGACAACCGGCAGCAGCTCGACGTCGTGTTCCTCCGCTCCGAGGGCAACTGCCTTGCCAATTGGGTGGGAGCTGGCGGCTTCAACGGAGCCGACGAGCTGGAGGAAACGATCCTCGATCCCGGTGGTGGTGGAGAAGTCGGAGAGGGTCATGGCGCCGCGGGTGAGCGTGCCGGTCTTGTCGAAGACGACGGTGGTGAGCTGGTCGGTGCGTTCGAAGACGGCGGCATTCTTGAACAGTACACCCAACTCGGCACCACGGCCGCTGCCGACCATGATCGCCGTGGGTGTGGCCAGCCCGAGAGCGCACGGGCAGGCGATGATCAGCACGGCAACAGCGTTGCGGAGGGACTCCGAGACGTTGCCGTTGGCGATCATCCAACCGGCGAACACCGCCAGCGCGATGAGCATCACGACCGGTACGAAGACGCCGGCGACCCGATCGGCGAGCTTCTGGATGGGAGCCTTGCTGGCCTGGGCATCCTCGACCATACGGGCGATCTGGGCGAGGGCGGTGTTGGGCCCCACGTGGGTGACCTCGATCTCGAGACGGCCGTGCAGGTTCACGGTCGCACCGAACACGCGGTCGCCCGTTGTGCGATCAACGGGTTTGGACTCTCCGGTGAGCATTCCCTCGTCGATGGAGGATTGCCCCGCACTAATCACTCCGTCGACCGGCACTTTCTCCCCGGGCAGCACGACGACGGTCTGGCCGGGAGCAAGATCCAGGGGATCGACAATCTCCTCGACTCCGTCACGAAGGCGCCGGGCCTGGGTGGCGGCCAGCTTGAGGAGGGCCGACACCGCATCCGAAGCGCGTCCTTTCGCCCGGGCCTCGAAGAAGCGGCCGAGGAGTATCAGGGTGACGATGACTCCGGCGGTCTCGAAGAAGACGGGTTCGTCGGCGAGCAGCGCCCACACCGAGTACGAGAACGCCGCCAGTGTCCCGATCGAAACGAGGGTGTCCATCGTCACGTCACCACCGCGGAGCCGTTTGGCGGCGATCGTGTGGAACTGGGCCCCGAAGAAGAAGACGACGGGGATCGTGAGGAGCATCTGCACGATGCCCCATCCCCGCGACTCGGGCCCGAACATGGAGAGAAGCATCAGCGGGACTGTCAGGGCGCCGGCCCCGATGACGTTGCGCAGCTGCTGCCGAGTCTCTTCCGCGTAGCGCTCGACGATGGAAACCCGCTCGCCGCCTTCCAGAGGCCGGATGACGTAGCCGAGCTTCTCGATGGCGGCCTGTACCTGGGGTAAATCGGCCGGATTACTGATCTCGGCGCGGGCCTCCTGGCCGGCGAAGTTGACGACGGCCGTCGCCACGCTGTCCTGTTTGTTCAGGACGCGCTCGATTCGCAAAGCACACGACGCGCAGGTCATGCCCTCAACATCGAAGACGACACTCTCAGTCATGCGGCTCGATTTCTCTCGTCCGAGGAGATCAGGAGGCGGCTACTTCGTATCCCTGGCTCTCAATGGCGGCGACGACGGCGTCGACGTCGGTGGGGGAGTCGAATGAGACGTCAACGGTCCTGGCCTCGACGATCACCTCGACGTTGTCAACACCGGCGAGCTCGCCGACGGCACCCTCGATGGAGTTCTTGCAGTGGTCGCACGAGATCTCGGGCACACTGAGAGTGATGCTGGTCATGTGGTTTCTACCTCCTGTTGGTTCGCCCCGGTGACGGCGGGCGTGTAGCGCAGCGTCTCCATGAGCTCGTCGACGATGTCGCCTGAGCGACCTTCGGCGACGGCGTGCATTACGCAGGTTTCGACATGGTTCTGGAGAAGGACCCTATTGACCTTCTCGAGGGATCCCTGCAGCGCCGATACCTGTTTCATGATGTCGGGGCAGTAGCGTTCGTCATCGACCATGCCGATCACGGCATCGAGATGGCCCCGCACGGTCTTGAGACGATTCAGCGCCGATTGTTTGTGTTCCGGTTTCATCACTGCCTCTCAACCGGGGATCTGCAGTACCGATTCCCACCCCACCCGGGGTGGGGTAGGATCATAGCGCGTTTCGACCGGGCGGAGTGCGGAGTGGACGGCCCATCTAGAGCGACGTCGCGAGTGCGTCCAGCTTCGTCGCCGCGTCTGCGGTTATCGGCTCTCCGTGGCCCGGCAGGATGGCGGTCGGTTGCAGGGACGCCAGATCTATGACCGACTGATCGGCAACGGCCATGTCATCGGAAAACCGTGGGCTGGCACCGGCGACGGACCCGGGCTCGGCGCCGCCGAGGACCGCGTCCCCCGACACGAGGATCCGCCCGATGGGGTCGAAGACGCTGATGCTTCCCGGGGTGTGTCCCGGGGTGGCGATGATGTCGAGAGCGAACACGGAATCTCCGCCGTTGACGATCGTCATGGGCCGGGGCGCCGACACCGCCGCCGCGTCTGCCTCTCCGATGTAGCCGGTGGCTTCGGGGGCGGCCGCCATCACGGCATCGATACTGCCGACGTGATCGCCGTGGCGATGCGTCAGGATCACGTGACCGATATTCGCCCAGGTGAGTCCGAGGCTGCCGAGGGCTGCCTCGATGGCGCCGGCGCTGCCGCCGAGGCCGGTGTCGACGAGTACCGCCTCGCCGGAGCGCTCCAGGATGTAGGCCGAGACGTTTCCGAGATTCACCCGTCCCCACATTGCGGCTTGACCACCGGCGGGAGTGGTTGTCGAGGTCGGTGAGGTCGCCGTTGTGGCCGGGGCGCCCGATGTGGTCGTGGTTACGGTCGGCTGAGGAGGCGCGGAGGTGCTCGGACTCGGAGCCGCTGCAGTGGTCGTTGATGTGGCGTCCCCGCCGTCGCCGCTGCACGCGGCCACACCAAGGATCGCGATCGAGGCCGCTCCCTTGCTTACGGTGGTGAGGAATCGACGTCTCGAGAGTTGGGGCATAGCGGGCCTCCTTCGGCCGAAACGGTAGCCAGCGTCCTGCGCTATTCGGGCGGTTGAGACCGTGTGACCTTTGGCCCTTGAGGGGAAAGTGCCCAGGGCGCATCCTGAACTCACTCTGAGGAAGGAGCCCGTCTATGCCCACCATCAAGGAAGCTGCTTCTGAGTTTCTCGCCCACAAGCGCATTGCGGTTACGGGGGTGACCCGGAATCCGAAGGGTCACGGCAGCAACACCGTCTACCAGCGGCTGCGCGACCGCGGTTACGAGGTGTTTGCAGTCAATCCAAACGCCGATGAGGTCGAGGGAGACAAGTGCTACCACGACCTCGCTTCAATCCCCGGCGGTGTCGAGGCGGTTGTCATCGCCACCAAGCCGGAGCGGGCGACGGACACAATGAAGGAATGCGACGAGCTGGGGATCGGGCATGTGTGGATGCATCGGGGCCCGGGCGGCGGGAGTGTCTCCCCTGAAGCCGCGAGCTACGGCCGCGACCACGGCATCAAGGTGATCGACGGCGGTTGTCCGCTCATGTTCGGCCCGACTGCCGACTTCGCCCACAAATGTATGCGGCCTGTTCTATCCCTATTCGGCTCCGTTCCGAAGAAGGTGAGCTAGGCGGGCGGCCGAACGCGGCCACGGCAGAAACACGGTCCGATCGCACAGTTCCGCTAGGGACAGATCGATGATTCGATGACGATCGTCGTGACCAGGGTTGCCGTCGTCGGTTCGAGGATCTCGATCGTGCCGAGCATCTGAGCCGGCGCCGGCTCGAGCTTCCACAAGTCCCAGGTGGACAGCGTGAAGCAGCTTTCCCTGGCAAGAACGGTGATGGCCTCGTATCCGGGCGGCGCGGCGGCGATCACCGTGGTATCCGATTCGACGACGGTACCGCTGAAGGGAGCGTGGTCCCAGCGCAGGGTCGTCGATCCGGTTGACGCGGTGCTGGTCGAGTTGGCTCCTCCTGCGGCGTCACCGCGCTGGAGCAAGTGTCCCGGATTCTCCGTGGCGACGAAGCCTCCAAGGCTCATGGTTTCGCGAGCGTTCCCGTACTGGCGGTGGAACTCGTTTGCGTGCTCCGCGCTGATCGAAACCGACCCGAGACGGAACGAGAAAGCCGCGTCGTCAACGGACAGACTATGGAACTCGGCCGACTCCGTTGTCCCACCGCACGCGGCTCCGAGCAACAAGAACGCCACACCGATGATTCCTACTCTTGGCAAGCCTTCCCCTGTCTCGATTGCGCGCCAGCACCGGTTTGGCCCAAACCCGCGGCCTCAGGGTACCCAGGCCGGCGCTCGACCCACGCGCGAGGGAGCCCTGGGGACGGCAGTCTCCGAATCTGTCGTAGCCCTCATTCATGATGTATGTCATGATGTATGGCGTGAAGCGAACCACGATATACCTGCCTGATGACATGAAGGCCGCCATCGAGCGGACGGCCATCGCGGAAGGCCGGAGTGAAGCGGAAATCATCCGGATGGCCATCGCAGCCGCGCTCGTATCGCGAAAGCGCCCGGAGCCCAGGATCCCCCTCGTCGAAGAAGGTCTCGGCGATCCGACGATTGCAGAGCGGGTTGACGAGCTGCTGGCCGAGGGTTTCGGCACTTGATCCTCGACACCAGCGCCCTGCTGAGCGCGCTCTTCTCCGATCAACGACACCACACCGAGTGCGCCGAGGTGCTGGCGGCATCTCGGAGTCGGGTGTTGTCGCCGTTTGTGCTTGCGGAAACTGACTACCTGATCACCCGTTCGGCCGGGGTGGCCGCCGAAGTCGCTCTGTTGGGCGAGGTCGGTCGGGGCGCCTACGAGCTTGCCCAGTTCAGCGAGCACGACGTCGCCGCGGCCTCCGATATCGTCGGCCGCTACTCGGACCTTGGGATCGGTCTAGCCGACGCATCCCTTGTGATCCTCGCCAACCAGCGAGACACGCGCGACATCTTCACTCTCGATGAGCGTCACTTCCGGGCGCTGCGCACCGTCGACGGCAAGCCGTTCCGCCTGCTCCCGGCAGATCGCTGAGGCGCTCCAGGCCCTCGGTCAGCCGTTGATGCCGAAAGCGCCGATGAAGTCCGCCGCAACTTCTGCCAAAGGTTCACCGTCGGAGACGCGGCGGTTCAGCTCCGTCATCCGTGTCTGCGACATCGGCCCCAGGATCGCGGCGACCACCTCGTCAAGGGTCTCCGGCGCCTGCGAGTAGACGCTCGTCGGGACGTTCAGCGAAACGTTGTACACGTAGAACACACCACGGTCGACGACGGTCGTCAGACCAAGCGAGTCGATGCGCCCATCGGTGGTGAAGACCTCACCGAAGTCGCACGCCCCGGCAGCCACGGCCGGGTAGATCTCGGCTGCGTCGTCAAAGACGCGTACTCGATCGGCGGGGACCGTGTAGCCGGTGCTCGACTCGAACAGGATCAGGCCGTCGGCCCGGTTGGGAAACTCAGGCTCAACACAGACGATCGTGTCCTCGTTCTCGTCTAGGTACTCAGCCATCGCCTCGAGATCGAAGGCGTCGACTGTGAATCGTGACGCCAGCGTCTCTTCGGCAATCTCCGGAGAGACCGCGAACCCGTAGGTGTCGTTGAAGGTGGAGCGCCCGATCCATTCGATCTGGTTGGTGGCCCGGTCCTTGTCGGCCACCTGCTCCGTCAATTCCTCGCCGTCGGGTTCCGGCGTTCCCTGCCCGAGATGCTGGACCCAACCCGTGCTGTTGTACTCCCAGTACATGTCGATCTCGCCGTCCAGGAGCGCGGCTCGCGTCGTGGGAGTGTCGCCAGTGTCGGTCTTGTCGATCACCGTCGCGCCCCGGGCCGCCAGTGCCTGGATCAGAATCTCGCTGAGCACGTACTGCTCCGTGAAGTTCTTCGAGCCGACCGTGATCGTCATGCCGTCGAGCGCGTCCGAATCGAACTCACCGGCCCCATCATCTCCGCAGGCGGTTGCTACCAGTGAGAACGCGATTGCCGCGATCGCCATGCTCCGAGGCAGCCTCATGAGGATCCTCCCTCCGCCAACTCTTCGGCGCGGGACTCGGCGAGTTCGATTTCCTTCAATTCGTTACCGAATGCCTTCCGCATGCTGTAGATCGAGATCAACAGGACGACGGCGAAGAGGGCGCCGCTGGCGACGGCTGCCGATTGCAGGGCCAGCAGTCCTCCGCCCAGTAGCAGCACCGCCGCCACTGCGCCCTCCATGATCGCCCAGAAGACTCGCTGCGGCACCGGCGAATCGAGCTTGCCACCTGATGTCAGATGGTCGACGACGAGGGACCCCGAGTCCGACGAGGTTACGAAGAAGGACACGACGAGAATCACGCCGATCAGCGATGTGATCACGGTGAACGGGAACGCCTCGAGCATGTCGAACAGTGCGGTGGCGACGTTCTCGTTGACCGCCGCGGCCACATCGCGGACACCGTCGATCTGGGTCTTCAGGGCGGCTCCGCCGAACGTCGACATCCACAGCATCGAGAGCGCAGTCGGTATCAGGACAACGCCGATGACGAACTCGCGGATCGTCCGTCCTTTCGACACGCGGGCAATGAACATTCCTACGAACGGGGCCCACGAGATCCACCAGCCCCAGTAGAAGACCGTCCAGCCGTTCTGCCACGTGCCACCGCTGAGCGACTCGGTCCAGGTGCTCAGCGCCGGCAGTGTCTGGATGTAGCTACCGGCACTTTCGATGAACGTGCCGACGATGAACACCGTCGGTCCCACGAGGAGAACGAAGAACAGGAAGATGCCGGCCAGGTTCAAGTTGATCTTGCTGAGTCGCTTGACGCCTCCATCGAGCCCGGCGATGACCGACAGGGTCGCCATTCCCGTTATCGCGGCGATGAGAATCACCTGGAACACTGTGGTGTCGCTGGTGCCGAACAGGAAGTTCAGTCCGGCCGAGACCTGTTTGACGCCAAAACCGAGAGACGAGGCGAGGCCGAACAGCGTTGCGATCACTGCGATTATGTCGATGAGGTTGCCCCAGAATCCGTAGATCTTGTCCTTCAAGATCGGGTAGAACACCGAGCGCATCGTGAGTGGCAACCCCCGGTTGAAGGTGAAGAACGCCAGCGCCAGGCTCACCAGCGCGTAGACGGCCCACGGGTGCAGGCCCCAGTGGTAGAAGGTCGTCACCATCGCCGCGTCGGCGGCTGCCGCCGTGTTGGGCTCAGCCCCGAAGAACGGTGCGGGGCCCTGATAATGGTAGATGGGCTCGGCCACGCTCCAGAACATGAGGCCGATGCCCATCCCGGCGCTGATGAGCATGGCGTACCAGGCAAAGTCGGTGAACTCCGGTTTGGCGTCCTGGCCGCCCAGGCGGATTCTGCCGAACCTGCTGAATCCGAAGTAGACGATGGCGATGAGGAAGACGTCGGCCGCCAGGATGTAGAACCAGCCGAAGGTGTTCCCGATGAACGTGAGGGCGGATTGGAAGGCACTCTCGGCCGCGTCTTGGAAGATCACCGTGAGCCCCAGGAAGAGGATGAGGAATCCCGCCGAGATGAACGTGACTTGCGGGTGGATATCGAAACCCCACTTCACGATATTCGTGTCGCCCGGCGTCCGTTCTTTGACCTCCTCGTAGTACTCCGTTTCCGGTTCTACCTGGAGGCCCTCGAACGGGTCGCGCTCGGCGACGGCTCGCTCCCGCTCGAGGCGCTCTTGTTCCTCCTGGGCGCGGAGTGCCTTACGGGCCTCGCTTCTATCCGACATTGCTGCCTCCCTTCGGACCTGATGCACCATCGTACGCGGATCGACCGGGGGTCTGCTGAGGAGCGGCGAGCGGATCCTGCGGCCTTGTCGCCCCTCCCGTTCTTGCGGACATAACCGCAATATGAAGCGCGTATGTCCGCAAGAACGGAAGAGAGGAGTCCGGCGCCACCCAGCTATCGGGTCAGCACGACCCGCAGCCGCCAAATCGCCAGGACATACAGGACCACGGCGTATCCGACGAGGATCGCCAGGAAGACGGCGATGTCGGAGAAGGTGCCGTTGTTGAGGACGATCGAGTCGAAGGCTTCGAGGCCCCAGGCGTGCGGGGTGATGTGGGCCACCTTGTATAGCCCCGGTGAGATGAGTTCGAAGACCTGGAGGGGCACCATACATCCGCCGAGGGCGGCGAACCCGAGCCCGAACAGCACTCCCATTCCGCCGGCCTGCTCGTCGTTGCTGAAGAGGGCGCCCATCAGCATGGCCGCACCGCTTCCGACCAGGGCGAACAGCAGGAGGATCACGGTTGCCAGGATTGGATCACCCCAGTCGACTCCGAAGATGAGCCACGTGCCCAGCATGATGAAAGTGCCTTGCACCATGGCGACGAGGAACCGGCCCAGGCCCTCTCCGACGAGGACATCGCGGACCGACGTCGGGGTTGCAATCATGCGTTTCGCCACGCCGAGGCGCCGGGTTTGGATCAACGCCGCCGAGCCGGCGAGCGACGTCAGGAACACGAACAGCAGAAGCTGGGTCTGGGCACTCGAGTCGAACTGTCCGAGTAGATCCAGGGCGAACGCCTCTCCAACTGCGGTTACCTCGACCGTGACGGGGTTCAGGTTGTCGGCCACCAGCTGTGCAGTTGCTAGAGCGTCGCCGAACGCGGCGAGTCCTTCCGATTCGGCGAAACGGGCTGCACGCAACACAACCGCCTGCTGGATGACCACACTCTCGAAGTTGCTGCGGAGGCTGCTTCCCTCCTGCCCGGAGCGAGCCAGGAACTCCAGATCGACCGTGGCGCCGGCTGTGATTGCGGCGTCGTAATCCGCCGGGATGATCACTGCAGCCTCGAGTTCGCCGCGTTCGACCCCGCGGACCGCGGCGGCCTCTGTGTCGACCGTGACGACGTTGACGGTGTCGAGGCCCTCCAACCGAGTGACCAGGTCCCGCGCCAGCTCTCCATCGGACTCGACTACGACCGCCAGTCGTGCGTTGAAGTCGCCGCCGAAACTGGTGCCGAATACGAGGATGAGCAGCATCGGGAAGATGAACACGAAGAAGATGTTGCCCCGGTCGCGAATGAACCGGCGCAGATTCGTGGCGGCGATGGCGAAGCTCTTCATGCCGTCATTCCCCTTCGAACACCCAGCGCAGCCAAACCGCCGCAAACTACGCCGAACACGAGTAGCGCGACCATTGCGGGGAAGACGTCGGAGACGTTGCCGCCTGCCAGATCACCGAGCCCTTGCATGAACCAGGCATGCGGAGTGACAAACCGCAGCTTGGCGAGGAGCCCGCCCGCCTGGCCGACCGGGAAGAAGGTGCCGCCCATGAAGCCGAGGACGACGGCAATGATCGATGAGTAGACCGCGGCCTGCTCGGCAGTCCTGGCGAAGGCCCCCACGATTCCCATGATGCCGATGGCGGCGAAGATCCCGCCGAGGATCAGCAGGAAGACGCCCAGCGGGTTTCCCCACTCGGCGCCGAACATCAGCGACGTCGCCGCCACGAGAACCGACATGCTGATGACTCCCATGATGGCCGCCGTGATCGCCTTGCCGGCGACGATCGAGAGCTTGGGGATCGGCGCCGCCAGCAGCCGGGGGAGTGTTCCGGCGTGGCGCTCCTCGAGCATGCCGTTTACCCCGAACTGCACGGTGAAGAACAGGAAGAAGATCGCCAGCCCGGCCGCGTAGAACGTGGTTCCGCTGAGGATCTTGCTCGTGGCTTCTGCGTCGGCAACAGTCGCCAGGTTCGGGACCGCCAGCGCCCGCAATCCGATTTCGGCGCGGTCGCCCTCGAGGCCGTAGAACTCGGCGGTCGCAGTCGAGACCCGAGCGGTCTGGAGCTGGCTGGCGAACTGCTCGGCAATGGCCACGGCGACGCCCGCCGCCGTGCCCGAACCGCGGCCCGCCAGCACCTCCATCTCGGCCGGATCGGGCGAAGCCACGCTTGCCGAGAAACCGGCGGGGAGGATGAACGCCGCGTCGGCGGTGTCGACATCCTCGGCGAATGGATCGACCTCAACGTCGACGAGAACGCGAGCGGCCTCGACCGTGTCGAGTTCCTCGACCGTGATCGTGTCGTCGGCCGCCATCCCTCCGAGGACCTGGTCGACGAAGAGGCGGGCTGCCAACCCGCCGTCCTGGTCGACGACGACGTAGTCCGCCGTGAATTCAAAGTCCTCGATCGGGTTGAAGACGAAGCTGAAGATCGCAGCAAGGGCCAGCGGCGCGATGATGCCGACGATGATCGCCGAGCGATCGCGCAGTCGCTGCTTGAGGTCTTTGACTGCGATCGTCCAGGCGGCGCCCATGGTCAGTCCCGCAACGCCCGGCCGGTGAGGTGGAGGAACACCGACTCGAGGTTTGGTTCGTCGACATCGACGCCCGAGACAGAAACGCCGGTGCCGGTGACGACCGACAGGATCTCTGTGAGGTGCTCGCCGGCGTCGGAGACGAGCAGCTCGATCACGCCGTCGCCGGAGCCTGCCTCTTCCACCGTTGTGAGGTTGTTGAGCGCAGCGACCGCCGGCTCGAGCCCACCGGTCGCGGCCAGCCGGATTCGGTCGCGATGGCCGACGAGTTGGACGAGTTCACGTCTCGTGCCCTCGGCCTCGATTCTGCCGTGATCGATGATGCCGACGCGGTCGCACAGCCGCTCGGCCTCCTCCATGTAGTGGGTCGTATAGAGAACGGCCATACCTTCGCCACTGAGCTGCTCGACGCTCTCCAGGATGGCGTTGCGGCTCTGCGGGTCGACGCCGACGGTGGGTTCGTCGAGGATCAGCAGGCTCGGCTTGTGCAGCAGTCCGATCCCGATGTTGAGCCGCCGTTTCATGCCGCCCGAGAAGTCCTCGGCCCGGTCGCCGGCCCGATCCGTGAGACCGATGACACCGAGCACTTCATCGACCCGGCCGAGGAGGTCCTTGCCCGACATCCCATAGAGCTTGCCGAAGAAGACGAGGTTCTCGCGGGCGGTGAGGTCCGGGTAGACGGCGATGTCCTGGGGCACCAGCCCGAGCAGACCCTTGGCGTCGAGGGATGTCGTGGTCATCTCCTTGCCGCCGACCGTGACGGAGCCGGCATCACGCGTCAGAAGACCGGAGATCATCGAGATCGAGGTTGTCTTGCCGGCGCCGTTGGGGCCGAGCAGGCCGTAGGTTTCGCCGGCTTCGATGTGGAACCCGACGTCGTCGACCGCGACGAGATCGTCGAACACCTTGCGCAGACCGCTGCACTCCAGCGTGGGCTGTGGCATTGCCCGTACCTCCCTAGTCCTCGGCCCGCAGTCTACGCGACGGCGAACCGGCGCCGCCTTGGGTGCACCCAATGTCGAGCCCGGAGCCGGCGTTTCGTCGGTCTAGTGTCACGCAGAACACCGGAGGGAGAGAGTTCTGTAATGGTTGAATTCGCTATCAAGACGGCACCGCAACACGCGCAGTGGGCCGACATGCTCGACGTGTGGCGCGCCGCCGACGAAATCGAGCTGTTTGCTGAGGCGTGGAACTTCGACCACTTCTATCCATTAGCCCCACCAGCCGACGGGGATTGCCTCGAAGGGTGGACGACCCTGACCGCCCTCACACAGGCGACCAAGCGGATCCGGGTCGGTTGTATGGTCAACGGGATGCACTACCGCCACCCGGCGGTGACGGCCAACATGGCGGCGAGTCTCGACATCATCTCGGGCGGCCGCTTCAACCTCGGCCTCGGTGCCGGGTGGTTCGAGCCCGAGTCGGAGGCTTACGGCATCGAATTGGGAAGCCTCAAAGAGCGGATGGACCGCTTCGACGAGGGAGTCGAGGTGATCATCAGCTTGCTGTCGCAAGACTCGACGACGTTCACCGGCGACTACTACCAGCTGGCCGACGCCCGCTGCGAACCGAAGCCGGTCCAGCGGCCGACGCCTCCGATCGTCATAGGGGGCAAAGGAGAGAAGCGGACACTGCGCACTGTTGCCCGGCACGCCGACTACTGGGATTCGACATTTCCCGAGAGCACCGCCGCCTGGCAGCGCCTCAACGAAGTGCTGTTGGGCCACTGCGAGGTCGTTGGCCGCGATCCCACCGAGATCCGCCGTTCGATCCATGTGAGGTGGCCTGAAGACGCCGACCCTGCGGCGGTGGCGGACAAGGCGATGCAGTTCGCCGCCGCCGGAGTCGACGTCGTGATTCTGGGAATGCAGCAGCCGTATGACGCCGCCCGGCTCGAACCGATGGCGAACGCGTTGCGAGCCGCAACGAGCTGACGCTCCCATTGCTCTCTTGCGCCATCGCGGACCACTGTTGGCATGAGGCGGCGGCACCCTGACTGAGATCCTGCTCATTGTCGTCGTGCTCTCCTTCAGCTTCTGGGTGAAGGCCGTCGCTGGTTTCGGTGGCCCGCTGGTTGCGATCCCCCTCCTGGCGCCCTTTATCGGAGTTGAGCAAGCGGTTGTTGTGCTGGCACTTCCCAACACGGTCGCCAATCTCATACTGCTGTGGACCAACCGCCACGCCGCCAGGTCCCATCGTCGATTGCTCACCCGGCTGCTTCTCGCCGGCGCTGCGGGGACGATCGGAGGGACCGTGTTGCTGACCCGCCTCGACGATGCGGTGCTGGCCGTGGTGTTGGCGGCATCGGTGTTCGGCTACATCGCCATGAATGTGCTGCGGCCGGAGTTCGTGTTGTCGCCGGAGCGGGGCCTGGCCCTGGCCATTCCTGTCGGCGCCGGCGGCGGTCTGATGCACGGCGCCCTGGGGGCCTCGGGGACGGTGTTCGGTAGCTTCTATCACAGCCTCAAGCTGCCGCGCGACGAGTTCGTGTTCGCACTTACGATCACCTTCCTCTGGTTCGGGACGCTGCAGATCGGCACATTGGCCCAGTTGGGCAGCTTCGGCCGAGAGCGCATCATCCAATCGCTCATTGCCGTCGTTCCCGTCTTCGTCGTAACGCCGCTTGGCGAGCGCCTGTCGCGGAGTCTGAATGCCGAAGTCTTCGGACGGGTCGTCCTGGCGCTGCTGGCGACTTCGGCGATTGCCCTCGTAGTCGGTGCCATCGCCTAGTGCTTCGAGCGGTTCACCTGATCCTCGGCTCAGCAGACCGGAAGCTCCGTCGGGAGGTCTGGCGGGAGTCCGACGGCACTGCCAAATCGTTTGACTTCCTTGACATGCCCGAGGAACAGCTCGAGGCTCTCAGCTCCGAAAGGATCGGCGTAGCTGAGGCCCGCCAGGGCCCACGCCGTCGCCTTCTTCTTCACCTTCTTGCAGGCCTCTTCGCGGATGGCTTCCAGGATGCCCTCGCACGGGAAAGCTGACGGCGGTGAAGCCGCTTCATCGGGTGCCGAGGGCCGTTGGCCTCTGGATCTTTGCGCCCACAGGTGATTTGCTGAGGAGGCATGACAAAGGAGGTGGAGAGATGCTGGATCGTGCCAAGCGGGCCCGCACCGCCGAGCCCGTCGATTCCCGCGAATCGGTCGCGGCTTCGGAGAGGACCAAGGTGATATTGATGGCGCAAGTGGTGGCGATCGTCGCCCTGCTCGTGCTGTGGTCGATCATGCGTTCCAGGCGAGCCTGCGTTCCGACGGACTGACCCAAGACGTCTGGCGTGCGCTCGGACTGCCGCACGCGGAAACCCCGGACGCGCTCAGCCGTCTTCCGGCAGATTCTCGCGAGTGATCTCGAGCAGGGTGGCACCCGGCGGAAGCGGCTCGGCGAGGATGGCATCTCGCAACGCGTCCAGATCGGGAATGTCTGCGTTGCGTGCATCGAAACTCACGGTTACCAGCGTGGGGTCCGCGCCACCCCAGATTTCGGCGGACGGCACCAGCCGCTGGACGACGGCTCCAACGTCGGTGGCCAATAGCACGGTGTCGTTGTCGGCGGGGTCGTCGTCGACCAGCTCGAACTCGATCACGACCCGTGCAGTAGCGTCCGGATCGATCGAGCTACACCCGGCGGCGATCGACCGACAATCACGAGCAGCAGGTGGAGTCGGATCATGTGGTCAAGAAACCGCTGGATTGATGGGGCGCATAAACGCATCATCGCCCGGGGAGCGAGCCGCCTCGTAGGCGGCCGCGGCGCGCCACACCAGGTCATCGCGATGTTTGCCGGCGACGATCTGCAGACCGACCGGCAGGCCTTCCCCGGTAAGTCCGCACGGCACCGTCGCCGCGGGCTGTTGCGATAGGTTGAATGGAAGCGAGAACGGCGACCACGATTGCCAGCGCCGCTCCGGCCAGCCGGGCGGGACCTCGACGCCCGCTTCGAATGCCACAATGGGCATGGTCGGGGTCACCAGTAGGTCGTACTCCGCCAGCGTGCGCCCGTAGGCGACCGCCAGATCGACCCTTTCACTGAAGGCCCGCACATAGTCGAGGGCGCTGAGCTCGGCGCCGGCGGCAGCGATCTCGACCAGCCCGGGGTCGACCTCGTCGAGACGGGCCGGGTCGAGCCCGGCGACTACAGCGGCCGCTCCGCTGTACCAAAGCGTCTCCCAGGTTGGCCGAGCGTCGGCGACGTCCGGATCTGCGACGACGACTTCGGCACCAAGGGACTCGAGAAGCAAGGCGGCGCGGGTGACGAGTGCTGCCACTTCGGCGTCGACGTCGGCGTAACCGAGAGTGAGGCTGAACATCACGCGCAGCCCATCGACTCCAGCGGCCGGCTCGGGCTCTGCTGCCGGCTCCTGCTCGACGGGGCGATCGGGCAATGCGGTCCAGTCCTTCGAGTCGTACACGGCCAGCGTCCGAAACAGAAGATGGGCGTCGGCCACGGTACGCGCCATCGGCCCGGCGTGGGCCAGTGTCCCGAACGGGCTCATCGGGGCATTGGGTACCCTCCCGAAGGTCGGCTTGAGCCCGACGATGCCGGTGAACGAACCAGGGATGCGGATCGAGCCACCGCCGTCGGTGCCGACTGCAAGTGGGGCCATACCGGCGGCGAGGGCCGCGGAACTTCCTCCGCTCGAACCGCCCGGCGTCTTCGACAGATCCCACGGATTGCGGGTGATCCCGGTGAGCGGGTTGTCGGTGAGTCCCTTCCAACCGAACTCCGGCGTCGTGGTCTTGCCGAGGAGGATCGCGCCTGCCTCTCGCAGTCGGGCAACCGCCGGCGCCTCGTACGTCCACTCCTGGTCGGGATCGGTGAGCCGGGAGCCTCGCAGCATTGGCCACCCCGGGGTGGCGAACAGGTCTTTGATCGCCACCGGCACACCATCGAGCGGGCCCCGCACCTCTCCCGCGGCGTGGCGGTTCTCCGCCGCCCGCGCTTGAGCCATCGTCTCGTCGGGATCCAGATGGCAGAACGCATTGACGGCCGGGTCGTGCGTCTCGATTCGGTCGAGGAGCGCCTCGGTGGCCGCGACGGGGCTGAGCTCACGAGACGTGTAGGCAGCCCCGAGTTCTGCGGCGGTCATGGTGTGGATCTGTGTTGCAGAGGTCATCAACACATTCTGGTGGACCACGGCAGCGTCTGTTGTGCATCCAGAGCGAAATAGCGCCTCTGTATGCACAACAGACGCAATGGGACTCCTACTTCTTGTGGGGGAGGAGTTTGCGGGCGCCGCCTTTCCAGTCGTCGCGCTCGATGCGGTCGGGGAAGGTGTCGATGGCGGCCGCGACGCGGGCGATGTCGCCCTTGGTGAAGGCAGCGATCTGTTCCCAGGCGGTGATCCCGAGCCCGTTGAGGGTCTTCTCGAGCACCGGTCCAATGCCATAGATCCGCTTCAGGTCATCTTTGTGATCTGCAGCCGGCGTTCCCACCTTGGTTTGCTTCACCGGAGGCGCCGCCTTCACCCGAGTGGCGCGGGCCCTCTTGGTGGGAGCAGCCGTCTCCCCGTCCTTGTGGGGGAGGAGTTTGCGGGCGCCGCCTTTCCAGTCGTCGCGCTCGATGCGGTCGGGGAAGGTGTCGATGGCAGCCGCAATCCGAGCGATGTCACCCTTGGTGAAAGCAGCGATCTGTTCCCAAGCGGTGATCCCGAGCCCGTTGAGGGTCTTCTCGAGCACCGGTCCAATGCCATAGATCCGCTTCAGGTCATCTTTGTGATCTGCAGCCGGCGTCCCGACCTTGGTCTGCTTCACCGGAGGCGCCGCCTTCACCCGAGTGGCGCGGGCCTGCTTCAGCTCCGCCTCCAGGGCGGCCACACGCCGGTCACGGGTCTGAACCAATGCCTCGAACTGAGCAACGCGCGCCGACAACTCCTCTCGCGTCTGAGCGCTGCGACGGGCCGCCTCGAGTTGGCCCTCCAGCTCGGTGATCCGGCCGGCCCTGGCGACTAGTTGCCGCTCGGCGTCCGCGAGCTTCGTAGCCCCGGCTCGTAGCGTGCCTCTCTCTTCTTCGAGCTCGGCGATACGGGTGTCTCGGGTCGAGACCCCAGTGGCAAGCCCGGAGACTCGTGCCTCCACTCCCTGGAGGCTCGCCAGCGAGCCCTCCAGCTCGGCGATCCTCGTTGTCTTTTCCGCGTCAATGCCCTCCAGCTCTTGAACCCGGTCCCGAATCGCGTCGGCTGTCGCCAGCCTGGCTTCGAGATCGGCAACCTGCTGCGTCTTGGCCACGAGTTCGGCGTCGATTTCCCGAAGCTTCGCCTGGCGGTCCTCGAGCTCGGCCTGGAGCCGATCGATATTCTGAGTCTTGGCCTCGTGCTCGGCCTCGAGCTCGACAATCTGATCCGTCTTGGCGGTCAGTTCAGTGTCCAACGTCCCGAGCCGGACCTGCTGCTCGCTGAGGTCAGATTCGAGCCGCGCGATATGGTCGGTCCTCTCGGCCAAGCCGGACTCGAGCTCCGTGATCCGGTCCGTTCTTCCTGTCAGTTCTGTGGTCAGCTCGTCTATCCGAGCCGTTTGAGTTCCCAGGTTGGAGTCGAGCTCGGCAATCCGCTGATTCCGCGAGTCGACAACGCCTTCGAGCTCGACGATCTGGCTGCGCATCGTGCCTACTTCGCCCTCGAGTTCACCGATTACGGAGGCGCGACTCGCCAGCGTCTCCTGGAACTCGGTTACGGTCGCCACCCTCGCCGCCAGATCGGATTCGACATCCGACTTCGCCGCGGTGACCGAGACCAGGGAGGCTTTCACGTCGCCCAGCTCTGACTCACGACCCTCCAGCTCACCTTCGACGGTGCGCAGGTCAACCGTGAGTTGGGCGAGCGAGTCCTCCTTTGCCTGGAACTCTCCGAGCAGGTTGGCGTGCTCCGCGTCCTTGGCCTCGAGCCGGGCGGTGATGCCCGCCATTTCCGAGTTGACCGCTTCGAGTCGCTCGCTCGTCATGAGTCGGTCGCGGTCGGCCTCCTCGAAGCGTTGCTCCCACGTCTTGCGGGCTCGCGCCCAGATCAACCAACCCAACCCCAGCCCCAGCAACACAGCCGCTGCCAGGCACAAGGCGATCTTGCTGATAAACCAGAGATCCATTGCTATTCACCCTCCGTAGTCACGAGTTCGATTCTTCTGTTCTGTGCCTTCCCGTCGGGAGTGGCGTTGTCTGCGATTGGCTCGTTCTCGCCGTAGCCGACGGCGGTGAGCCTCTCTGCGGCGATCCCGGCTTCCACGAGGTATGTGAGCACCGCGTTGGCTCTTGCCTGGCTGAGGGCCAGGTTGGCCGCGGAACTTCCGTCACTGTCGGTGTGGCCGGCAATCTCTACTGCCACGTTCGGGAACGCCGCCAACACCTCGGTCGCCCTATCCAGGGTCGAGGTCGATTCGGGCGTGATCGTGGCGCTGCCGGACTCGAACTGGATGCCGGTGAGGTCGAGTGCGGCGATCTCATCGCTGGCTTGAGGTGCGATTTCCAGCCGGTCGTCGATTGTTACGTTGGGGAACGCGGCGACGAGAGCGGACAGAACCTCGTCGTGGGCAGCTTGATCGGCGACCAGCCCGGTAACCACCATGGCGTCATTGCGGATGGCGATCGATCCGCCGGAGGTCGACTCGAGCAGTCGTAACGATGCTGCCGCGGCGAGCCAGTCCTGCGAGCCGACCTCTTCTGTGACCGTGAGTTGGTCGACGACGTTGCCTGCTCCGTAGGCGCTTGTGGCCGCCGCGAGCCAGGCCTCGGCCACATCCTGTGACGGCACCTCACCCGAGAGCGTGATCGTGGCGCTATCCACGACTGCCGACATGCTGGGGAGCCGCAGCGCCACCGGAGGAGGAACCGCCGTTGTGGTCGGCACCGCCGGGGCGGGCGTTTCTGCGGCGGCGACCGGTGCCACCGTGATCTCGTTCTCGATGCGGCGTACGCCGCGTACATCTTCGACGACGGCTGCTACCTGCGCTCTGACGAGTGAGTCGTTCACGCTTCCCCGCAGCGTGGCGATCTCGCCGGTGAAGCTGATTTCGCCCTCTGTTATCTGGCCGGCCAACCCGGCTTCCATCAATGCGATCTGGGAGCGCTCGGCCAGGTTGGTTTCCAGTGACCCAAGGTGGGTCAGCAAGCAAAGCGCGGTGATCCCGACCCACCCAGCTAGTCCCCACGCCCAATATCGCGGGCGCTTTTCGTCTCCCATTTCGGCTCCCTCCTCAATGTCCTTCCTCGTGGTCTTAGAAACGGAGTCGAGGAAAAAGTTCCCGCCACGTCGAAAAAGAGGGCATATCCAGGCAGAACGCGGCACCAGGCTCCTAGGAATCTGCTGAGCAATCCGATTGCGGCGTCTCTGTGGCTCTCGGCTCGGGACGTTTGGCTAGCGGCGTGCCGGCACCTCTGGGTCGCGGTGGCCTCACCCAAACCCCCCTCGGCAGGTCCATCCACAGTGGTTATTCAGCAGGTTTGTAGCCGGCCATGGACTACCGCGCGGCGTTGGGGGCACCCGAGGGCAACCTTTTTGGAAACCAGCGAACCCACGTCGGCCGGGTGCTCGCCCCGGCTACCCCCCGGCCACGCCGGCGACGATCGCGTCGCGAAGATAGCTCGCCAGGCCGGGTTCGATCTTGTCGTAGAAGGCGGTGAAGCGGGGGTCTGCCACGTAGCTCTCGCCGAGTGCCAGGTGCATCTGTGGGGAGCAGGGGTAGAACCAGCGATCGATGTGGAGGCGGTGTGCCTCGGCGAGATCGATTGCGGTGGCGGCGCCGGGAGGCGTCCCGGCCCGCATGAGGTCGGCGAGCGATTCGAGGATGGCGCCGCTTTCCTGCTGGAGATCGGCCCAATCGGCCTTGCTGTACCCCTTGGTGCGCCGACCGGCTTCACGATACGCGTCGGTGGTTCCCCAGCGTTCCTTCACTTCGTCCTCGTAGTCGGAGGGGTCGAATCCACCGAACATGTCTTGCGCTTTCACCGGCACTCCTTCTCCTGCAGACTCGATGGCGGCCTCGATGGCGGTAACTATCCCGCGGGTGCGGGCCAGCTTGCCGATCATCAACTCGCGTTGGCGCTCGAGTGCCGCTGCCCGATCGAAGCCGGGGTCGGTGATAATCCGTCCGATATCGCCGAGTTGGAAACCCAACGTGCGGAAGAAGAGCACCTGTTGCAGAGCCTCGAGCGCCGCCTGGTCATAGGTCCGGTGGCCGTTGGCGCTGCGCCGCGCAGTCACCAGACGCAGCTCGTCGTAGTGATGCAGGGTCCGCACCGTCACGCCGGCCAACGCAGCGACCTCACCAACCGTATAGTCCATGGCGCCCACTTTATGACCTCACGTAACGTGAGGTGCAAGAAGTTCTTCCAAGAGGTCGACTTGAAAGGGGCCGCCCCGGAGGGCGGCCCCAATCTGTCTGGGTTCGTTAGAACCGATCTAGGAGTTGATCTCTATCAATGTCATACCGAAGATGCTTCCGTCGCTGTGGGAAACAGCTCCGAGATACATCTCGCCGGGCGTCAGGCCGCTCCAGCTGACACCGACCGTGCCGGATCCACCGAGTACTGCGGAGGCGGGGGCCGTATCCACACTCATGTTGCCCTCGTCGGCGCCGAACGCCCAGGAGAACAGTGTGTAATTGCTGTCGGCTCCGTCCGTCTGCCAGCCGTGCACCGCGACCTCATAGAGGCCCGGTGCGGCCAGGCCGGCCACCTGCTCGGCCGAGGTTCCGGATCCGGAGCCTCCGAAGAAAGCCCCAGTCGGACCCCACACGTAGAGGTCCAGATCGTCGGCACCGTCCGTGTAGTCGTCGAACAGCGACATCTGGACGTAGACGCCATCGGCCGGAACCTCAACGAGGTGCCAGGTGATGCCGGTGCACTGATACGGGAACGACGAGAAGTCGCAGGTCCCCAGTGCGGCGTTGATGTCGTTGGCCGGGTCATCGAGGACGTTGCCGTCTTCGGTGGTCGCCGGAACGAGCCCGTGGGTCGCCGCCGTGTAGTCGCCGGTGTACCCGAAGTCGATGTCGAACGACAGTTGCCCATCGGCACCTTCACCGGACATGGCTGCCGGGAAGGAAGCCTGCACCGGGCGCACGGCCACCTGGCTGGTCACATTGTGCGGACCATGGGTCCACGTGAATGAGCCAAAGGCGTACACGCCCAGCGGCGCATCGGTGCGCTCGAAGGCGACTTCGAACGATGCCGATTCCCCTTCGGCCAGGGTCAACGAGGCGGGCGAGACCGTGACGTTGACTCCCGCGGGGGCGTCGATCGACACGTTGTAGGTGCCGGCCGGGCCCACGTTGGTGACCGTACGGGTCACGGTCTGGGATCCGGCGAGGGCGCCAATCGCCACATTCGGCTGGTTCAGGTCGCTGCCATCGAACGGATATCCCGCTCCGGCCAGAGAGGCGCAGAACGAGTCGCTGACGACACCGGGAGCGTTGCCGCACAGGAAGGCGACATAGTCGTAGAACCCGGTGTCATACGTCAGGCCCGGATCGAGCGCCGAAGCCGGCTGGACAAGTCCGGAGCCGGTGTCGAACGGCGTTGCCGGGCTCACCCCGTCATCGCTGAAAGTGGCGGCGGCGCTGGCCGTCGTCATCAGCGCCGACTTCACCTGTGCCGGTGACCAGTCCGGGTGCGCCTCGACGACGAGGGCTCCGATACCCGCAATGTGCGGGCTGGCCATTGAGGTGCCGCTCTTGTGGATCACACCGTCGGTGTTGACTCCGTAGAAGGTCACTTCTGCGTCGGCGGCGAGCACCGACACGCCGGGAGCGGCGATGTCGGGCTTGATGAGATCGGCCGAAGCGCCGAGGCCTCTCGACGAGAAGCCGGCAACTGCGCCGATACCGCCGGCTTGGCCGGCGATATCAACCGTTGCGGCGCCTGCGGCGGCCACCTCGTATGCGGAGATCGCCTGGCCCGCGGCCGCATCCACATGAATGGAGGGCACCGAGTGGAAGTCGGCGTTGGTGCCACCCGCACCGCCCGGCACATTGGCCAGGATCATGCCGATTCCGCCCTGCTGGTAAACGGCCAGCGACTTGTCGACACGTGCGATATCGCCGCGCCAGCACAACACCGCTTTGTCGGTGATGGGCGGATCGAAGGTGATCTCCGGATAGCACAGCGGGTTGCTGTGGTCCGAGGCGTCCACGAGCGGCAGTTGGCCCGTGCCCGCCGGATCGGCGACCGAAGCGCCGTCGTGGACGTCACCGTTGCCGAGCGTCGCGGTACCGAGCCACTCGCGATGGTTCGTGGCGCCCACGGAGGTCAGCCACGGAACAGACGACGGGCTACCAGTCGTATTCGGATCGGGGCCGTCGTTGCCGTTTGAAGTGGCGACAAAGACGCCGGCGTCGGCGGCGAACAAGAATGAGATCTCATCCGGACTCGCCAGCGTCTGGGCCGAGGAGCCGATTGAATAGTTGATCACGTCGACGCCGTCGGCGACCGCCGAGTCGATGGCGGCAACCAGGTCGGAGTTGGCACATCCGCCCGGATCGCTGTTCCAGCAAGCCTTGTACATCGCGATGCGAGCACGCGGCGCCATGCCGGAGATGGTCCCGAGCGGGGAGTCGACCACATTGCCACCGGCCGTCGAGGCCGTGTGTGAGCCGTGTCCATCCCAGTCACGCGGTGACAGGTACTCCTGCGGGAACAGGGCCTTCTGCTTGCCGAAACCCTCTACGAAGTAGCGGGCACCGATGAGCTTGTTGTTGCAGTCATCCTGCGAGAACTGCTCGCCCGATACGCAGTCACCGTGCCAATCGGCCGGTGCCGGACCGTAGGCGAGATTGGCCTGATGCTTGGCGCCGTTCTTGGTTCCCGGGTCGTCTCCGAGGTCGGTCTGATCCGAGAAGCTCGGGTTCTCCGGCCAAATCCCCGTGTCGATGACACCAATGATGATGTCTTCACCGAGGAGGCCGTTGCCTCCGTCCCAGACGCCTTCCATTCCGAGATAGCCGGGGCTCGCGTCGGTGTCCACAGTTCGCATTTCATCGGCGAAGACCATCATCACGTCATCGCGCGCGCTGAGCGCGGCAACTTCTGCGCCCGTCAGCATCGCGGCGAAGCCGTTGAAGGACATGCTGTAGTCGGCGAACTTGCGCTCGAGACCGACACCGATCCCCTGGAGGGCGTCGTCGTGGGCGCCGTTCAGGTACGAGACGTACCTCTTGACCTTGCCATTGTTTGGATTGATCTTCGTGTCTGCGGCAGGCTTGGTGGCCTTGTATCCGCTGATTCCACCGTCGTATGCGATAGCAGGGTCTGCCGTCATCATCACGATGTACGGCTTCTGAACCTTCTGAATCGCCACCGCCGCTGCTGCGTCGTCCGGCACGGCTCGATCCACGTCCTGACCAAGCACCGGCAGCGCGGGAAGCGCCAATCCGAGTGTCATGACCATTACGAGGAGAGTGCGACTGGAACGCCCGCGGCGTACCCTGGTTGAGCGCATTGGCTCCGCCTCCTTGTATGTCTTCCTATCCTTCCGGCTGGCCCCCAAGAGATCTCCAGCCGGCCCGCTGCAACGCTAGCAAGAAGGGGAGCTCGCGCGCTAATTGTGGTCGAGTGTCGCGGAAAGTAGAACTGCGTTAGGCGGGTACCTACGTGTTGTCACCGGAAACCGGAGGCCTCCCGCCACCTGGGCAATGCCGGAACCCCCCGGCGGTTGCGGCCCGATAGTCCATACGCTGCCCGTCGACTTCGAGCTCCACCCAGTAGCCGGGAACGAGGGCCTGCGTGTACATCATCTCCGGTTCGGGACAGCCGAGGGCCCCGCTGGGCCAGGTCACGGCCTGTGCTCGGACAACCGTGATGGCACCGCCTCCGGGTATCCGCGATTCGGCATCGGCCTTGATCGCCGCCAGCAGATCGTCGGGGACTTCGCCGGTAACGAGGGGCGGCTCAACCGGCTTGGTCGGGGCCGCCGGTTGCTCGACCGGGACGAGCTGGCCGCTGGCGTCGAAGTAGGTCCACCCGTCCATGTCGGGTGGCTCGAGGCCGAGCTGCGTGAGGATCGTGGCAACCTGCGAGCGATGCTCCGTGCCGTGGTTGATGGCCTGCACGAGGAAGAGCGACACGGGCATCCGCCATGTACCAACCGGGTCGTCACCGGTGACTTCAACCTCGCGCTCGGTGTGAGCAGCGGCTGCCTCTTCGAGCTGGGCGTCACCCAGCGCCATTCGCTCTTCCAGGGCTCTGAAGCCGGGAAACGGGTCCTCGGTCAGAGGTTCCAGGCGCTCGATGTCGAGGAGCCGGGCTGCGTAGCCCACTTGGGAGTTGGCGATATGGACCAGCGTGGCGCCGATCGTCCCGTAGGTTCCGAAGACGGTCGCATCGAGCTGGTTGGGCGAGAGGGCCCGGCACGCGTCCAGCAGCCGCCGGTTCATCATCGTGTTGTGGCGGAAAAGCTCTAGCAGGAGGTCCATGCGCGAACCCTACCTCGCGCCGGAGCCCTCACACCCTGTCCCGGTGGACCCGAACCTTCCCGGCGGCTACGGCACGGTCGTCGTGGGCGACATCGGCGCACCGGATTCCAGCTCGGCGGAGATGGACGTCGTATCGGCCGTACGATGACGTCCGGTTCGCCAGAACTGAGCTGCCAGCGCCATGGCGACGGCGATCAACAAGACCATGGCGGCGGCGCCGGCTGCGTAGGCGGCGGCCCGTCCCGATGCCTCGTAGAGGGCACCGACGACGATTGCTGCGATGCCCGCTACGAGCGCCTGGGCTGCACCCATCACACCCTGGGCTCCGGCTTGGCGCTCCTTGGGAACCGACATGGCGACCGCGACCCCGGGGGCCACCAGCGTCAGCCCGTCAGAGACAGCGTGGAACATCGCAACGCCGAAGATCCAGGTCCCGGTGGGGAGCCGGCCATAGCTGAACATGAATATGGCTCCGGCAAGCAGGCCCAGTGCCCCGATCTTGAAGGGTCCGATCCGCTGAGCAAGCCGGCCGCTGGTAGGGCCCAGGATGACCAGAGGTATGGCGAACAGGGTGATTCCGAGGTTCGCCATCCAGGTCGGCGTGTCCAGGTCTTCATGGACGACATCCCAGAGTGCATCGAACGTGCCGATCATGAGGAAGGCGGTAGCGCCGAGAACAACGGCGCCCGCCACCACCCGGCTGCGCAGCAGGTCCAGGGCCAGGCGCTGCCGTGAGATGTCCTCGGTTTCGCTGACGCTCACAAAGAAGGTCAACGGCAACAGCAGTGCCGCTACCGCTGCCACCACAACGAATGGGGCAGCCAGGCCGAACGGGCCGACGAGCACGGCCGAGATCGCCGGGCCCAGAGCAAACCCGAATACATTGGCAGACAGCAACCGGCCGAGATTCTGTCCGAGGTTGTCCGGGTCCGCCAGGATGACGATCCGGCGGATGGCCGGCGCGGCGGCGCCGATCCCGAGTCCCGAGACGATCCTCCCCGCCAGGATGAGGGTGAGATTGTCCCCGAATCCCATCATCAGGAGGCCGGCAATGTCGGCCGCGGCACCGATCACGATCAGCTGTCGGGCTCTTCCGCGATCGGCGATCGGGGCGATGAATACCTGAGCAATGAAGCCGGCCAGGAAACCGGCGCCGATCACGATTCCGATCGCGGTTGCGCTGATGCCGTATGCCTCGCGGAAATCGCCGACGACGGTGAATAGGACGCCGTAGCCCGCCGACAGTGCTGCGGTAAGGGCGGCAAACACCCAGTATGGGGACATGCGACTGGCCACCCGGCGAGGCTAACGAGATCGTCGCCAGGTCCCACATCGAGAGATTGGTGTGAGGGGTTTTGGTCGACTCGGGCCGTATTCGCTGGGTAGGCTCGTGTAATGACGACTGATGTTGTGCCCGGTCTGACCCCTCGCCCTGCCCTCTCGCGCTCAGCCGCGTTCGCCGAAGCCCACCGCTGCCTCATGTGCTGGGATGCGCCCTGTATCCGTGCCTGTCCCACGGCGATCGATGTGCCCGGATTCATCAAACGAATCGCCTTCGAGGACGACCTCGGGGCTGCCCGGGTGATCCTCGAGGCCAATATCCTCGGCGATTCCTGCGCCCACGTATGTCCCACGAGCGTGTTGTGTGAGGGGGCGTGCGTTCTCAACGACGTCGATGGCCGCCCGATACCGATCGGGCGACTGCAAGGCTACGCCACCGGCCCCGTCATCCAGGGTGGTGTCCAGTTGTTCAGCGCGGCACCGGCGACCGGCAAGAGGATCGCCGTGATCGGCGGGGGACCGGCCGGGCTGGCGTGCGCCGCCGAGTTGACCAAGCGAGGGCATGAGGCGGTCGTGTTCGACGCCGCGTCCGAGCCGGGGGGCCTCAACACCCGGGGCGTTGCCGAATACAAGCAAACGAGGACGGCCGCTCTCGCCGAGATCGCCTGGCTGCAGGAATTCGGTGTCGCCGTCCGTCCGAATACGGTCGTCGGCGAAGACATCACCTTCGATGAGCTCCTGGGCGGCTACGAGGCCGTGTTTTTCGGAGCCGGCCTGGGCGCCATCCCGGTGTTGGGGATTCCCGGCGAGTCTCTCAGCGGAGTCGAGGACGCGCTGCGATTGATCGAAGCGGTGAAGACGGGGGCCCTGGCACCGGACGCCTTCATCGGCAAGACGATCGTCGTGCTCGGCGGCGGGAACACCGCAATCGACGCGGCCCGGCTGGCGGTGCGACTGGGGGCCGTCAGGACGGTCGTGGTCTATCGGCGCGGACCCGACGAGATGCCCGCCTACCAGCATGAGGTGGCAGAGGCCCGCCGTGAGGGTGTGGCATTCAGCTTCTGGAGCGCCCCCCATTCCGTCATCGGCGACGGGAAGGTCGAGGCAATGCGCTGTCAGCGGACCGCGCCGGGAGCTTCAGGCGCGGACGGCCGCCCCGCCGTAGTCACGAGTGATGAACCTCCCTACGACGTACACGCCGACGTGGTGGTGCGGGCCACCGGGCAGGCAACGCGCCAATCGCTTCTGTCCGAGCTCCCAGATGTGGCAACGGACGGGCGTGGCCGGATCATCGTGGACGAGGAGCAGCGCACCTCCCAACCCGGGGTCTGGGCCGGCGGGGACTGCGTCAACGGCGGCAAGGAAGTTGTCAACGCGGTTGCCGAGGGGATGGCCGCGGCGCGGAGCATCGACGAGGAACTGAGGAGGTGACGTCATGGCCGATCTGGGCGTGAACATCTGTGGAATCGAATCACCCAACCCCTTCTGGTTGGCGTCGGCGCCCCCCACCAACACGGGCGACCAGATAGCGCGTGCCTTCGATGCCGGCTGGGGCGGGGCAGTGTGGAAGACGCTGGGCGAGCCCATCGAGAACACGTGGTCGCGCTACAGCTCGGTCGACTACAACGGGAACCGCATGATGGGGCTCAACAACATCGAGCTCATCACCGATAGGCCTCTCGAGACGAACCTCGCCGAGATCGAAGCCGTCAAGAGCCGCTACCCCAAGAACGCACTCATCGTCAGCCTCATGGTCGAATCGAACCCGGAAGCCTGGCACCGGATCGTCCGCCAGGCCGAGGATGCCGGCGCCGACGGCGTCGAGCTGAACTTCGGGTGCCCCCACGGCATGTCCGAACGAGGCATGGGCAGCGCCATCGGCCAGGTGCCCGACTACTGCCGCGACATCGTCGGCTATGCCAAGGAAGCGGCCACCAAGCCGGTGTTCGTGAAGCTGACTCCGAATGTCGCCGACATTGTGCCTCCGGCGCGGGCGGCCAAGCAGGGCGGGGCGGACGCCATCAGCTTGATCAACACGATCAACAGCGTCACCGGTGTCGATCTCGACACGTTCGCCCCCCGGCCCACTGTGGCCGGGAAATCGAGCCACGGCGGCTACTGCGGACCGGCCGTGAAGCCAATTGCGCTCCACATGGTGTCGGCAATTGCTCGCGACGCCGAGGCCGGCACGGTGCCGATCAGTGGCATTGGCGGGATCGCCACGTGGCGAGACGCTGCCGAGTTCATCCTGCTGGGTGCTACGACGGTGCAAGTGTGTACCGCCGTGATGCACTGGGGCTATCGCATCGTGGAGGGCATGATCGACGGCCTCAGCGGCTACCTCGATTCGAAGGGCATGGCGAGTGTCAACGAGTTGCGGGGCAAGAGCGTCGACCGGCTTCAGAAGTGGGAGAACCTCGACCTCAACTACGTCATCAAGGCTCACGTCGACCAGGAAGCCTGCATCGGCTGCGGCCTGTGCTACATCGCCTGCAACGACGGGGCCCACCAGGCCATCGGCGCCGAGCGTGAGGGCGACCGCACCCGAGTGTGGATCATTGACGACGCCTGTGTCGGCTGCAACCTGTGCAGCCTGGTGTGTCCGGTGCACAACTGCATCACGATGCAGCAGCAAGACACCGAACACGAGTCGCTCACCTGGGTCGAGTACGGCGAAGGCAAGGGCACCTTGGAACCGCGACCCAAGCACGGCGTGACGATCACGGCCGAGTAGCGCGGCGGTGCCGCCGGGCGGCTTTCGGTCCAGGGGAGAGTGTCGATGCGCGGAATTGAGATAGTCGGCTGTCACGCCGAGGGTGAGGTCGGCGACGTCATCGTGGGCGGGGTTGATCCGCCGCCCGGCGACAGTCTCTGGGAGCAATCCCGCTGGATCGCCGATGACCGGGCACTGCGTGACTTCGTTCTCAACGAACCTCGCGGCGGGCTGTTTCGCCACGTGAACCTCCTCATACCGGCGCTGCATCCGGAAGCCGACGCCGGGTTCATCATCATGGAGCCGGAGCACACCCCTCCGATGTCGGGCTCCAATTCGATCTGCGTGGCCACGGTGCTGCTGGAGACGGGCCGGGTCCCCATGATCGAGCCGGAAACACGCCTCACGCTCGAGGCACCGGGCGGGCTGGTGCGGGTGGTGGCCGCATGCCACGACGGAAAGGCGGAGCGGATCAAGGTAACCAACGTTCCGAGCTTCGCCGCTCAACTCGAGGCGCCGCTCGAGGTGGACGGACTGGGCATGATCCGAGTCGATACCGCCTACGGAGGGGACAGCTTCGTCATGGCCGACGCCGCCGCTCTGGGATTCGGCATTGTCCCCGACGAGGCGCCCGATCTGGTGGAGATAGGCCGCAAGATCACAGTTGCGGCCAATGAGCAGCTCGGATTCGAGCATCCGACGAATCCGGATTGGACCCATATCTCGTTCTGCCAGCTGGCCGGCCCACTGGCGCGGGATGAACAGCGTGGAGTGCTGACCATGCGCAACACGTCCGTGATTGATCCAGGCAAACTGGACAGATCCCCGACCGGGACCGGGCTGTCGGCCCGCATGGCGACGCTGCGGGCCCGGGGCGGGATGCAGGTGGGGGACCGGCTCGTCATGTCGTCGATCATCGACTCCGAATTCGAGGGCACGATCCTCGATGACTCCAGGGTGGGTGACCGCCCGGCAATCATCCCTTCGATCAGCGGGAGGGCGTGGATAACCGGAACATGGACTCTGACGCTCGACCCGAACGACCCATGGCCGCGCGGCTACCGAGTGGCCGACACCTGGCCCCCGATGCCACAGGCCTGAGGGCGCAGGGGATCCGGATCGACCCCCTCACAATCGGGCAGCACTAGCCAAAAGCGGGAATCTGTCATATGCTGCCATCCAGTGCCGAGGTAGACAGCGTTGCGTCAGCAGCGTTGGGGGCATGGCTTCGTGAAGACGAAAAGGTCTTTTGAAGGGAGCCCACAATGCGCCGCTACCTCGTGATCGCCAACCAAACCCTGGCGACCCATCAGCTACGACAGGAGTTGCTGATGCGTGCCGAAGAAGGCGAAAGCCTGTTCCATTTCCTTGTTCCCAATACGGAACGTGAGCACTACTCCTCGGTGTGGGCCGAATACCAGGGTTCTATTGAAAGCGGGACCGACGGAGCGAAGGCCCGTCTCAGATTCGCTCTCGCCTACGTGCGCGCTGCCGGCGCATGTGCCCTCGGCGCTCTGGGGGATCCCGATCCGCTGCAAGCCGTGGAGCTGCAGGTGCAATGCAGCGCCTACGACGAGATCATCGTGTCTCTGCTCCCCGACGGATCGTCGCGATGGCTGGAGGTCGATCTTCCCAGCCGGATCTCCGCGTTTGCCCAGATACCGGTGACGACAGTCACCGCCAAGGGCAGCTAGCCGGGCCGATAGCCGCGATTCGATCCGCTACGTGACCACGATCGACACGATCTGATTCGGCGCGTATCAAACGCAGGGCTCCTCCGTCTCTTGGAGGGATAAGCCGTGCGAAAGGATCGACGTGAAGTCGACGCGAGAGTCAGTGCTGGGTGTTTCAGCGCACCTCCAGACGACTCGTCGACGGCACGGCTCCGGAAGCGTGCGCCGCTCGGGAGGCTGCTGTGACGACTTCGGGGGGTAGTCAGGTCCGGCAGTCTCCCGGGCGGTCGCGCCACCCAGGGGTTATCTTTCTCGGAATGCCGCGCGATCTCACCGAACTCTATGAGGCAACAGTCACCGGCGACGCCGTCGCCTTTGACGAGCTATACGCGCGGCTGAAAGACCTGGTCTGGTGGGCGATCCGCAACGCCGGAGTGAGCGGCGCCGACGCCGAGGATGTCTTTCAATCCACGTGGGCGACCTTCTTCGAGAGACTGGGTGAGCACCACAACCCGAGTGCCATCAAAGGCTGGCTCGTCGCGGTGGCACGCAACAGATGTATCGACATGGGGCGGGTTTCGGGACGTACCGTGCCCGTCGAGGCCCTCATGACTGTGGAGACCGACGATTACCCGCCCGATGAGGCGGCGATTCACGCTCTGGACATCGAGGCCCTCGAGCAAGTGCTCGACGAATTGAGTGAGCGAGAGCGGCAGCTCGTTGCACTGTGGGCGCACGGCGCTTCGTACAAGGAAATTGATTTGGCAATAGGAATACCAGCGGGAAGCGTGGGGCCGACTATGGCTCGGTGTAGGGAGAAACTCGCTGAAAAGATGAAGGAGCGTTCGTGACGACGCATCGCGAAGGAGATGGGTCTCTTCGGGACCAGATACACACAGCGGCCGGCCAGGCCTCGGTGGTTCCCGAGCGGGCAGATGTGATGGCCCGTGCCCTGTTTGCATTGAGGTTTGCCGATCGGTGGCTCGCTGAGCAGGTGGAGGAGAGGGAGTTGTCGATGCGGGGCGCGAGCGACCAGTTGCGGCAGCGATACACCCTGACGGGCCAGAACGTTGAGATTGTGGTCGAGATGGGTATGGAGCGCCGCCTGACCGGCGCCGTCGAACCCCCCAACGAAGGCTGGGTCTTGGTCCGAGCCGGTTCGTTTAGGGACCTGGTCCGCATCGATGAAGACGGGATGTTCTCGTCCACGGTGCCCGCCGATGCCGGACCGATTGACGTTGTGTTCGAATTCGACCACGGCCTGACCATGACCATGAAGGACATCGGCGCCTAGGAATCGCCTTACGCATGGCGGGCTCGCGGCGCGATTCGGTCGCCGTACGCATGGCGGGTTCGTGATTGCTGGCGAAGGGAGGGGGGATTTGGTGTCAGCTGGCTCGCGGCGCGGTTCGGTCGCCGTTCGCGTGGCGGGTTCGTGATTGCTGGCGAAGGGA